>CAJUJQ010000132.1 GCA_910586575.1 uncultured Clostridia bacterium | reverse complement strand
GAATAGCATCCTTCTGTGTGACAATCTAAGCGTCAAGCGCATATGCGGAACGCGGTGCATGAGCCGTTATCCGTACCAGGGCTTTTCGGTTCAGCAAGCGCCCCATCCTGCCGGGGCGACGCGCTATAACACTATAGCGTAGAAAAACCGGCATACACTTGTTCCATTCCTCGTGGAGTTCGACTGTGGTCAGGCGAATGCAAGATAGGGGCGCGGGAACTGCGATAGTGCCAACATGACGCATTAGTCAAGCGGATAAGACGCAGGGCTTTCAACTCTGTATGCTGGGTTCAACTCCCGGATGCGTCACCATAACCGGGGCTAGGCAACCGGAGCCAAAAAGCGTGGGTGCCACCTTACCGCGCCTGCCCCGATTTATCAAAAACGGGTGAGACTATAGAAATGGCGGTATACCAAAATGCATGAACTGACAGTATTTAATTTCAACGATGTTGATGTAGTCAACAGCAGGGATGTGGCGCGAATGGTAGAACGTCCGCACAACGATTTAATGAAATCTATTCGGGTTTATGCGGACTGACTACATTTCTAACGCGGGAGATTTCTCCCGCGTTGATTTCTTCATTCTATCCACTTATCAGGACAGCAAAGGTGAAACCCGTCCCTGTTATCTTTTGACTAAAAAGGGCTGCGACATGGTAGCAAACAAAATGACTGGGGAAAAGGGTGTATTGTTTACGGCGGCTGATGCGGAAAAAATTGACTGCCGTTCTCCAGAAAGATTACCCGTCCGCCCTGCGTGCGCTTGCCGATGGGCGGAGCATCAAGGCCACGGCGGAGCACCCGATCCTCACCCGGCGGGGCTGGGTGCAAATAAAAGACCTACGCACGGATGATGAGATTGCGTGTATTGGAGGATTGGAATGAGACTGATTGATGCAAACGCTTTAATGCAACGGCAAAAAATAAAGGATTTGTCTATTGGAGTGGAATATATTATGAGTGACCCTACTATTGATGCTGTTGCGGTTGTGCGCTGTAAAAATTGCAGATATTGTAAAAAAGAAAACAATAAGCTCTTATGCGAACTCCATTACGAATATATAGACGAAGATTATTTTTGCGCAAGTGGGGAAGAAAAGTAGGGCATTATGTATAGAGGGAAATACGTCGCAAAGGTTAAAATTGATTTCCATATTGATCCGGAAAAAGGTTTTATCGGAATTGATAATATGAAAAAAATTTTTAATAGCGGAATATTTGATAAAGGAATCTGCGATGCAATTCACGACGAATGTATCAGTAGAAATATGGCTACGATTACTTTAATTCGTGAAAAAGCGGAAATTCATGAGATGGAAACATGATCGATTTAATTGCATGCATATTTTTTGGGGGTATATCGGCAGCTGGCGCTATATCTCTTGTGCTTGTTATAATTCAAGAAGTACATAATCGCAAAGCTATAAAAGAAGCGAAAAAAACATCCTTTTCGGCTCAATTTAAGTTTTCTGTTCATGACTATCTGGAACGAATGGAAAAACTGGCCTGCGAACAGGATGTTACGTTTATCCCGGTAGAATTATGGTGGGGATATGATGGATGGCGACAGAAACAAGATGGGAGCTTTGAAAAGGTCAGGCGGTGGAAACCCGAACCCACCATAAATCCTATTGATTATTCGATGTGCCAATGTACGGATGAACAGATTGCAGACTTGCAAAAACGGATTATGTGTTTACAAATGCAAGCGACGCAATTTAAACAAACCCAAGCCGTTATAAATTCTATTCCAATGCCAGGATATCTTCATACACCAGCATTTTATTCAGGTTCAAATTGGTGCGGCTATAATAATAATTTTGATTTTTGATTGAGGGGTGGTGAGAGTGTCATTAACCGCAAAACAAAAAATGTTTGTCCAGGAATACCTTGTGGATTTGAATGCCACGCAGGCCGCGATAAGGGCTGGATACAGTCAAAAGAATGCTGACAAGATCGGTTCGGAGCTACTGGGGAAAACTAGAGTTTCCGCCGCGATTCAGGAAGCAATGAAAAAACGCGGGAAGCGCGTTGAAGTTAATCAAGACTATGTGATAGAAAAGCTTCTCGAAATCACCGAAAAACAGGCCTCCGATCTGCCGGAAAGCGATTTGAAGTATGGGAATAAGCTGAAAGCAATTGAATTACTGGGAAAACATTTCGGGGCGTGGGAACCGAAAGGTGAATCTGAAAATCTAAAAGCTGCAAAAGAGCTGTTGGACGGTGTAGATAGTGCCATTGACTGAAAAGCAGATTGAATTTTTGAAGAACTGCAATCATAGATGGAATATCAAGACTGGCGCAACTGGCAGCGGAAAAAGCTATGTAGATTATACTACTGTAATTCCAAAGCGCATTATTGCGTCTCGCGGGGAAGGGCTTCTGGTTCTTCTTGGAGACACGAGGGGAACGCTAGAACGAAACATATTAGAGCCTATGCGTTCCATTTGGCCGGGGCTTGTCGGAAATATACGAAGCGACAACACGGTTAGCATTTTTGGAAAAAAAGTTTACGCGCTCGGAGCAGACAACAAAAAGCATGTTTCGAGGATTCAGGGTGCGACTTTTGAATATGTTTACGGCGATGAAATAACAACATGGTCAGAAGAAGTATTTCAGATGCTGAAAAGCCGTTTGAGGTGCGAACATTCGCATTTTGACGGCACGTGCAACCCCGAAAACCCCAACCACTGGTTCAAAAGATTCTTGGACAGCGATGCAGACATTTACCAGCAAAGCTATATTATTGACGATGGAAAACTTCCTGCAAATGTTATTGCTGAACTAAAAAAAGAGTATGATGGAACAGTCTATTATGATAGATGGATTCTTGGGGAATGGGTAGCGGCCGATGGTCTTGTGTATCCAATGTTTGACGAGGAAAAACACGTCCTGAACACCGAACCGGAAACCGAGGGCGATTATTACGTATCATCAGATTTCGGCATCCAAAACGCTACTGTATTCCTTCTCTGGCAGCGTGAGCGCAATTCTAAGCGCTGGATATGCCTACGGGAATATTACTATTCCGGGCGCGATGAACGGCACCAGCCGACGGTTGGGGAGCTTGTAAGCGGCTTGAACGGGATGCTTGGCGGAATCAAGCCGAAACGAATAATCATTGATCCGTCCGCTTCCGCGCTGAAGTCGGAACTGCTGAAAAACGGATATCATACGCAGAATGCCGATAATGATGTACTGAACGGCATTTCTGATGTCTGCACGATGCTAAACGAGAACTGCCTTGCATTTATGCGATGCTGCAAAAATGCTATTCGGGAATTTGGAGAATATCTCTGGGACAGCAAAGCGGCGGATGCTGGGATTGATGCGGTTATTAAAGAAAACGACCATTGCCAAGACGCAATCCGCTATTTTGTAAAAACAATGTATCTGGTACAGCGGAAAGACCGGAAACCATACACCCCTGTGATTATGCGATAGGGTGAAGGAAATGCCTAAAATAGTGATCGTAAATGACGGTTCTGGCGGAATCGTATTGAAATGCAATCCGAAAGATAGTTTATCGACAGAAACATATGATTTATATACTCAGGGCGGAAAATTTGTTGCAACAATAGCCTGTCGATATTATCGCGGAATTTATGAGCTGGGCGATGGAGGTGAACAGCGCGGGTGAAAACCTATCAGGATTTACTGGACTGCGGACAGGACGACACAAAGCGCATGGATTTTATCCGCGCAGCAATCAAAGACCATAAAAGCAGCGAACAGTACAAAACCGCCATTGATGCAGACGCATATTACAAGGGCGAAAACCCGACTATCACAAAATATGAGAAAATCATCTATGATATGCAGGGCAGAGCGCATAAAGACATGTACACTGCGAACCATAAAATCAAGAGCCTGTTTTTCCGAATCGTGGTAGATCAAGAAAACGGGTATTTGCTTGGGAATGGCGTATCATTCCAGAAAACCGACACACAAAAACGGCTGGGAACGCAAAAGAAACCGTTCGACCAACAGGTCAAACGCGCCGGGAAATATGCACTGATTGGCGGGGAATCGTTCGGTTTTTGGAATCTCGACCATATCGACGTTTTCAAAATCACTGAATTTGTGCCGCTGTACGATGATGAAAACGGCGCGTTGATGTCCGGCGTGCGGTTCTGGCAGGTGGATGACGACAAGCCATTACGTGCGACGCTTTACGAGCCGGACGGCTACACGGATTTTATCCAGCGCAAAGGCGAGGATATGCAAATCCTGCGTCCAAAGCAGAAATACCGGTTATCAATCCGCCGGACGGATGCAGACGGCGCGGAAATCTATGACGGTCAGAATTATCCATCATTCCCGATTGTACCGCTGAAAAACAACGAGAATTGCCGGTCTGAAATCTGTGGGAGGCGAAACACCATTGACGCGCTCGATTTGGCGCGTTCTAACATGGTTAACAATGTCAGCGAGGGTAATTTGATCTATTGGATATTGTCAAATTACGGCGGCATGGATGATATGGATGACGTGAAATTCTTGGAACGCATGAGATTGACGCGCGTCGTTCATGTAGACGGACAGGACGATGCACAAATTACACCGCAAACGATAGAAGCACCGTTCGAAGGTACGAACACAACGATTGATATGTTGGAGAGAGCGCTTTATCAGGATTTTCAGGCGTTCGATTCCGCTGCGGTTTCTGCCGGGAACCAAACCGCAACGGCAATCAAAGCAAGCTATGTCCCACTTGACTTAAAGACAGATGATTTTGAGGAACAAGTAACAGAGTTTATCAACGGAATTTTGGAGCTTGCCGGGATTGATGACAAGCCGAGTTACACTCGAAACCAGCTTGTAAACAAATTGGAAGAAACACAAACCATTTTGATGGGAGTTGAATACGTTGACGACGAATACACAACCCGTAAACTGCTTACAATTTGGGGCGATGCGGATATGGTGGATGAAATTCTGAAGCGGAAGTCAGCGGAGGATTTGGGGCGGTTTGATAATCAGCCGCAAGATGCATTAGACGGCGAAGGGGAGAATCAAAATGCTGAAATGTAAAATTTGCGGTTGTGAATACGACGCAACTATTGAAAGGCATTATATTTCAAGAGATGAAGGAAAGACAGGGTTTGCGGCTGTTTCTGGCGGTGAAGAGTGTTTAGAATATGATACGTTCGACTGCCCCAAGTGTGGATGCCGGTTTATAGCGCAACCTAGAAAGCGGAAAGTTGATGCCAAAGCCTGACCAAGCCCACGTCTGGACAGGCGAACAGCTGAAAAAGCTGGAAGACCGCATAGCCGCCGAATACAAAAAGGCCGCCAAAGAGCTACAGAAAAAAATAGACGACTATTTTGTGGAATTCCCGACACGGGATGCAGAACAAAAGCAGCTGGTAGGCAAAGTAGTCAACGGCAAGTTGTACACGGCAGAGGATTACAAACAGTGGCGGCTGGCGCAAATCGGGCGCGGGAAGCGGTTTGAAGCCCTGCGAGACAGAATAGCCGAGCGCATGACCAATGCAAACGAGGTTGCAGCGGCATACATAAACGACGCGACACCTGGAATTTACACGTTGAACCGCAACTTTTCCGCTTATACCATCGAGCAGGAATTGGGCGCGGATATCGGTTTAAACCTTTGGGATGAACGCACGGTAAAACGGTTGATAGTTGAACAGCCAGACCTGATGCCGTATTATCCGCCAAAGCGTGCGATACAGCGCGGGTTTGATTTGGTGTATGGCAAAAAACAGATTACCGCGCAGATTACCAGCGGTATTTTGCAGGGCGAAAGCATCAAGCATCTTGCCGACCGCCTGCAAAAGAAAATTCCGGACATGAATCGGAACAGCGCTATTCGCGCCGCCCGCACGGCGGTAACAGGCGCGCAGAACGCCGGGCGGCTGGACAGCTACTTTGCGGCGGAGGAAATGGGCATCCGAATGAAAAAGCGCTGGCTTTCTACCTTGGACGGAAGGACACGGCACGCTCACGCGCTTCTGGACGGTCAGACCCAGCCAAATGACAAGCCGTTTCACTCCATTCTGGGGAATATCATGTTCCCGGGCGACCCGAACGCGGCCCCGGCCAACGTCTACAACTGCCGCTGTACTCTGATAGCGGAGGTGGAGGGCGTGGATATGAGCGACGCTCTCCGACGGGACCAGTATGGACCACTGCCCAATATGACCTATGCGCAATGGGAGGCGTCCAAGCGGGGTGCGGAAGCGGATGCGATTTATCCTATCAGAACAAAAGAAGTGTTGGAGTGGTGGAAATCATTGCAAAATCAGAAGAATCTTGCTATACTGAAAGCAAAGATAGATTCTGGGGAGTTATCATCAAAGGTTAGTGTTCAGCAGCAGCAAAAACATATCGAAGGAACGCCGCAGTATGAGCGGTATCTATCTGATAGAACAGCAAAAGGGAGAACGCCTCAGAGCATTTTTACGCTGGATATCCGAGAGTCTCAAAAACTTGTCGACATATTTTCGTGTACGGGTACGGTCACAATCACAAAAACTGGAGAAACTTCTGTGAAGATACGTGAATATGTAACAACGGATGCTGTGATAGGGAAATACTATGCTGATGATAAATTCCACGATACCAAAAGAATCTGTATCTATTATGGGAAAAAGGGAGCACACGTTGTTCCAACAAAGGAGGATTACGATGGTTAATGTTTGGGATTACGCGAATAATCTTCCATATGTGACACTGAAAGCTGTTGGTGGGCAAGTATTTACCGGAGGAATTATTTACGTTGAAGATTCAGAGGAGACGGAGGCAGATGAGGACGGTCTGGTTCTTGAAACGCCAGATGGCAGAATTATCAATTTCCTCCAATCTGAGATAGAATCCATCCAGATACACCAAAAAGGACGTAGAAATGCAAATTGAAATCACCGACAACAGCGGCCTTGCCAAAGAGGAAATGCTTGCCGCTGCTCTTCGGGCGCTGGAAAAGTGCGGTTTGACGGCGGAGGGGTATGCCAAGCTGCTGTGCCCTGTTGATACGGGCAACCTCCGCAACAGTATTACTCATCAGGTGGAGCCAACGGAACCGGCGGTGTACATCGGAACCAACAGCGAATATGGCCCATATGTGGAGTTGGGGACCGGCAAGTATTACCCCGGTGGCCGTCAAACGCCCTGGGTTTACCAGGACGCAAAAGGCCAATGGCACCTGACCCACGGCCAGCGGGCCCAGCCGTATTTGAAGCCGGCGGTGGCGGATCATGTTCCACAGTACAAGGCGATTATTGAGGGGGAGATGAAGGGATGAAGGATTCGTACAAAACCAGGTGGAGACGTAGAGAATCCAAGAGAATGGCAGAAGCAATCGTTTTTCTGCATGAGCTACATAAAGACGATCCGCCACCGGAAAAGTCTTGGCTTTTTGATTTCTTTGTATGCCCAATACTGAAAGTTTGCTGTTTTCTATGTGGGTAAAATGGAATGAATGATAAATGTGAAATCTGCGGATGCACATCAGGTTTGACGCAAGTATATGCTTGCGCTTGCGACGAAGATTCTCCGTCTGCCACGCTTTGCGAGAAGTGCAGAAAGAAGTATTTTGAATGCAATGTTCTTCCGGGGGTGCCGACGTTTCTTCAGTACAATAACTCGCTGGGTTACGCAGAAAATTTGGTTTTCGCACATAAAGTTTTGCCAGAGAGCGTATTTAACACAAAAGAAAAAGAGGAGGCCAACACCATGCAAGTAACGTACAACGGATTCACTGGGGAGCTGGTGAAGTTGGAACGAGAAGACCTTCGCGCATTCGGCATGAAAGACCGTGTTTACAATCTTTCCATATACGACAGCGAGAAGCAAGTTACCCACTCTTTCACCGGCGTAAAGCTGGAGGATGTGAAGTTCAGTGGCGGGGTGGTGTCATTCGGTGGATGAAAAGACCATACCCTACTTTACACGGGACGGAAAAGGCAATGACTTTGTAAAAGAGGTCAAAATCAAGCAGTTCTCGGCGCATGACGTGGAATTTGACTGCCCTATTTGCAAGAATCACGTCGCATCTGGAATCCGTACGAAAGATATCGTCTCCAGTAATTTCACGGACTGGGCGTATGTGGGGGAGTACGTCTGCCCTGACTGCGCTGACCTGTTCAGCCTGTATTTTTACAATTATGTCGTAGACCCGAACGGAATCCACCTGTATAACGTCCGGGAATTGCGGGATCAGCTGACCATGCCGCAGAAACCGCCGTTTCTGTTTGTGATAACTACAAGCCAAAAGAAGCACCTGTTTTACCGCTCAACCTGGAATTATCATGGTGGAAAATTCGCTGTAAATTTGGAAACAGAAACCATTTACACGACGGCAGAACAGATGAAATATTTGTTTGATTTTGTGGAATGTTTGCAAACCTTGGGCTGCTCAAAAGAAGCAATGAAATCCGGAGAAATCGCATATAAAGCGGCTGAAAAGGTCGGATTAAAGGCGATTCTTGCCCTAAAAAGAGAATTGCAGAAATCCAGAGAGATCCAAATCCCGCTGTACTGCGGTCAAAAACGGG
>CAJUJQ010000131.1 GCA_910586575.1 uncultured Clostridia bacterium | reverse complement strand
CGCTGATATAGACCAAACCGACCGGTTTTTCGCCTGTGCCGCCGCCCGGCCCGGCAATCCCGGTGATGCCGACGCCGACATCCGCACCGAGCGTGCGGGCGACGCCTGCCGCCATTTCCTCGGCGGTCTGCGGGGAAACCGCGCCGTGCGTGTCCAACGTTTCGGCGCGCACGCCGAGCACATTCATTTTGACAGAATTGGAGTAGGAGCAGACGCCGCCCAGGTAGTAATCCGAGCAGCCAGCCACATCAGTAATGCGCTTGGAGAGCAGCCCGCCGGTGCAGCTCTCCGCCACGGCCAGGGTCATGCCGCGCCTGCGCAGGCCGTCGCCGACTACCTGTTCGAGCGAATCTACGTCGATGCCGTAAACATCGTCGCCCAGCATCCCGGCGACCTGTTCCACCACCGGCGCAAGCAGGGCTTCGGCGGCTTCCGTGCTTTCTGCCTTGGCGGTCACGCGGGCAAAGCACTCGCTGACCTTGGCATAGGGTGCAATGGTCGGGTTATGCATGGATTCCATCAGATCATGCAGCCGCGCTTCCATGGCCGATTCCCCCAGCCCGAACACACGGATATTGCGGGAAACAATGCAGCCGCCCGCCAATGGGTACAGGTAGGGCATGGCGCACTGCTGGAACATCGGTTCACACTCGCGCGGGGGGCCGGGCAGCATGATCACATGCTTGCCGTCCGCTTCAAACGCGCAGCCCGGGGCGGTGCCCCATTCGTTGACAAATACCGTGCAGCCCTTGGGGAGCCACGCCTGTTTTTCGTTGTTCGGGGTCATTTCGCGCCCGATTCGCTCGAAAAACGCGCGGATACGCTCCAGGGACGGCTCGTGCAGCTCCATTTCTTTGCCGAAAACCCGCGCGAGGGTTTCCTTGGTCAGGTCGTCGAGCGTCGGCCCAAGCCCGCCGGTCGTGATAATGATATCGGCGCGGTCGGCAGCTTCGCGGATGACGCGCTCGAGCCGGTTGGGATTGTCGCCGACCACGGTCTGATAAAATACGTCGATGCCCAGCTCGCTCAGGCCCTGTGAAATCACCTGCGCGTCGGTGTTGACAATGTCGCCCAGCAGGATTTCCGTACCGACGGCAACCAGTTCTGCGTTCATAAATAAATGCCTTCTTTCTATCAATCAGGAATCATCCGCTCCACGCCGGAGAGCGCTTCCTCGACCAGCGCGTCCGCGTCCAGGCGGCTTTCCGATTCCAGCACCTTTTGCAGGTTCGGGCGGATGTTCGGGTGCTTGGGGGTGAATACCGTGCAGCAGTCCTCATACGGCAAAATAGAGGTTTCAAAGGTATCAATTTTGCGCGCAACCCGGACAATTTCCTCTTTATCCATGCCAATCAGCGGGCGGAACACCGGCAGATTACAAACCGCCCCGGTGACCGCCATCGCGGGCATGGTCTGGCTGGCGACCTGCCCAAGGCTTTCGCCGGTAATCAGGCCGCCACAGTTGTAATCTGCGGCAAGCCGATCGGAAATCCGCATCATGAACCGCCGCATGATAATGGTAAACAGCTCCTCGCGGCAGTTATCGCGGATGGCCTCTTGAATCTTCGTGAACGGTACGACCAGTACCGGCATCCGGCCGACATAGCGCGTCAGGATTTTTGCAAGGTCGAGCACCTTTTCCTTTGCCCGCTCCGAGGTGTACGGGTAGCTGAAAAAGTGGATGCCGACCAGCTCCAGCCCGCGCTTTGCCATCATATAGCCCGCGACGGGGGAGTCGATACCGCCTGAGAGCAGCAGCGCCGCGCGCCCGTTCGCGCCGATGGGCATGCCGCCCGCGCCCGGATTCGGCCCCGCGTGCACGAATGCGTACTGTTCTCGGATTTCGACATGCACGGTCAGCTCGGGATGGTGCATATCCGGACGTAAATGGGGATTGCGCTGGGCAAGCTCACCGCCAATATGCTGGGAAACGCCGATCGACGTCAGCGGGAATTTCTTATCTGCCCGTTTGGTTTCGACCTTGAAGGAGCGCGCCGCCGCCAGCTCGTCCGCGAGATAGCGCTGCGCCGTCTCTAAAATCGCGTCCAGCGACTTTTCACAGACCGACGCGCGGCAGACCGACGCCAGGCCGAACACCCGGAGCACTTCCTCCATCACGGCGTCCGCGTCAGCCTCGTCTGGGATTTCGACGAACAGCACCGACTGGCGCAGGGAAACCGGGCAGTCGGCCACCCGCCGCACCCGCCGGCGGAGATTGGCAACCAGGCGGTCCTCAAAGGCTCTGCGGTTCAGGCCCTTCAATACGATTTCCCCGCATTTACATAATAATACTTCTTTCATACATTATCCTCTTTTCAGCATTGCGGCAGCTTTTCCCAGCCCTGTCAGCAGTGCCTCGACATCTTCGGTGGTATTAAACGGCGCGAAGGAAACGCGCAGCGCGCTGTCTACACGCGCTTTGTCCAGCCCCATCGCGCGCAGGACGTGGCTTTCCTTGCCCTTGGAGCAGGCCGAGCCTGCCGAAACATAAACCTCGTCGCTTTCGAGCACCCGGAGTACGACCTCGCTTTTGCAGCCGGGCAGCGACAGGCTGACCACGTGCGGCACATCGCCCGCGCCGTTGACCAGCGCCCACGGCAGGCGCTCCCGCAGGCCGGAAAGCAGCGCTTGCCGGAGTGTTTCCACGTGCTGCACGTCGCGTTCAAAGGAGGCGGCGCGGATTTGGCAGGCCGTGCCAAAGGCGGCGATATTCGGCAGCGCTTCCGTGCCGGAACGCAGTCCGCTTTCCTGCCCGCCGCCGAGCAGCAGGGGAGGAAGGTGCAGCCCCTTCCTTTGGTACAGCGCGCCGATGCCCTTGGGCGCGCCGATTTTATGCCCGCTGACGCTCATCAGATCGCAGCACCATTTGGATGGGGTGAGCGGCACGCGGAACAATCCCTGCACCGCGTCAATATGGAACAGAGCTTCGGGACAGCGGCGCTTGAGCATCCGCCCGCATTCCTCCACCGGGAGCTGCACACCGGTTTCGTTGTTGACCAACATCATGCTTGCAAGGATGGTATCATCCCGCAGGGCGGCGGCAAACGCGGCGGCAGGAATATGGCCGGTTTCGTCCGGCGCGAGATAGGTAAAGGCAAAGCCCTCCTGTTCGAGCCTTTTGCAGCAGGACAGGGTGGCGGCGTGCTCAATCGCCGTTGTGATGATGTGCCCCTTCCGCCTGCGCCGCGCCGCGCCAAAAAGCGCTGTATTGGTGCTTTCCGTCCCGCAGGAGGTGAAGATGATTTCACCCGGTGCGGCATGGAGCGCGGCGGCAACGGTTTCCCGGCTTTCCTTTAATATGTGTGCGGCGTCAATGCCCATTTTGTGCTGGCTCGATGGGTTGCCGAAATCGGCGGTCATGACCGTGAAGGCGCGTTCGGCGGATTCGCGCAGCACCGGGGCCGTCGCGGAATTGTCAAGATAGTGCACGGGGGATTCCTCCTCATCTGAATACGGTATCTATTATATGTTACCGCCTGCGGAATTGCAAGGATTTTCCGGACGGAATGCGGCGGGCTGTGCGCCGTACCCCGGAAATTCGTTGCCTTGGTACAGGATTGACCAGGGTTTGGCAATTCCGTGGGGGATTGCCAGAAAAGCTGTGCCATGCTATAATCATCGTAACAAATCGGAATTTGGAGGTACATAACCATGAAAGATATGATTGGATATTGCGGACTGGACTGTGAAAAATGTGACGCATATCTTGCGACAATCAATGACGATCAGGCGCTTCGTGAAAAAACCGCAAAACTATGGGCTGAGTTGAATCATGCCCCCATTTTGCCTGAACATATAAATTGTCAGGGCTGTCGTGTTGAGGGCGTTAAGACGGTATTTTGTGAAATGCTCTGTGGTGTTCGCCAGTGTGCGGTGAAAAAAGGCGTGGCGACTTGCGGCGACTGTTCAGACCTTGGAACGTGCCAGATTGTTGGGGCGGTTATTTCAAGCAACCCGGAAGCTTTAAAAAATTTGAAGGGATAAACAGTGTGACGACTTCCGGTTTTTCGGGCAGCCATCCGGTGAAGGTGGCTGCCCGATTCCGGCATTCCGGCGAATGATTTGCCGGACAGCGGTACGGAACAGGATAATTTTCGGTATGACTGGAAATTCCGCGCGGTTTGGAGTATACTAGACATAACCATTTCTAAAGTAGAGGAACGCATATGAAAATCATGGTCATTGACGGCAACAGCATCCTGAACCGCGCTTTTTACGGCATCCGGCTGTTGTCCAACCACGAGGGGCTGTTTACCAACGCGATTTACGGCTTTTTGTCCACTTATTTCCGACTCGATGAGGAGGAAGCGCCCGATCACACAATCGTTTGCTTTGACCGGCGCGAAAAGACCTTCCGCCATTTGAAATTTGATACCTATAAAGCGACCCGCAAAGGGATGCCGGATGAGCTGGCGGTCCAGTTGCCGGTCATCAAAGAGGTGCTCGATGCGATGGGGATTATCCGCTGTGAGCTGGCGGGCTACGAGGCCGACGACCTGTTGGGCACTATCAGCCGCCGCGCCGCCGAGCAGGGCGATGCCTGTGTGATTGTCACCGGCGACCGGGACAGCCTTCAGCTGGTGCGGGAAAATGTGACCGTCCGGCTGGTCAGCACCCGCATGGGGCAGACCACCTATAAGAGCTACACGCCCGAAAGCTTTCAGGAGGAATACGGCTTCCCGCCGCTGCGGCTGATTGACCTGAAAGCGTTGATGGGTGATTCCTCGGATAATATTTCGGGCGTGCCCGGTATCGGCGAAAAGACCGCGCTCGGGCTGATTCGCCAGTTCGGCAGCCTGGACGGCGTTTATGAGCATATTGACGACCCCTTTATTAAGAAGGGGCAGCGGCAGAAGCTGAATGATGGCGTGCAGGCGGCGCGGGATTCCTTCTGGCTGGCGACGATTGACCAGAATGTGCCGCTGGAACTCGATTTGTCCCATTTGCCGATGCAGTTCTTGGACGAGGGCGCGCTGTATGCGCTGCTGACCCGGCTGGAATTCAAAGGCTTTATCAAGCGGCTGGGGCTGTCCGCCGAGGAGCTTGTGCCGGAAATGGCAGCGGAAGCCGAAACCGAACGCTGTGTAGACTGCGAGACGGCGTTTGCGTTGCTGCGCACGCTGGCAGACGCGCCGTTTGTGGCGGCAACGGTTAGCCGGAACCTTTCCGCAGTTTGCCTGCTGTCGGAGGGCACCGCTCACGTCCTGCTTGAACAGGACTTCCAAGGGGAGGAGTGGCCGGAAATCCTGCGCCGCCTGTTCTCCGGCAAAATCAAGCTGGTGCTGCACGACGCAAAGGAGCTGCTGACCGCTCTGCTGCGGCGCGGCGGCCAGCCGGAGGGGGTCGCATTTGATACTTGCCTTGGCGCGTATCTGCTCAATCCGGCAGAGGGAGGCTATGCGCTGGATCGTATTGCGCTCTCTTATCTGAACCAGGAGCTGCCGGAGCCGGTATTTCACGGGGAGGACGCGTTTTCGCCGCTCGGCGGGGCGGAGGATGCCATTTCGGCAATGGTGCGCTGTACCGGCGCGGTGGAAGCACTGTACCATAAAATAGAACCGCAGCTGGAACAGGACGGCATGCACAAGCTGTATTATGAGGTAGAGTTACCGCTGATGGGCGTGCTTGCGGAGATGGAAGCCGTCGGCGCGGGCATTGACCCGGAACAGCTGACCGCCTTCGGGCAGGGGCTGGAGATTGAAATTGAGCAGCTGGTCAAGGATATTTACGCAGAAGCGGGGACAGAATTCAACATCAATTCTCCCAAGCAGCTGGGCAAGGTGCTGTTCGAGGATCTTCACCTGAAAGGCTCCAAAAAGACCAAAAGCGGCTATTCGACCAGCGCGGATGTGCTGGAAGGCCTGCGCGCGGAATATCCGATTGTAGACAGGATTTTGGAATACCGCCAGCTTTCCAAGCTGAAAAGCACCTATGTAGAGGGGCTTTTGAAGGTGATTGACCCGGAGGACGGGCGGCTGCACACGCACTTCCAGCAGACGGTGACCGCGACCGGGCGGCTCAGCTCGACCGAGCCGAACCTGCAAAATATCCCGGTGCGCACCGAGCGGGGACGGGAAATGCGCAGGATGTTTGTCGCGAAGGACACCGGCCATGTGCTGGTGGACGCGGATTATTCGCAGATTGAGCTGCGGGTGCTGGCGCATATCGCGAACGACGATGCAATGACCGAAGCATTCCGGCATGGGCAGGACATCCACGCGACCACAGCCGCCAAGGTATACGGCGTGCCGCTGGAGGAGGTCACAAGCCAGATGCGTTCTTCCTGCAAGGCGGTCAATTTCGGGATTGTTTATGGCATTTCCGATTTCTCCTTGGCGCAGGATATTGGCGTGACCAAAAAGGAAGCCGCCGCCTTTATCCAGAGCTATCTGGAAACCTATCCGGGCGTAGCGCGTTATATGGAGGAAATCAAGGCGAGCGCCAGGGAAAAGGGCTATGTCGAAACGCTGTTCGGGCGCAGGCGCTATCTGCCGGAGCTGAAAAGCAAGCAATTTAACGTCCGTGCGTTTGGCGAGCGTGTCGCGATGAATACGCCGATTCAAGGTACGGCGGCGGATATTATCAAGATTGCGATGGTACGGGTGCGCGACCGCCTGCGTGCCGAGGGGCTGTCAAGCCGCTTGACTTTACAGGTGCACGACGAGCTGATTTTGGAATCGCCCAAGGAAGAAGCCGCGCGGGCGGAAGCCCTTTTGCGTGAGGAGATGGAGCACGCCTTTGAAATGCGCGTCCCGCTGGTTGCCGAGGCGCACAGCGGGTATGACTGGTACACCGCAAAGGGATAATTTCAGAATTTACAGCTTATCATTTCAGGAGGGATAACGATGGATACCGTTTTATTTGTCTGCACAGGGAATACCTGCCGCAGCCCAATGGCGGAGGGATTTTTCCGCTGCCAGGGCGGCGAGTCCCGCACCGGGCTGACGGCCGCGTCCGCCGGGCTGTATACCACCGGCGGAATGCCCGCGTCGGAATTCGCGGTGACTGCCGCCAAGGAGCGCGGCGCGGATATCAGCGGGCACCGCTCTAGGCTGCTCAACCATGATATTTTGGATAACGCGAAGTACATCTTCTGCATGACGGCGGCACATTATGATTGGCTGATGGAGCAGTATCCGGAAGCGGAGGAAAAAACGTATTTGATTGCCGATTCGGATATTTCTGACCCATTCGGCGGCGATTTAATGACCTATCGCAGTGCGGCAGATGAGATCTATGAAGCAGTGCGGACGATTATTGCAAAGCTTGTAAAATGACGGTAGAACGGATGGAGGAACGGCACATCGAAGGGATTGCCGCGATTGAAAAGCAGTGTTTCCGTCACCCGTGGAGCGCGGACGGGCTGCGCGAAGAGCTGGGGAAAGGGATTTTCCTTGCGGCGGTCGAGGACGGGACGGTTGCCGGGTACGTTGGCTGCCAGACCGTGCTGGATGAAGGGTATATTACCAATGTCGCGGTGCTGCCCGCGTTCCGGCGGCGCGGTGTCGCGGAGTGCCTGCTCGGCGAGCTGGTGCGGCAGGCGGAAGGGCTTTCCTTCCTCACGCTGGAGGTTCGGGCGTCCAACCGGCCCGCCGCCGCGCTGTATGAAAAGATGGGGTTTTCGCGTGTTGGCGTCAGGCCGGGGTTTTATACCGGTCCGGCAGAGGACGCCGTGCTCATGACGCGGTATTTATAAGAAGGGGGGACGGCTGTGGAGCTGCATTTTAAGCACGTCAAGGCAGAGGACGCGGAGTTGCTTCGCCTGACAGGAGAGCTTGACGCGTATTTCTTGGAAAAGTACGATGATTTGACAAAGCGGTATCAGAAGCACCACCGGCTGGATGCTATGGACTGCCGGATGCTGGCGCTTTATGGTGAGCAGGCGGTGGGGTGCGGCGGCTGGCAGCATCTTGATGCGCATACCGCCGAAATCAAACGGGTTTACGTCGAGCCGGGGCAGCGACGGCAGGGCGTCGCGTGGACGCTGATGCGTGTGGTGGAAAATGACGCGAGGCGGCAGGGATGTACACGCGCGGTGCTGGAGGCCGGGGCGGAGGAATACGGCGCGCTGGCGTTTTATCAGTCGTGCGGGTATGGCTTTTGTCAGGCATTCGGTGAGTTTGCCGGGGATGAGAATTGCGTCTGTATGGAAAAATCGTTGATTTAGGGGGAAATAACATGGTTGACTTGCAGGATCGGTATGCGAATCCTACATTGGATGATATCGGGGAATACATTGGGAACCCATTGTTTCCTCAATTTTGTTCTGCCTTGAAGGAGAAATACGGGGGCAGGGAAAAGATTGACTTCAGCGCATGCAGCATGGAACGCGGATGGAATGTCAAGTTCAAAAAGTCAGGAAAATCGCTGTGCACCATTTATCCGAGGGCATCCTTTTTCACGGCTATGGTTGTTGTGGGGAGAAAGGAAAAGGACGCCGTCGAAGCAATCTTCCCGGAATTCTCACTGGCATTACAAGATCGGAAGAGCGTCGTGTAGGGAAAGAGTGTAGATCTCGGTG
>CAJUJQ010000130.1 GCA_910586575.1 uncultured Clostridia bacterium | reverse complement strand
GTTTCCCGTATCAGCTTCCTGATTCAGTTCAGAAAGGATATATTCCAGGATGCCGTCATCCCGCCACTTTACAAAGCGGGAATAAACACTTTGCCACGGACCGTAGCGCAATGGAAGCTGTCTCCATTGCGTCCCGCAGTGATTCATCCAGAGCATCCCGTTCAACATCGTCCGATTATCTTTCCTGGGGCGTCCTTTCTTCCCTGTGTATTCCGGCGGGAGCAGCGGCTGAATTCGCTTCCATTGTTCATCTGTAAGATCATAGCTGTCATAGTTATCCATGCATTTATGATACCATGCGCTTGCTTTTTTCGCAACTTTTATTCTAGAAAAATTTTTCAATTTCTTTGAAAAAAGGTTGACAAGTCCCGTTTATAGGACACCACCCCTGCTAGAATAGGCTCATAAACCGGAAGGGGACATCTGTCCCCACGGACAAAAGGAGGAAACGACATGAAACAGAAACAAGAAGAGCGCATTGGCGAAGGGGTGGGGTTTGAGCGCATCCGCCGGATTACCGGCTACCTGGTGGGCAGTCTGGACCGCTGGGGCAACGCCAAGCGCGCGGAGGAGCGTGACCGGGTACATCACGGCCTGTTCGGAAACGATTGGCACACCGTCTGACGCGAGCCTTTGCCGTCAGAATGTGCCGCTTCCCCTTGACATCCGACAGGATTCCTGCGGGAAATCGTCCTATCCTGACGACAAATTCTCACGAAATCCGGCACGCACCTAGTGCTCCATCCGGACAGAAATCAAAGCCGTCCTCGGGATGGATTTCCGCATGGCTGCGTTATCGGATTTGACGGGCGTCGGCCCGCCTGCGTCCTCTGCCTTGCCCTGCGAAAATCCCGTTCCAAGTCCCACTCCAATTTCTAACCGGATGGACCACTGGTCTCCGAACAGGCAGTAAAAAGAGTCTGTCCGGTTGTCCGCCCCACCGCAGAGCGGGACGGACAACCGGGAAATGGAAACATTTAGGAAAAATGCGAAAGGGTGTTTGATTTTGGAAATATTTGTGCTATAATAAACCCGGGGCTTGTTGGCAACGCGGAATCCGGCCCCGGGTAAAAGGTAAGGAAAATGACAGCAAAAGAGGGGGATTTTCATGCGGAACGATATTTTAGAGCGCCGCGGGATTTATGACGCGGCCGAGCTTGGCGTGCCGAAAATGGTGCTGCTGGGCATCCAGCATACCTTTGCAATGTTCGGCGCGACCGTGCTTGTGCCGCTGCTCACCGGGCTGGACGTGGGCACGACGCTGCTGATGGCAGGGCTGGGGACGCTGCTGTTCCACCTGCTGACGCGCGGGAGGGTGCCCGCCTTCCTTGGCTCCTCGTTCGCGTTCCTGGGCGGGTACCAGATTGTAGCGCCCATGCTCGACGGCAAGCCGAATACCGAAATGCTCCCCTATGCCTGTGGAGGCGTGGTCTGCGCAGGATTGCTTTATCTAGTCATGGCGGCGCTGATGAAGTTCTTCGGCTCGGAAAAGGTCATGCGCTTTTTCCCGCCGGTCGTTACCGGCCCGATTATTATCGCCATCGGCCTAATCCTCGCGCCGAGCGCCATTGGCAACTGTTCCACCAACTGGCCGCTTGCGCTGATTGCGCTGGCCGCGGTGCTGGTATTTAACCTTTGGGGGAGGGGCATTGTCCGGCTGGTTCCCATCCTGCTTGCCATTTTGGTCAGCTACGTGGCGGCGGTCCTTATGGGCGCGGTGGATTTCACGGCGGTGCGGGAAGCCCGTTTGATTGGCGTTGCCATCCATCCGGCGGCGTTCGCGAAGTTTGAAATCTCCTCGATTATCACCATCATGCCGATTGCCCTGGCGACCATGATGGAGCACATCGGCGACATCTGTGCTATTTCGGCGACGACCGGCGTCAACTATGTCGAGAACCCCGGCTTTCACCGGACGATGCTGGGCGACGGCCTTGCCACCAGCCTTTCGGCGATGTTCGGCGGCCCGGCGAATACCACCTACGGCGAAAATACCGGCGTGCTGGCGCTGACCGGCGTTTATGACCCGCGCGTGGTGCGTCTTGCGGCGTATTTCGCGATTCTGCTGTCGTTCTGCCCGAAGTTTTCGGCGGTGATCCAGACCGTGCCGAGCGCCATCATCGGCGGTATTTCCTTCGTACTGTACGGCATGATTTCGGCGGTCGGCCTGCGCAACCTTGTGGAAAGCAAGGTCGATTTTTCCCGTTCGCGCAACCTGTTGATCGCGGCGGTGATTCTGGTCAGCGCGTTCGGTTTCAACAGTATCGGCGGCGTCAGCTTTGTGGCTGCCGGTACGACCGTCACCCTGTCCGGGCTGGCGATTGCCGCGTTGGCGGGCATCCTGCTGAATGCAGTGCTGCCGCTGCGCGAAACGGCGGGTGAGCATGAAACCGGCAATTAAGGGGGCGCGATATGAAACAATATGAATATGTCCATTTGAAAATCAGCCGTTTTTACGGTGCGAGCATGGAAGAACATCGCGCGATTATCGACGAATACGCGGCAAAGGGCTATACCTACGTTGGATATATCCCCACGAAAATTGCAGAATACGGCAAACTCAAAGAAA
Organism: uncultured Clostridia bacterium; assembly: GCA_910586575.1. Classification (GTDB taxonomy): domain Bacteria; phylum Bacillota; class Clostridia; order Oscillospirales; family Butyricicoccaceae; genus QXXE01. Next base: position 6,056 of record CAJUJQ010000130.1, on the reverse strand, counting down.
TAGACTTGATTTTTGAAAAAGCGCGGTAACCTGTTATGAAGAAGATCCAAATCAAAGAAAATAAAAAGCGGCGTTTGACCATTCGCGGCGTGCTGTCGGTTTCGGTGCTGGTGATTGCGGTGCGTTCGTTCCTCACGGGCAATTACGAGAACCTGTTCACCTGCATCCTGACGCTGTTCCTGTTCGGCGTGCCGCTGTTCATCGACCGTCGGCTGCGTATTGACCTGCCGCCGACGCTGGAAGCGATTATTTACGTGTTCATCTACGCGGCAGAAATACAGGGCGAAATCGGCTCGTATTATACGAAATACCCCGGTTGGGACACGATGTTACACACCACGAACGGTTTTTTGATGGCGGCAATCGGCTTTGCGCTGGTGGATATTTTTAACCGCAGCGAAAAGTTCTCAATGAAGCTGTCGCCGTTGTTTTTGGCGATTACGGCGTTCTGTTTTTCGATGACGGTCGGCGTGCTGTGGGAGTTTTTCGAGTTCGGCATGGACTGGTTTTTCCGGATGGATATGCAGAAGGATTTCTTTGTGACTGCCATCCATACGGTTTCGCTTAACCCGGACGGGCTGAATATCGTCGAGCATATCCCGATTGAAAGCCTTGTGGTCAACGGGGAGGACTGGCTGGCGAAATATGGCGGTTATCTTGACATTGGCTTAATCGATACGATGAAAGACCTGATGGTTAATTTTGTCGGCGCGGTCGTCTTTTCCGTGATTGGCTTCCTATATACCAAACACCGCGAGAAGGGCAGCTTTGCCGAAAGATTCATTCCGCAGGTGAAGGATACGCAAGAGGAATAAATTTTCTAAAGGGCAGCCTCCTCGTGGATAAGCCGGGGCAGGAACGAATCAATAAAAATATCCCCTTTTACGGCGCGGGTAATGCTCCCGTGCGGTGTAAAGGGGATTTTTTGATATCTGTTTTGGGATTCGAGATACTGTTTGTCAGGGTTTGACGCTGCCGCCCAGCTTTTTGCCGTCGTAGCGCGTCGGATGGAACATATAAGAATAGGTTTTCGAGTGGAATCCGACCTCTTCCAGAACGGCGGTCAGGTTGTTGACCAGGTCAGGACGCAAATCGCGCTGAGAAAGCGCAATTTTGAGCGTATCACGATAGGAGCTGACCAGCACGCCGAACGGCTGGTGCGCACAGGGAAGGATGGCGCCGTAATCAAGAATATGGCGTTCCATTTGAATGGGCAGCAGGAACGGGCCGATATTTGTCAGGATAAAGCTGTCCCGGCGGATATATGCGCGCGCCTGTTCGCGCATCATCTGCTCTTTTTCGTCAATCGGCATTTCCGCCTGATGCCCGGCCGTCACGCGGCCGGCATTCTTCAGTGCCCAGAACGCCGCGTGCGGCAGGACGCGCTGGGTGTTGAAAAAAGCGCTCAGCTTCCGGCAGGCGTCGGCAAAGGGCAGGCTGAAATATTCATAATGAAAAGGCAGGTCGAGCAGCGCCACGAAAAAGCGGACGGTCGGGGAATCGATATAGGCGCGCAGGTCGGTGGGCACCTCTGCCACGATGGCTTCCCGGCGGCCGGTGCCCTGATAATAGGTCCTGTAAAGCGCGTGACAGATTGCGGTCATCAGGAAGGTCAGCGGCGTAATTTCATTTTGCTTGAGATACCGGCGGACCAGCGAAAACGGCATTGTAATTTCCGTGGTCAGCTCGTTTTCATCCTCCATGCCGTCATATTCGGGCAGATGGAACGCCGGGACGTCGGGCACGTGGTTCGCGTCCGACTGCGGGGCCCGCCGCAGCTTGGCAAAGCCGTCCTCGTTTTCTGCCGGGTGGAAGTCGGTTTCCAGCGTGCGCACGCTGCCGTCATTGACAATGGCGTACCCGTGGAGCTTCAAATAGTAGAACAATACGCATTTGATAAATTCATTGAAGCCGCGCCCGTCGCTCGTGCAGTGCTGGTATTCCAGATAAATCGTGTTTTCCCGGTAGCCGCAGCAAAACAGATATCCGTTGGTATCCTCCGAACCGATGTAATAAGGGGATATATCGTCAAACGGCAGTACAACCGGGGGGTCGGTCAGCAGCCGGTAGCGGTACTGCGTTTCGCCGCGCTCCAGCCCAAGCCCCATCTGTGGGAAACGGAGCAGCGCAATTTTCAGCGCCTCCCGCAAAAGCTCGGGGTCCACCGGCTCGGCCATGCGGATGATGTGCCGCGGCGCGGTGGTTAAATCCCGATTGGTTGCGTACATAAAAACGGGTCCATAGCTGTCCACATCCAACAGATGGTTGACCACGTGGTTCATCATATGGTAATTCACGATGCTGCCTCCTATTCTCGGACTGCAAAAATACATTGATTGTCTAATAATTAGTATACCACACTGATCGGGCCATGTCAAAGCATCGTCTACGCTTCGCTTAGCGGCCTTGATATGACCAGCATAAGCGTATTTGAGGTCGTTAGGGTGTTGTAATCCCTCCCTCTGTTCAGCTAGAACGAAGATGGAATATTATAAAAACTATAAATCCCCATAGAGAATGTACTGTCATCAGTTTTGTATCATTACACGACAAAAAGGGCCGCCACTTTATTAGGGCAGCCCTTACCATCGCCATATGCGGCGGATTGAGAATCGTTTGCGGCGCGTGGAGCTGAGAGCACACTACGATACGCGCCGGTTTTTGCCGGATTAGTCGGTCAGGCGGACCGGGTTGATCTTCACGCCGGGACCCATGGTGGACGCGACAACGCAGGAACGCACATATTGGCCCTTTGCCGCGGCGGGCTTTGCCTTGATGATGGCGCCGACCAGCGCGTTAAAGTTGTCCAGCAGCTTCTCCTGGCCGAAGGACGCCTTGCCGATAGGGCAGTGGATGATGTTGGTCTTGTCAAGGCGGTACTCGATCTTACCGGCCTTGGACTCCTGCACAGCGCGTGCAACATCCATGGAAACGGTACCTGCCTTGGGGTTCGGCATCAAGCCCTTGGGGCCAAGGATTTTACCGAGACGGCCAACGATGCCCATCATGTCGGGGGTTGCGATAACGACATCATAGTCGAAGAAATTTTCCTTGGTGATTTTCTCGACCATATCCTCCGCGCCGACGTACTCCGCGCCTGCCGCGGTGGCTTCCTCAGCCTTGGGGCCTTTCGCAAACACCAGCACGCGTACCTGTTTGCCAGTGCCGTGGGGCAGGACAATCGCGCCGCGGACCTGCTGGTCTGCGTGGCGGGAGTCAACGCCGAGCTTGACGTGCAGCTCAACGGTCTCGTCGAACTTCGCCTTGGCGGTGGAAATCACGGTGTTCAGCGCCTCAGCGGGATCGTACAGCTTGCTGCGGTCGATCAGCTTTGCGCTTTCTACATATTTTTTACCTTTGCGCACAATAAATATCCTCCTTGAGTGGTACTGCGGGAATTTCCCTCCCACTTAGGCAGCCATCTTGCTGCCGGTGCAAAAATTCAAAATTTTCCATGCCGGGCAATTTATATACCCGGGGAGACGCCCTTACTCTGCGACAGTGATGCCCATCGAGCGTGCGGTGCCCGCAATCATGCTCATCGCGGCCTCAAGGGAGGCGGCATTGAGGTCGGGCATCTTGGTTTCCGCGATCTTCTGTACATCTTCCTTGGAGATGGTCGCGACCTTCTGCTTATTCGGAACAGCCGAGCCGGACTCAATCTTGCAGGCCTTCTTGATGAGGACCGCCGCCGGGGGCGTCTTGGTGATAAAGCTGAAGGAACGGTCGGCATAGACCGTGATAACGACCGGGATTACGAGACCCGCGTCGTTCTTGGTGCGCTCGTTAAACTCTTTGGTGAACGCCATGATGTTGACGCCGTGCTGGCCGAGCGCGGGGCCTACCGGGGGCGCAGGGGTTGCCTTGCCTGCGGGAATCTGGAGCTTGATATAGCCAATAACTTTCTGTGCCATAATTGAGGTTTCCTCCTTAAAAAGTGTGGTGGCTGGCGAACGGGGCGAAACGCCCGCTCTCCCACTTGCCATGCGGCGCGGTACGGACGCGCGCGCAGGGAAACAGAATCCCCCGCGCCGCAGCGCGCATCCCCAAACAGCCGCCCAAAGGGGCGGGCCATTCCAAAAAACACTGACCGGACGCCAAACGCCCCAATCGATGCGAAGCGGGCCGGAAGCCCCGCGCCGCCGCGTCAGCGGCGGTCAAAACCCGCAACCTGCGCGGGGGTCTTGACACCTTGCGCCAGATCGCAGTGCGGCCCAGGCCGGCCTCTCTTGGCCTGCGGCCAATTCACCTTCTATTGCCGCCGCGCGGCGATGCATGGAGCAGCGGCAAAACCGACGCACAGCCACAGGGCTGTGGCGGCGGAATCAAAAGCTTCCTGATTTTCTCGTCGGAATCCTGATTCCGACGAAGCGCTAGTCGCTGAGCGCCTCGACCTGGTCGAGCCGCAGCTCCGCCGGGGTGTCGCGGCCAAACATGGGCACAATGACACGCACCGTGCCACGGTTCATATCGAGCGCTTCGACCGTGCCGATAAAGCCCGCAAGCTTATCATCCATAATGCGGACACTGTCGCCGACGTCGTAGCCAAGCTCGACCTCCCGCTTCTCTACGCCCATCGCTTCGACCTCTTCGTCGGTCAGCGGGATCGGTTTGTTGGAATTCGGGCTGACAAAGCCGGTACAGCCGCGCGTGTTGCGCACCAGATACCAGGTTTCGTCGGTCATGACCATCTTGACAAGGACATAGCCCGGGAACAGCTTGCGCTTGACCTCGTTGGCCTTGCCGTCCTTGACCTCTGTGACAGTCTCAACCGGGATGTTGACCGCGGTGATCAGGTTGTGAAGCTTCAGGTTCTCCACCGCGTTCTCAATGGATGAAGCTACCTTGTTCTCGTAGCCCGAGTATGTGTGCACCACATACCATTTTGCTGTATCTGACATGCTGACCCTTTCTGCGTTAGCCGGCGAGCATTCCGATTACAGCGGCAACCACGCCGCCGAAAATCAGGTCCAGAACCCAAACAAAGATGCCCACGATCAGAACTGCGGCGATTACGACAAGCATGTTATTGATCGTCTGCTGTCTGGTCGGCCATACGATCTTGCGCATTTCGGCCTTCAGCTCACGAAACCACTTGCCCGCACGCGCAAAGACAGAGGGCTTCTTGGCTTTGCTGTTCTTCTTTTCATCTGCCATGAAGCTGCTTCCTTTCCTTTCGGCTTTACTTGGTCTCGCGATGGACAGTATGCTTTCTGCAAAAACGGCAGTACTTGTTCATCTCCAGACGGTCGGGATCGTTCTTCTTGTTCTTCATTGTGTTATAATTCCTTTGCTTGCACTCTGTACAGGCGAGCGTTACTCGAACGCGCATAGCGGCACCTCCTCAATAAATTTGCGTCCGCAGGCAAACCCCTGGCGGCGCTTCCCTGCCCTGCCCGGCTTGTCCGGATGCAGGGCGATTGCCTCCCTTTGCAGCGGCCCCCGGATGGCACCGGCGGGATAACACGCCCGCACGGCGCAAAAAAAAGAACCTGCATAGGTGTAATTATTATAGCACGCCCGGCGCGTCCGGTCAACCATATTTTTTCAAAAAAAACTGCAATTTCTCGGAAAAATATGATATAATTTCAGGCAGAAACACCGAAACACTTTGAAAGCGCTTTTTAAGGAGGACGGATTTATGCGGATTTTGGGGATTGATTACGGCGACGCGCGCACCGGGCTGTCGGTTTCCGACCCCACCGGGCTGCTGGCCGGGTCGCCGTCGGTCATCAAAGAATGGAACCCGGAACGGCTGGCGGAACGGCTGGCGGCGTACATCGCAGAGCAGAAAATCGAACGGGTGGTCATGGGCTACCCGAAAAATATGGACGGCAGCGCGGGCGCGCGGGCGCAGAAGTGCGAAGCCCTCGCCCATGCGCTGGAAACGCGCACCGGCGTGCCGGTGGTGCTGTGGGACGAGCGGCGCACAACAATTGAAGCGCATGCCATCCTGCACGCCTCCGGCAAGAAGGAGAATAAGCACCGCCAGACGGTGGACGCGGTCGCCGCATCGCTCATCCTGCAAAATTACCTTGACTGGCTGCGCAGCCAGT
>CAJUJQ010000129.1 GCA_910586575.1 uncultured Clostridia bacterium | reverse complement strand
ATCTATGTGACGGGTGCCGGATGGGCTATGTCGGGGATGTCGAGATTGATATCATGTGCGGCCGGGTGGTTGCGCTGGTTGTGCCGGGGCGGGCGCGCTTTTTCGGTCTGTTCGGGCGCGAGGACGATTATATCATCCCCTGGGAGCGGATTGAAAAAATCGGCGAGGACATCATACTGGTGCGTTTTGAAACACCCATCCGCCGCCCGAAGGAAAAGCCAAGCCTCTTCAAACGGTTATGAACAGAAAAGCACGCGCAAAGGCGGCAGAGGTATCGCTACCCCTGCCGCCCGTTTCTGCGGGTTTTTACGCCTGCCAAAGCCTGCCGATGGATGCACGGATGATTTCAACCGCACGGGCCACCTTCCCGAGATTGTTATGGATGGTATACACGTCGCGGGAGGTGAACTCAAGTTTGCAGCCCTGCGCACAGCGGAGGGGATGCCCGATATGCTCACGCCACGCGTCCTCATCAAGCGTTTCGTCTACGCCGAGGAAATTCGGGCCGGACGTGCGCTGGTAAATGGTGCGGGTGCCGCGCAGGTATTCGCCCATCTTCTCCTCATTCGCCCACGGGGAAACCGAAGCCTTGCGCAGATTCGGGAACTGGCTGATGAAATCCCAAACCGGGCCGAGCGGCTCGCAGCAGCCATAACTCAGCAGGCCGAAGGTCCTGCCAAGGCACTCGTAAGCGGGCCAGACAATTTCCTCAAACATCCCAGGGGACACGCCGGCCGCCTCCTGGGAATCCATGAAGCCCCAAACCTGGGGGGGCCTGACCGGGCGGCGTGCGAAGCCATTCCCGGCGGCCAGCTGACCATGTCGGCTGCGCAGATGGCTTACGAAATGGTCTGCAAGGCGGTTGAAGCGATGGTACAGACGCCGAACGGCGAAGAAGTCCCGGAGTCTGTCGATTCCGGCGCGGACGTTATCACCATCGGCAACGCGGAAGCCCCGCTCGAAACCCTCAAGGAACAGCTCGGCTAATCCCGGTACATCAGACCTGTTCCGCATAACTTTTTCCAAACAGGCCTGCCGGCCCTTGGCAGATAATTCTTCTCACAAGCAGAAGCCGTTTCTGTGCAGCCTTAATTTACCGTGTGGCCGCAATAGGCGCGCACCGCCAGAAACCCGAACAGCGGGATTTCAATCACACAGGCGGCAATCATGGCATAGGGCGTCCAAACCGCCAGCCCGCCCACGCTCAAGAATTGAAAGTCGGTGATAGCATAGAGAATGCTGGACTGGATGCCGGTGCCGCTGGCGGGGAGGATACTGCGCAGCCAGAGCGCCCCCGGCACGGTCATGGTGAGCACCACCGGCGCGATGCAGAACGCCAGCCCGGCAGCCAGGGACGCTGCGGCGCTCCTGCATTTGGAGGAGAGGAACAGCGTAAAGCTCACGGAGGCCAGCACCGAGAGCAGACCGGCGGCGGCGAACAGGCACTGAAGCTCCCCGATATCCATATCGGCAAGGGTCAAGATGGAATAAACCATTTGAATAGAGGTTTTCGTAGATTCCCAGCCAAACAGGCTGTTCACCGCCAAAAGATGCACGGCGGCGCAGATTCCAAACGCTGCCGCGCTGACAGAAAGGGCAGACAGCAGCTTGGCAGCGCCCAGCCTTGCACGCCCGTGCCGGGTACAGCGCAAAATATCATCCGCACCGGACTGATAATCGGCGGAGAACACCGGGGCGGCAATCACCACACAGAACAGCAGCACCAGAAAGCCCATGATATTCTGATAGTCGAGCACCGTGGAGCTGATGCCAGGATAGGTCTCGAAGGGCTTTTCCACCTTCTGATACATTTCCACAGCCTTGCGCTGGGCTGCCGGGCTGTCCGGCTGCTCCATCGCCATCAGGGACGCAATCCTGGCTTCGCAGACCGAATAATAATCATCGAGACGCGCCGGGTCGATTTCCATGATGGTGGGAGCCATGCCGGTATCCGGGTCGGCAAACGCCTCTTTCACGCCGTGGAGCAGCGGGGCGATGGGGAGGATTTCCCGCTCATAAACGTGCTCCGGCAGGTCGTAGGACTCTGTAACGCCGTAGAATGCAAGGCACACCTGATAGGCTTCGACCGCCTGCCGCACACGCTCCGGGGTGGCAATGCCGGAAGCGTCCGCCTGCCGCGCCTTTTCGTAGGCAATGGAAGCGCGCCCGGTCAGCGTGGCCTCGTTCCCGTCCCCGTCCGTATAGCTGCTGTAACAGAAGGTTGTCGGAAGATACGCCATCAGGATGGACAGCGCCAGCGCCAAGCCCAGCAAAATCCGGTTCAGCCTTGTTTTCAGAACCCGTTTCAGCTCCAAGCGAAAGAGCTTCATTGCCCGTCCCCCCTTTCGTTCTCCGGGAACAGCCACAAATATAAATCCTCCAGACGGGGCGCCACAGCAGTGGAAACGCTGTTGCAGGGCCGCTCCGACAGGTAGCGAACGGAAACGCTGCCGTCGTTTTCGTTCCGTAGCCCTGCGATTTGGAGCCTGCTTTCGTACTCCGGCACGGCTTCCGCCGGGACGGTACAGTGCCACACCTTGCCCTCTGCCAGCCCGGTCAATTCCTCCGTCGTGCCGGCTGCCAGCAGCCTGCCGCCTTTGATAATGGCGTGGCAGGCGGCGATATACTCCACATCGGGGACAATATGGGTGGAAATCAGCACAATCCGGTCATGGGCAAATTCCGAAATCAGGTTGCGGAAGCGCACCCGCTCGCCGGGGTCCAGCCCCCCGGTCGGTTCGTCCAAAATAAGCACCTCCGGGTCGTTCAGCAGCGCCTGGGCAATCCCTACCCGGCGTTTCATGCCGCCGGACAGATTGGCAATTTTCCTGTTACAGACATCCGGCAGCGAGACACGCTCCAGCAATTCGGCAATCTTTCGCCTGCCCAGCCGCTCTGGAAGCCCCTTCAATGCGGCAATATAGGTTAGATACTCTTTCACGGTAAATTCCTGCGGAAAGCCGAACTCCTGCGGCAGGAACCCGAAAATATTCCGGTACCGCTCCCCCAGCACCTGAACGGGCACGCCATCATACGCCACCCGTCCGGAGGTCGGCTGCATAATCCCGGCAATCATCCGCATGAGGGTGGTTTTGCCCGCGCCGTTGGCGCCCAGCAGCCCCCAGACGCCCGGCGTCAGCCCCAGGCTGATGTCATTGACGGCTATTTTGTCTTTGAACCGTTTGGAAACATGGTCAATCAGCAATTCCATGTGAAAACTCCCTTCCCGCTGATAGAATAAAGGCGCTCTTGCCTTGGTACTGCTATTGTACCAGAAGCAGGCGCGCCGTTTTGTTGTTCTATCACACGGGATTCCACTGTTTTCCCACGGATTTTCTTACGATTTCCTCACGTCGATTTTGTCAGGCTTTACGCCTGCCTGCTCGGGAGCCATTGGAAGCGTCACCACAAAGACCGTCACACCCTCCCCGCTCTCCGCAGTAATGGTTCCGTGATGGAGCGTGACGATCTGCTTGGCAATGGCAAGCCCCAGGCCTGCCCCGCCCGCGCTGCGCCCCGTGTCCAGCCGGTAAAACTGCTCGAAAATCTGGTCCAGCTTGTCCTTGGGGATAGTCTCGCCGTGGTTGGAAAACCGCAGTGCCACGCAGTCCGCATCGTACCCGGCTTCCATGGTGATTTCAGTCCCGCCGTGACTGTAGCTGACCGCGTTGCGCAAAAGATTGTCAAAGACCCGCTGCATTTTATCGGCGTCACATTTCAGCACGATGTCGTCCGCAGCCGCAAGGCGGCAGGTCAAGCCTTTCTTGTCCAGAACCGGCTGGAACTCAAAGATAAGCTGTTCCAGCAAACGGGTCAGGTTGATTTCGCTGTATTGCAGCGTGATGGCAGATAAGCTGTACCGCGCGATTTCCAGAAACTCGTTAATCAAATCTTCCAGCCGTTCCGATTTGGCAAGGGAGATGGAGAGGTATTTTTCCCGCAGCTCCTCGGAGAGCTGCTTCTCGTCCCGCAGCAGGTTCAAATAACTGATGGCGGATGCCAGCGGCGTTTTGAGGTCGTGCGCCAGGTACATCACCAAGTCATTCTTTTTCTGCTCGGCAAGCAGCATGTCGCTTTTCTGCCGGTCGATGGCACGCTTTGCCAAATTCATTTTGCGCTCAATGGGAAGCAGCTCCGGGGGCAGGGAGATTTCCCCAGGCACGTCCAGGAGCAGCGCGTCCATTTCCTTGCTGATGGACTCAAAATATCGTGTCAGCCAGCGGAGATAAGCGCGGAACAAACCGCCGGACACCAACAAAATAGACAGCCAAACGAAAGCATCCCTATGCCTGCGGAATACCCGGTCATACAGCCGGAGCGCGGCTTCCCGCCCCATGCCCAATCCTTTTTGAAAGAAGAGCGTCATCCCGTTGGCAAAATGCCCGTTCCAAAAGACCGCGTATGAAAAATAGAGTACAACGACGGCGAGTGCCAGCATGGCAGCCACGCGCAGAAACAGCTTCCTGCGGAGCGGGCGAAAATCATCTTTATGTTTCAATGGTATAGCCGACCCCCCATACCGTTTTGACGAACCGGGGATTCCGGGCAGGCTCATCGAGCTTTTCCCGCAGCCGCCCGATGTGCGCCATAACGGTGTTGTTATTTTTCAGGTACTTCTCACCCCATACCGCCTCGAAAAGCTCCTCAGAAGGGACAACAACGCCCTGACGCTCGCAAAGATACCAGAGGATGGAAAACTCAATGGGAGTCAGCTGCACCTCTCTGCCGAACAGGAAGCACTTATGGTTGTCCCGGTTGATGGACAGCCCCCGGATATCGTACTCGCGTGCCGCTTTCTCCGGCTTCGGGGCGGAGCCGTTATAGAGCCTGTACCTCCGCAGCTGGGTTTTTACGCGGGCGACCACCTCCAGCGGGTTAAACGGCTTTGTAATATAGTCGTCCGCGCCGATGGCAAGGCCCATGATTTTATCCGTGTCCGCCGTTCTGGCTGTAAGCATAATAATGGGGTAATAGGACCTTTCCCGGATTTTCTTGCAGATTTGAAAGCCGTCCGCGTCCGGGAACATCACGTCCAGAATGGCTAAATCCAGCTCTGTATGCGCAATGCAGTCCAAAGCCTCCGCGCCGGTATAGCATTTGTGGACGGTATAGCCGTCATTCGTAAGGTAAAGCGCGAGCACATCTGCCAGCTCTTTTTCATCATCCGCCACCAAAATATTACAATCCATATGATCACCTTGCCGCAAAAAATCCTTTTATCGCGCTTTAATTTTGTCGTAGATGGTAATACTGTCCTGAAACCTCGCAGCCTTGCCCGAACCCATGACAACCGAGATATAGGTCTTTCCATCAATCACCGCCGCCGAAACCACGCACGCCCCCGCCTGGCTGCTGTTCCCCGTCTTAATGCCGATTACCTCAGACCGGTAATATGGGCTGTTCGGGTTAAGCAGCTCATTGGAGTTATTGTAGGTAACTTCCCTGCCGCTCACCCATTTTTGATAGGATCTGTTATTCGCCACAATTTCAGAAATGCATGGGCTTTCCAAACACGCCTTTGCTATAACTGCAAGGTCACACGCCGTGGTATACTGCCCCTCGGTATCGTATCCGTCCGGGACTGAAAAATGTGAGTTTTCCAGCCCGAGCGCCCGTGCCTTTTCATTCACCTTATCCATAAATACATCAATGGACTGCTCATTGGTCAAATGGCGGTCCCCGGCAATTTCCCTTCCGGCATTGGCCGCGAGCGTATAGGCCGCGTCGTTGCCTGAAGGGAGCAGCAGCGCAATCAAAAGCTGCCTGACCGTCAGCATATCGCCCCGGTTCAGCCACGCACGGGAGGAATCCTCGCGCATCAGCCGGATTTCTTCGCCTACTGTTATTTCATCATCCGGGGAACAAACATCCAGCACCGTCAGGGCGGTTATCATTTTCGCGGTGCTGGCGGGCGCGATTCTGTCGGTACCGTTTTTCTGGTACAGCAGCGCGCCCGTGTCGGCGCTCATAACTGCGGCGTTTTTCGCCGTCACCTCTACCGAAATGGAGTCAACCGAATCGCCCCTTCCGGGAATCAGAAAAGCAGCCCCAACCAGCCCGCACAATTTTACCGTCCCTAAAACGGGCAGCAAACACAGGACAATCCGCGTAAAACCTCGGAGGGTTCTTTTCCGTGATTTCCGGCGATTCCTTTTATTGCCGTTTCCGTCACCGCCGGGATGCTCCATCCGTTTCCTTTTCTGTTTCAGGGAAAGCAAGCTTACCAATAAATAAACGATTCCAATGGCTGCGCCCCCATATAGAAACCGATGCTCCCGCAAAAGGGCAGCAAGATAAATGATGATCATTTCCACCGTGAAACAAATCACCGTCCACAGGAAAGACTTTCTGGTAGGACTGCGCATAGTACATTATCTCCAAACTTAGATTTCACCGCTAATTATACCAGCGCCGTACTCTTTTATCCTGCGTTTTCCCTATGGAATTTCTTAAATTTTTCTTACGAAACGGAGAAAAGCGGCGGCACTGATTACTCAAAACCGCCGTTTCCCAGGAGTGCTGTCAGATAATGTCACACTTTTGATAAATTTTGACCGCCGCCCGATATGCAATAAAAAAACAAACAGCGGAAACCGCAAGCACAATCTGAAACGCCAAAAGGACATGCTCCTTCACGGGGATAAACAAATTGGTGAGCAGCACAATTCCGGTAATGATTCCCGTGGATGCCATAAAGGACATCATAAACACAATTTGTGATTTTTCCGGATCGAACAGATACGCACACGGTAAACTGATGCCGCCCGCAAGCAGCGTAGCGCTAATGCCAATCGACCCATACAGACACAGGGAATGAAACGTAATTGCTTCGCCGAAAAGCGCGGGAATGATACAAAGAAGCAGCGCGGCAATCAGTCCCAAGCCTGCCAGCAAAAGATAAAACACGAATTTTTCACCGATAATCTGCCCTCTTGATACCGGCATAGTGATAACGTTTTTATTCCACTTCGAGGCGGCGTCACTGGTAATGCTGATAAAAACCGCAGTCGTCGAGGCGACCGGCGCTAAGATTAAAATCGCGCTGGTTTCTAGCAGAAACGACAGACCGAACCCTAAAACAATCAAGCTGATAAACGTAACAAGGATATTGCTTTTCGCAATATAGAGATCCTTGAGCAAAACGCCCTTCATCCTTTTTCCCCCTTTACACAAAGAAGCATAATTTCATCAATCGTCGCGGGGACAATCATCACCTTTGAATATTTCTTCCACATATTTTCCCGGTCAGATACCAGCACTTGCCATTCATAATCCATTTTACGGTACGCAATGATTTCGGTTCTATCCAACACGTCAAACTGCGCCGCGCCGCACTTGAGAATACCGTATCGTTCCATCAGCTCATCCTTGGGCTTGGAGAAAACAACCTTCCCTTGATGGATAAATACAATATAGTCGGCAATTTTTTCCAGGTCGCTGGTGATGTGGGAGGACAGCAAAATGGAATGGGTTTCATCCTGTACAAAATCGAGCAGCATATCTAAAATATCGTCCCGAATCACCGGGTCAAGCCCGCTGGTCGCCTCATCCAAAATCAGCAGCTTTGGATGATGGGAAAGCGCGGCGGAAATCGCCAGCTTCATTTTCATCCCCTTGGAAAACTGCTTGATTTGCTTATCGGGCGGCAGGGAAAACTGCCCCAAAAGCCGGAAGTAAGCCATTTCATCCCAGGTGCGGTAAATATTTTTCATGATTCGGTTCAGCTTCCTCGGCGAAAGGATTTCAGGGTAGTTGCTTCCATCAAACACAACGCCGATTTCCTCCCGGGTATCGCTGTCCAAGTCCTCCCGGCCCAATATGGAAACCCTGCCGGACTCCTTCCGGATCAGGCCCAGCGCCGCGTTAATCGTTGTACTTTTCCCGGCACCGTTTTCGCCGATCAGCCCCACAATGGAGCCACTTGGAACAGAAAAGGAAACCGAATCCAAAACAAAATCCGGATACGTTTTTGTCAATCCCGAAACTGTCAGAGCGCTGTCCATCGTCAATCCTCCTCATATAACAGGGTTAATAAATCCATCAATTTTGAAAGCGGTATTCCGCTAGCGCGGGCAATTTCAATCGCTTCATTGAAATGCGCCTCAATCCGCTTTTGCTGCTCTTCCAGATAGAAGTCCTGGTTCTGCGCGGAAACAAAACAGCCCTTCCCGGCAGTTGTCTCGATAAAGCCATCCGCCTGAAGATGGTCATAGGCCTTCTGCACCGTCAGCACGCTGATTTGCAGGGACTTCGCAAGGGACCGGATGGAGGGAAGCGGCTCCCCGGCTTTCAGCTCCCCGCTCATGATTTGTGCCTTGACCTGTGCCGAAATCTGTTCATACAAGGGGCGGCTCGTTTTGTTGCTTACAATAATCTCCAACTTCCCACCATCTTCCCGTAATTGACCGTATTGTTGTTACAAGTACAGTATAATACGGTTCACAACTGTTGTCAAGTAAAATCTCAAAAAATAAATGGGGCTGTCTCAAAATGATTTTCAAATCATTGCAGGAGACGGCCCCTATTCTTTACAGGATCTGCTCAATATATAATATTATGGACTTTTTAATCCCATACACCAGTTTCCAAGTTTCAAGCGACAAAGGACGGCTCAAAAAGCAGTTTA
>CAJUJQ010000128.1 GCA_910586575.1 uncultured Clostridia bacterium | reverse complement strand
CTGGCGTTTGCCATGCTTGATTTTCATCAAGCTGTTCAAAAGGGATAACCATGATTCCTTTTTCCTCCAAACGGCGGAATGTTTCGCGGATATGATAAACTGTTTCCGGCGCGTCAGCGGTGGTATGGTTATGAACCGCTTCAAAGGGAATTCCTGCCCGTTGCGCCAATTCCAGGCACAAATCCGAATCCTTTCCTCCGGATGTCGTCACTAATAGAGGTGCCTGATACAAACGCTCACTGTGAAACGAGGCTTCCCGCAGGCGTTCTATGGCCTTCTGTTCTTTATCCACTCACTTGGATTCTGCCGCGACAGCTTCAGCGTAGGCATCCAGAACCGCCTGGTCAAATTCCTGCCGGAACTCCTTCGTGCAGGGGTAGCAAACGTCGTGATATTCTTCATCAACCTTGCGGGACGGCATGGACACAAAAATGGTTTTGCTGCCCTCGATAACCTTGACACCGCGAATGATGAAGCAATCGTCCAGGCAAACGGACGCGGTCGCCAGCAATGCGCTGGGGTTCTTCGGCAAATAGATTTTGGCATCAATTTTCATGAGATTCTTTCCTTTCAAAAACATATTTTTTAGTTCTCGCTTATCATATGTTCAAAATCGCGCGGTGCAATCTCCAACAGGAGAATGCGGCCATCTTTATTGACTGCATCCACTCGATATTTCATCACCAGCGGATATTGAAAATCATGGCGTTTCGGCGGAATGTAACGCTTTTTGAATTCCTGCGGCGACAGCCAGCCAACTCCCGCAACGTACATCCAGCGGATAGGCGAACAGCTGCCCTCAACGTTCAACAGTCGGAAGCGTTTCTTTGCCAGTTGCTTTTCGGGCTTTTGGTGGAGTGGGAACAGAGTAAATTCATGCAGCCCGTAACGAATTCGGAACGTTTCAACGCATTCCTCAGCCAGCTGTTTTACCATCGGGTTCATGTGCCAGAACGGTAAGTTTTTGTAATCCATCATGAGAACATCCTCGCACGCTTTATGCTCCGAAAACACGGGAACACAGCGCACCAAGTCAAGCGCCTGAATACCGTTTGTCACTCCCAGAACTTTGATATTTTCTACACCCAGCGACCGGTAGTCCCGGAATGCTTCCGAACGCCGCGTGAACTCCATCAGCCGCCAGCCGGGGCCGTCGCTTCGGCGCTGGCCGAGCCGCAGGTCGTCAATGGTGTAATAGGTCAGGTCAGCCGCCATATACAACCGCTCCCTCTGAGACTTTTTCCGCAAGCTCACCCATGCAAATGCCGTCTGCGGACAACTTTTCCAGCAGCTCGCGCGGGATTTCGCGAAGGTCTGCGTCGAACGGTGCGCGGGTGATATTGATGGTAGCTGTCTCCTTATCAGGGCAGGCCACCAGTCGTGCGTCCTGCGGAATTCCTGCGGCTTCCATCACTTCAGGAGACAACTTGATTTCCGCCTGATCCAGCGAAAATGGGCAAAAACCGCCGTTGCAGTCGTCGCATTCGCCGCAGACGCTAACCAGATGGTCACACAATTCCTGCTCCAGCTCCTGCAGCGCAGAAATCGTGTGCAGAAGCTCCGGCGCGGTCATCGTTCCTGGCAACAGCGTCATCGACTTCCCGATGATGTGAATCTCGAATTTCTCCATGTCCTGCAAGCCGCAAAGTTTCAATGCGGCGGACGGGATCAATACGCCTTTCGGCTGCACGTCCTTTTCCAATTTGATGCTCATGGTTTATCCTCCTAAAAAAGTGTTATTTGTGAAGATGCGTTACGCATCCGTTCCTCAAAATCGTAGTTTGCGATTAACAATTCCGCAAACTGCGCACCGTTCTCATAGCGCTGTTTGATGGTATTCAGACGGCTGACCTCCATCATCCGGATTCCAGGCTGCCGGTACAAAGCACGTACAAAATCATCGTCATTATAAGACAGCAGAAACTTGCCTTGAATCTGCATCAAAATGTCCCGCAGCCGAACATGATCTTTGTCCGTAAATCCTTCTTCGCCGACATTTTTGTAATACCCTTCGGTCGAGTGATAGGGCGGATCGAGATAAAAAAAGCTCTCTGGACGGTCATAATGCTTGATCAGCTTTTCAAAATCCCGATTCCCAATCACCACGTCGCCAAGCCGGATGTGTGCCTGCTCAATCAGCGGGAAATCCTTGCGGATGTTGTGCGGCTGGCCGCCAAAGCTGGTCAACCCGGAAGCGTAGCTGTAGCGGATCAGCTGATAAAACCAAGCCGCCTTTTGCACGTCCGTTGCGGGGCTGTCCCGCGCAAGCTCTGCACGGATACGGTCAAATTCCTCGCGGGAATTGAGCGCGTACCGAAGCTCGTCAATCAACTCATCGTGCTTGTCGCGAACGCAACGATAGAGATTTACAAGCAGGCTGTTGCGGTCATTGTAGACCTCAAAATCGTTGCGCGGCGGCTTATGAAACAGCACCCAGCCACCACCGCCGAACACTTCAATGTACCGTTCGTAGTGCAGCGGGAAACGCTGGACAATTACATCACGCAAGGCTTTCTTGCCGCCGATCCAACTCATAAAGCTGTTTATTTGCCCTCACCGCCTTCATTCTCACCGAAGCTGTTCAGGGCATTTTCAAGCCCGTTGATTGCGGCTTCCAGCCCATTCGCCATCGCGCGAAGCTGGCGGATCGTCGAATAAACTTCACCAGCCGTGACAGCGTAGTAATAGCCATCCGCGCTGCTGCCAATCGGCACGCCTTCGCGCCGGAGCCGGTTCACACGCCGCCGCAGTTCGTTGCCGCTGATGTGAAGGGAATGCTCCAGTTCGGAGCCTTTCTTTGCGTTTTTTCTGCCTTTGCACTCTGCTTTCAGGTGCATCACCAAGGGTTCATTTTTCATGTTGTCCTCCTTTTTCAAGGGCAGTTTCCCGAAAAAGGATACGAAACAAGGGCCGCAGTCCTTTTCGGAAAAACGGCCCTTGTTAGTGTCATAATATTAACTTACAAGCTCATGCTCGGAGCTGAGTTTTCCGGCTTTTCATAGCGGGAGGGGTCTGCGGCGAGAGTATCCCAGCCGAACATACTGCCGCCGTCCATTGCTTCTTCCTGCGCAGGCGTGATGCCGCGCCGCTGGTTGTGATAATCGACGATTTGCCGGTTCTTTTCTGCGTTCCCCGTCTCCCATTCGGATGGGTAGTAGCCGCTTTCGCCGCGTTTGATGCAGATAATTTCGCCAGTCGAGGGCAAGGTAGAAAGACAGACTTCCGGGAGCTCCGACGGGGAGAACCGTTCCTGTTCTGTCTGGATTGTCCATGTCTTGTCACTGCTTCAAAGGGAGGCATAAACTGTGTCGTTATCTGGTGTTTTCAATCCTCTTTGCTCAAACCCTTCCCCGAACCCGTCAGATGCCTGACCAACGATGGCCTCAATCAAATCGCTCATTTCGCTGGCGTTCAAAGGCTCTCGAAGCTCACACTCTGCCACGCCCCACAGCTTTCCCTGCCGCACATCCACATCAAACCGGAAGGATTGAACTTTTGCGTTAAGACTGTCATTTTCATCGTGATAAATCATCAGCCCGCGCTCGGCTTCCTCCGGCATACGTTCTTTCAGAATTGCATCACGAATGATATCTGCATAGTCGATGGATTCCTGATCGGTAAGCTGTTCCGGCTCGTCATCCACATAGCCGCCCCACTCTTCAATGCGGTCTGCAGTGACAGTCATCGGCATGTAAAAGTTTAAGGTTTTCAGATGCTGGATACTGAACGTATCCTTGCCCGGAATCAGGCTCAGGGAACGTCCGTTGTCGAAATCCACTCCAACTTGACCGAGGTCGTCGATGAACCGAACGGTTCCGCCCGTCCCAGGCTCGACCGGGTATGGATCGTCCATATGCTCAAGCTTGATTCGCGTTCCCGGTGGATACTGCTTTCGTAACGCGTCCACCCTCGCTTTGTCAAAGGTCATAATGTGATACCTCCCATTTCTTTTGATATTGCTCAGCAGGGTCTTGGAGCATTAACTCGTCCAGTGTCAAAATACAATGATAGGAAATGTAGCCATACTCGTTGAATTGACCGTTTTCCACGCTGACTTTCTGCCTGCCGTAGCCCTGGAAATCGTAGAAATCTTCCAGATTTGGATCGTACTCAAATCGTCCAGATTGTTAAATCATGTACTTTCCGTATTCTTCCGGCGTTTTAACATCGGGGACAAACTCGAACTGCTCCAGATTTTCGGCGAGCTGGCGGATTTCGCTGGCGTAGCGAGGTCGCGCCATTAGCACGGCGGCATTCAGTTTATTGCACTCCTGCGGGGACAGTTTGGCGATGACCTCGCACATCTCGTTGAGTTCGACCAGAGATTCCTGCTGTAAATCGATTTGCTCGGACACTGCTTTCGGGAGCTGATCCACAGTAATCTGCATTCGGCTGTCGGCTGCGTCGGTCGCTCCGGCACGTTCCAGCGTCCGCGCGAGCTGCTGATCTGGCGCGGGAAAGTACAGGTAATCGCTCCCCCCTGTGCCGCCGTTTGCCGGTCGGATTTCGATTGCCAGCTGGCACGGTTCGTACAGATATGGCGGGAAGTGTTTCCCATCATAAAGCGGTTCCATCTTCATTTCATTGTCGTAAACCACACCATATGGGGTCACGCTACCATTTCTACTTTGAAGAAGTTTCAGCGCTTCTGCTTTGCCGTCAATTTGCTGATATTCCTCCGCAGGCATCCCACTGCCGCGAATCGTCATAATGTGGCTGCGTCCGATCTGCTCCAAGTCACTGAAATCGGTGATTACCGTTACCTGCTGGCTGCTGAAAGTCAAGTTAATAAAATCACGTATATTTAACAGCTGCAATTTGCTTGCCATCGCCTGAAACTTCGACGCTTCATAATCGTCGAAGCTTTCCAATCGTTTGGCGAGGTAGTCCAATTCGTCTATATTAACCACCTGACCGGCAAGCGGCTTCAACACCGTGTACCAGCTGTTCAGCGTATCGATTTTGCAGTCCGAATTTTGAACCGTGCCGATACCGACCTTTTCCAGCTGTGTGACCGTGTGATCGTACTGCTCGTCCGGAATCGGAAACTCTAGCGGTATGGAGCCGTATTCGGGATGTTCCGCATTGCTGAGTACCGTTCTAACCATGGATGCCATCCTCCTTTTTTGGCGTATTATTGATTTTCTGCATTCGCGTTTTCATACACTCGCCGTCTCTGCCGCCGCACAGAAAACCGATTGACGAGTACGGACAGTTTTTACAGTCAGCCACGGCATTTGGGCCTTTCAAACTCTGCTTTTGATTTGACATCTTTCCTCCCAAATTATAACTTATTGATTATTCTACATTTGCATTTCCGGCGCTTGCGGACTGCTGTCCTCAGAAATTCCATCACGCGAAGGGCTGAAAATGTAACCGGTTTGATCGGATGTCGGCACATAACCGTTTTGGACTAAAATTTCTTCCCCGTAGGCTTTCAAATCAATCGCATCCAAGCCGATGATTTCTTCCGGAACACCCTGATCCCTCAATTCCTTTCTCGCGATTTCTTCCAAACGGCCGCTTGATATCCAATCGTAGAATTCCGGATTTCGAGCAATTTCCAGCGCAAGGTGCAAGTCCTGGCAGTTTTCATACTCCAACGCCGCCCACAAAAATTCCTTGAAACAATCTGATCTTTGACACTGGCTTTCTAATACCAGTCCCAAATCATTCGCGTCATACATCAGGTCGGCGATGTCGCTGTATTGCTCCGTCAGATTCCATGTGCCGGGAAGCACACAGCGAGTGTCCAACACAGTCAAATCCTGAATGCTTTTTGCATTCAAAGCATCCAGCGCCAGTGAAATTTCATCTGGGTTGCTGTCCATATCGCCTTGGTGATCTGGGAAGCGAATCCATACCCCTTCCGGACTCGCAGAAGTTGATACTTTCAATTTGGACGCTCCAGTCGGTATCTTCGGGCAGTTGTCCGTTTTGCGGATCATATCGCTGTGAAGAAGGCTGTTCAGGAAACTCCACATAATGTCCTTCACAGAATTTTCCGGGATGGGTTTCCGCGTATGTATGTCCCAGCTTTTCCAAGTTGAGATGCGGACGCACATCTTTCGGCAACATGGCCTCGTTGGCTGCGTATTCACCCAACTGTTTGTAGTCCCCTGCATAACCGCAGATTTTGTAATCGGAAAGGGCGCACAATTGGTAGATCGCGTCAGGGGCCATGCTGGGAGGGTCGCCGTCCAGTGCTGCCGCAAGGACGATGCTCTCTTTCACGCTTAACGCGTCAAGCCGCTCACGCATCCATTCCTGCTCCTGCGGTGTACCGGGCAGCTCGGTCAGGTATTTGAAATCCTTCACCACATCATCTCCATTCCGCCCTGCTGGGGCTGTTCCTCTGGTGTGTGAACCGGTTGCCGATCCTTGCGTTCTACCATACCGTAGTCGGTCAGCTCGGCGTTTAGCCCTTTGACAAGCGCGGCTCCGTAACCCTCCAAGTCGAGGTACGGGATTATGACTTCTACGGACGTCGGATCGACAATGAAGTTTAATTCGTCCCGTGCGATATCTTCCAGCGTTTCATATTGCAGCGACACCAGATACTCGTCCATCCGTTCGACCAGCTGGACAGGATTGTCAAAATCGCTGGGGTTCACCGCTACCAGAATGGCTTTGTATTCGGTCAGTTGCTTCTGCGGCATTTGAGACAGCGTCTCGGCAAGCCGATTGACTTCGGCGATCCCCGCATCGTTGTCGATCAGTTTACTCAGCATAGGGGCTTTGCAGTCGATGCACTCAAAGCGGGTTTCTGCCAGCTGCCTGCACCAATCTGGTCCAACACTTTATCCAGCGTTTCGCCGGTGGCGGGGAGTTTAAGCGGTGCGGACATTTCTCCGTCATAATCGGATACACTAACTTTCAGAAGCATGACGTAATCCGGTATCTTCGGTGTGTAGTCAAGCGTTTTGTGAGCTTCCACCAGTTCGCTGTGCTGCTCAACACAGCTGTTATCGGTGAACACGCCGCCTTGGCTCAGACGTGCATCGCGGCCTATCGCTGTGTAGTCCAGCTTTGCGAGAACTTCTTCCGACATTTCTTCTGTATCGCCCCACAGCTCGTTATCGACAAGGAATTCGCCAAGCTCTTTATGGGTCGTGATGCTGCTAAGCACATGGCAGCACTCGGAGCTGTATGCAAAGTCAATCAGTCTTGAAACGGGAATCGGTTTGTCCGATTTGAAAGCATCCGCCTTCACCAGCCCGTCAAAGGCTTCTTGCTGCCAGTCCTCGAAGCTGCTCATTTTTTCGGCCAGAGCGTTAACCTCGTACAGTCCGCCATGCTCAATCGGCAGAAGATTTAAGTATTTGCTCGTATGGCTGTAGGTGATCTGCACCGTGACCTCAGATGCGTTTGCAGCTCGCAATTGCTCCTGCACGTCCAGTAGCTCATACGGCGCTGCGGGCAATGAGATATCTACGGTCGGCGCATTGTACGGCCTTTCGGGTTTGGCGGCATGTACGTCAAATATCTTTTTCAAGCGTCGTCCCCTCCTTTTTTGGGTTGAAACACAACATATCACAGCGGTTTTCTGATATCCAGCGGAAAATCTAACGAAAACACGTCGATTTTACCGCTAAATCAGCCGAAATTTACAATCCAGAAACTTCAACCATCGAAGTGCATAAAATTTTCCTTAAATTTTCGGTGGATGTACCTATTGATTTTCCGAGGAAGCCAACGGGAATCTCATTTCGGCATTCATTTCGTCCAGCAGAGCACTGATCGGAATCAGCTCCGACGGTCTGCTCACCCGG
Source organism: uncultured Clostridia bacterium (assembly GCA_910586575.1). Lineage (GTDB taxonomy): Bacteria > Bacillota > Clostridia > Oscillospirales > Butyricicoccaceae > QXXE01. The sequence goes on along the minus strand of CAJUJQ010000128.1, from coordinate 988 downwards.
TGGCACTGATCTGCGACTTCAAGCGTATCAGCGTAGCAGAGCAGACTTGCGACATCCTCCAGAGTAAGTCGATACTGGTTCTTAAGCTGGAAATGCGTTTCCGCAAGTCCTTGCAGCCGGTAGACCTGCTCGACGCTGGGGGTGCCGCACAATGCAGCCGCGTGAGCCAGAAGGCTTGCGTCCAGCTGGCGCAGCAGCTCCCGCTTCTCTTGGAGCGCCGATATCTTTTCTGGAATTTTCATTTCGCTGCCACCTCCTTTGGAAATGAAAAAAGCGGAGACCGTATTTTATCGACGGCCTCCGCAAAGTTATGGATTTTGATGTTCCGGAAATTTCAATGCGCAATCTGCACAATGTTTTTCTGATTTTTTATGCACTTCTCTAATTGATTTTCATTCCCGCTTCTGCATCCCTGACGAAGCAGGAGCATGGGATGCCTCCGATCGCCGTCCCGGCCAGGAAATAGAAAAAGGGCGCAGTCTCTGGTGGCTTGTACAAAGCCACTAAAACTGCGCCCCAAACTTCGTATATAATTTTCCGCCGAAACCTTCCGAAAAACCTCTGCCTGTGTCGCCGCAACCGTAGGATTCCCCAGCCCCGACGAGGGCGAAACCGGCAAATCAGGGGTTCAAATCCCTGACGCTCGGCTGAAATGCCATTCTGCATCTATAGAAATTTCAGAAAAATTCGGGCCTTCAAAATCCCCAAAAAACCAAGAGCGGCGGGCATTTTAGCCCGCCGCATCTATAGTGTTGGGATAACATGGCGGAGAGTCAGGGATTTGAACCCTGGGTGCGCTCATCACGCACACACGATTTCCAGTCGTGCGCCTTCGACCACTCAGCCAACTCTCCATATTGAACCATTACCTCTTGATGACCTCTTTATTATAGCGCGACTAGACAAGTTTGTCAAGCATTTTTTACTAAAACCACACGGCAGTTTCATAAAAATCCCAGAAAAAGGAAGCCATTGAAAGAGAGACGTG
>CAJUJQ010000127.1 GCA_910586575.1 uncultured Clostridia bacterium | reverse complement strand
TGATGCTTCGCACTTTGGCTATTTTTATTTTACACCATTATACAGACTTTACCGAATTGGATGGCATAGGTTCCATCAATGATTTGTTGAATAAAGGTGCATCATTTGGTTCGTCTTTGGATTCCAGCAAACTCAGCTATAACGCGTATAAAAATTCGCACGCAGACAACGCGATCGAGAAAATCATGAAAGACGCGTTGGACCTCGCAAAGAAAACAGTCATGTCCTCTACTGGACAGGGACTTACGATTGATGATAGTGGCATTAAGCTTTTCAAGAGAAAAGAAGGAACTTCTCCAGAAGATAACATCACAGAAGGATCACAGATATGGATGACGAATGGCGTTATCCTATTTGTCGATGATAGGGGAAACCCTCGTCTGGCAATAGGTGATGTAACAGGAGAAGGCGGAGCAGTTAATTTCGGCGTCAACGCTGATGTGATTTATGGCCACTTAATGGCAAGCGAAAATCTCGTAATTAGTAATAATAGACCAGACGGCACTGTTGGCACTTTTAGGATTGATGGAGACGGGATCACGGTCAATAACAATTCCTTCAAAATTACGTTTGACAAAAATGGTTCAAGCGAAGAATTTAATATACAAGATTACGTCAAAAAGAATGGCTCTAAAGTATATAAACAGGCAACTGCACCTTCTGAACCACAGAACGGAAGTTTGTGGTTCAACACCAGAGATGAGAAATGGTACCGTTTCAATGATCCCGATGAGGACGGTAGCGGAACCTGGGAGAAGCTGACAGATGGCGACCTATCTGCTATTACGAAAACAGAGAATGGAACTACGACAGTCAAATTAGATTCTGTTCGCGGAGCCATTGACACAACCGTATCCGGAATGGCTGGCACATCTGGCAACCTTGTCATTGATGGAACGGGATTGTGGCTGATTAACTCAGATTCTCCTACTACTGCATCAAAAGCTGTGTGGATGAACGGTTCCGGTATCTCCTTGTCGAATAGCCGTTCTGCAAAAGATTCAAGAGATCCTTCCTATAATGCTAAAACAAATTCATCATTCGAGTGGACAACGGCGATATCTTCAGAAGGCGTATTTTCCAATAAATTCATAGGCAATGAAATTTTCGGTAACATTGCACTCGGAATCGGAACACCCAAAATTTCTGGAGATATTACAACATGCCCATTTTATGTAGATAAAAACGGAAATCTTCACGCAACCGGAGCGGATATCAGCGGTACAGTAGACGCTCGCGCTTTTAAAATTAACGGAAGCAATGCACTTACATCCAACGGTAAAATTTCAGCAGATTATCTTGAGCTGAAAGGTTTGGAAATTAAAAACGGGAACAAAACGACGTTCAAAATCGATTCGTATGGTAACGTTACAATCAGTGGAGGAACCATTGATTTTACTGAGCTTAACGACTTAAAGACGAGCCTTGATGAAAAAATGGATATCAACCCATTGCGAAGAACAAACATCGGATCAAACTGGGTTTATACGGGGACTCTTTCTGCTAATCAAATCAACGCTGGGAAAATTTCTGCGGAATATTTAGATGTCAGCGGAGCAATAAAAAACTATCTCGATGGCGGCTTTGGAAAAATCAGCTTTGTTGATGGTAAATATGATGTTGGCAGTATTACATCTATAGAAAAAGACCTTGTAGTTTATGGAGATCGGAATCTTATAATAAACTGTGGTGGATCAGATTATTCTGTAATCACACAATCTGATATGGACTTTCGAGGAGATATATGGATAAGCAGTTCAACGAAATTTTATCTCAGCAGTAATCGGTACTATACATTTGAAACTGATGGTATTCATTATCATAACATCAATGGTGAATCCGTAACGACCATGGTCCCGAAATGATAAATTCTTCGTGAATGAGATTCCGACCCTGAATAATTTTTACAGTTGCTTAATGTCGAGAAAATGTCTCTTTGGAAACAAGATAGAAACTGACTTAGATAATTTGTAATACGACTTAAACTCAAATGGGGTGCCTAATAAGGCATCCCTATTCTTATAGGAGGGAACCAATGACTAAGAACGATATGAAAACAACGCTTAATGCTGTAATCAGCACTCTCGACACCGAGGTCACAGTAAATGGAGTAAGAAACATGACTGCAATTGTTGGTTGCTGCCAAGCTGTGCGCAACGTTATTAACAGTCTTGATGAATTGCCCGGTGAACAGCCGGACAATAAACCCGACAGCGAGGGCTAATGCCCTCGTTTTTCTATGAGGTGATATTTTGATATACATGAACGATTGGCACATTGAAGTGCCCTCAGACCAAAGAGTCCTTGCGCAGACAGGCGACAATCTGTCTTATCGCATAGAGATTCAGTGTGAGCCGATAGACGATAGCCTTTCATACAAGCTGGATGTCGAGAATAAATATCACGAAAAGGATATTATTGACCTGAACCGCTCTGGCTCCATCCTCTGGGCGACAATCCGGAAAGATTATCTCATAATCAACGGAACTGTCAGGCTCCAAGTACGCGGTATTAACGGAGCGATTGTCAGGCACTCAAATACTTTTTTGATGGAAGTAGGATATTCAATCGATGGCCCGAGTTATTTCTCTGACAGCGATCTTTCAGAATTTGAGCAGATTGAAGCCAGGATCACGGAGCTAAAAGAAGAGACCATCCGTTATGTGGAAGACGCGAAGGCTGCGGCAGCGCTGGCTGTCACTACGCCGTATATCGGAGATAATGGCAACTGGTATGTGTATTCTCATGCTGATAAAAAATATGTAGATAGCGGATATCCTTCGTCCAGAAAAGGCGATCAAGGAATTCAAGGTCCACGGGGTGAGACTGGTCAAGATGGCCGCAGTTTTACACTAAAAGCTATGTATCCGACATATGAAGATATGACGAAAGCACATCCAATCGGAACAGCAGGGGACGCATACTGCATCGGTACAAAGGATGACAATGAAGTCTGGTTCTGGAATGAAGAAAAGAATGCATGGAAGAACATTGGCTCAATGAAGGGAGATCAGGGAGAGATCGGCTCTCAGGGGATACAAGGTATTCAAGGAATCCCAGGGGAAAATGCTACGATTTCAATCGGAGCTGTACAAAGCGTTCCTGCTGGTGAAAACGCTGAGGTCTCCAATGTCGGCACTCCAACAAATGCAGTTCTCTCATTCAAGATTCCGGTTGGAGATACTGGCGAAACCGGAGAAAAGGGTGACGCTGCAACTGTAACCATAGGTACAATTACGACAGTTGGAAGTTATGAGCAAGCCGAGGTAATAAATACAGGTACTACGCATGACGCTGTGCTTAATTTCAAAATTCCGAAAGGCGCAACCGGCAACGATGGGAAAAGTTTCGCTATTAAAGGCAGATTTGATACGTTGGAGATGCTGATGGAAGCGCATCCGAACGGCGCGGCTGGCGATGCCTATGTTGTTGGTGTTGGCGATGACAGTTATTTGTATGTGTGGAATGAGGATATTGCATTTTGGGACAATATGGGGCATTTCCAAATCGCAAAAGGCGACCCAGGCATATCGCCCACTGTATCTATTGCAAGCACTACAACAGGAGAACCGGGGACAGCTGCAATTGTTCAAAATATTGGTACAGACCAAAATGTGAAATTGGCATTTACGATTCCAGCAGGCAATACTGGAGCAACTGGTTCTCAAGGCCCCGCTGGAAAAGCTGCAACAATTAAAATCGGAGAAGTCATTACAGGCGAAACAGGCACTCAAGCGTCTGTCGTGAATACCGGCACAGAGACGGATGCTGTGCTTCGTGTGACATTACCGCGCGGCGAACGAGGACAAACGGGAAACACTGGTGAAACCGGTGAACGTGGCATTTCTATTGCAAATGCACAAGTAAATGCTGATTATCATTTGATCGTTACATTATCAACTGGAGAAACGATTGACGCAGGTTATGTTCGTGGCGCGACAGGCAGCACTGGAGCGACAGGCGCGCAGGGTCCGAAAGGTGACACACCAACTTCGATCCCGGCATCTGGCGTAACAGGAGTTATGACAATCCAGCAAGGCGGCACGGGAAATACCACTGCCGGGAAAGCATTGGATGCATTGATCAATGGTTCCTCGGCGATAACGTCAACTTCACTTTCAGATAGTGATTATGTTGCGATTTTAGACATAAGTGATTCTACCGGGAAGAAGCTCACGATAGGCGACTTGAAAACAGTCATTGGTGCGTCTGTAAGCGGCGGTACTGCATCGACCGCTGATAAATTAACAACTCCTAGAACCATTCGCACGAATTTATCAAGTACCTCTACAGCATCTTTTGACGGTTCTGCTAATGTAACGCCTGGCGTTACTGGAACTCTTGGAATCAGTAATGGTGGAACGAATGCGACAACAGGAGCAAAAGGCTTATATAATCTTGTAAATCCAGCGTCAGTGCTAACAACGTTGGCAGATGACGATTATATTGGCGTTGTAGACACCAGCGCAGCGACTGGGAAAAAAATAACCGTTGCAAACCTCAAATCTGTTATTGGCTCAACAGGCGGAGGAACATCAGGAGATTACCTCCCAATTACAGGCGGGACATTAACAGGAGATCTTAGAATTCAGGGAAGCAGGAACTACGGTACTAAAATCAATTTAGGCGACAGTGAGTACGTGTACATTTCGGAACCGACGGATGATTGTCTTGAAATTAAGGGCGACAAACAAATTAACTTAGTCACAAGCAAGCTTTTGTTAAATGGGAGCGCATTCCCTACTGGCGGAAGCGGTTCGTCTATCACAACTCCTGTTTCAATCGCGAACGGTGGTACTGGTTCAACTACAGCATCAGAAGCTATGTATGAACTTATATCAGGTTCAACGACTACTACTTCCATAAGCGATAGCGCTTATATTCCATTCTATACTGGTTCTTCCGGGAGAAAAATTACTTTTGCAAATCTCAAATCTGCTCTTGGTACTAGTAGTGGTGGTTCTACTATTTCTACACCTGTTTCTATTGCAAACGGTGGCACTGGTGGAACTACTGCAACGGCAGGCATTAAAAACTTAATTTCCGGATTATCAGCAGCTACAACACTTTCGACATCTGACTATATTCCTTTTGGAAATTCAAGTACAAGCTCTAAGATTACCCTTGCAAATCTTAAAGCTGCGCTTGGCGTTACGTCAGGTGGTTCCAGTTCAACTACGGAATCTCATAAGATTGCTACTGGAACTTATATTGGTGATGGAAGTAGTAATGGTAATTATAAAAAAATAACATTAGGATTTAGACCATCTTTTGTATTCGTTTGTTCTCTAAAAGCAAATTCACCTATTGCAATAGATGGAAATTATGATATATCATTTATATATTTTGGATCTGCCTATACCGGAGTTCCTTCCGAACAGAATGAAGCGACACTGGAAATAAATGGACTTGGTTCGAGCGGTGGTTTTACTGTTTCAAACAGTGAATATAATGGAAGTGATGGGCATGTATATCAATACTTAAACCATAATGGTAAAACGTATGCATATTTTGCTGTTGAATAAGGAGAACAAATAATGTATATTCAAGAAAACTTAACTACATCATCCATTGAGATTCCCGAAATTTCTTGGATTCTTCCCGCTGAATTGGAAAGCAAATTCTGGCAACATGGTTCTTTTTCAAAGCTTATATTTAACGATGATAAAACTGCTGTCATTGACATAGTAGAGGATACAGGAAAAAGGGCTGAGTATGAAGCATTCATTGCTAAAGAGCAGGAGCGGATTGCTGAGGAGAAATTTAATCAAAAGTCTTTCATCCCCTCTCCTGAAGCATCTGCAGTCACAGTTGTGAAACAGTTCCTTCTTCCAATGATGCCATTGACGACTGAAGACGGAGAAAACAGCACGCTTCAAATCTTGCTTTTATCCGGGCTGTTTGACACATGGAAGCCAGGAGATTACGCCGTTGGAGAAATCCGCAACATCAATAATCAGACGTGGACATGCAAGACAGCCCATAACGATCCTAAAATTACGCCGGAATCAGAGAACTGGTTTACGTATTGGAAACCACTTCATGGTGTTTCGGCAGAGACGGCACGCCCATTCGTTCAGCCGCGCAGCGAAGATGATGTGTACCGCACTGGCGAATACGCATGGATTCATCGTGTTTTGAAAAAGTGCATCAGCGACACAATGGCGGATGATATTGAAAATCCCGATTCATGGGCCGATGCCTAAACGCCCAGAAAGGAGGTTTTATGTATACAATCCTTTTGAACGATGATAAATCGCTCATTGCTACAGAACCACAAACAATCTATCAAAATGAGAACGCAGCGGACAGCATTCGCTTTCTCCTGCCTGAAACATTGGACGAGGTTTCGATCTCTAAATCCACTATTTTTGTATCCTATATCAGAAGCGACAATCGTGCCGATGTTGATCGTCTGGATGTACTTCCGGAGCTATATAATGGCTATTTGGAGTGCCATCTTAAAATGGCTTCTCGTATTACGCAAGTTCCAGGCAAGGTCTGTCTCTTCCTGCAAATTTACAGCGGAGATCCAGATCGACCGACAATCCTTAAAACGGGAGAACATAATCTGATTGTTGCTGCTCATAATAATATGGATCATTACATTGCTGATATCCAATTGAGCGCACTTTATCGAATGCAGACAAACATCAATCAGCTAAAAATGGATCAGTCTGATCTGGCTGCTGCGCAGGAAGAGATGCGTGAGGAAATTCCAGACGACCTCATTATCGCGGAACGCCGTCTCCACCTGTCCAAAGATGAAAATCCCATGGGTGAAGGAATCGATCTGGATAAAATTGATGACCCGGTTCTTTTTGATGATAGCGGCAACGACGATCCTGATAAACCGGACGATAATCAAGATGATGTAATCTTGTTTGACCCCTCGGATGATTCATCTTCTGTTGATACTCACGACAATGAAGTAATTACGTTTTAGAAAGGAAGGTGAAACATGGCCTACAGACTCGCTTATGGCGCATCTGATAACATCGCAGGAGCGATTGTCAGTGAAGTAATACCGAAGGGCAGCATTATTCTGACAACTGATTCCGACGAGATACGTTTTTATGACCCTTACGGAAAATTAAGAACCTATCTGCACCGAAGAAAATTTGACAGTCTGGATGAAGCAGAGAAATGGGTCCAGCAAAACAAATGCGCAGGACAGATGTTTTCTATTCTGGTTGATGGACGATATATTCCATACATCGTACAGCCAGACTCGGCGCTGGAGATTGTCCCGTGCTACGTAGAACCGGAGCCAGTAATTGTCGAAATGCAATCCCATCTGGAATTTCCCAATATTGGCAAAGAAAATACTCTGTATATTGCAGCGTCCGAGAATGATGGTTACGGTTTTGTGTATCGCTGGGATAACACCCAGAAAAAATACTTCAATGTTACAGAAAACACCGATATCATTGAACGGATTGATGGCGGTCACGCCTGATGTGTGAATCGGACGTAGGAGATACTTATGATTCCTCATATCTCGTCCAAAAATAAAAAACACAAAATACTATCAAATGAACTTGCCAAACCTTGAACAATACGCAGGTTTCGATTAAGAGAATAATTTTACAATTCTATTAAGTAAATCCTATGAACATTTTTATTTAAAATGCTCGCTGGGTTTTATTGTAATTGGCAGGGGAGACCCTGCTTTTTATGTTACAAGGAGGTCTATTATGGCTAATAAAACACTCACCACGCAAATCCTGCTCCGCAACGATACTCTTGCGAATTGGCAGGCATCCGCTCGTGTCCTTGGCAAGGGCGAACCGGCAATTGTATTCGACCCCAATACCGAAACAGAAGGCTATTCTGTGCGCGTCAAGTATGGTGATGGAGTACACACTTTCTCCGAACTCCCCTACTCCGGAGTTGACCTGAGCGACATTCCTCTTGCGAGCACCACAGCAAATGGTCTGCTTTCCAAGGAGGATTTCGATAAAATTGCGAAGCTGGCAGCTGTCGCATACAAGGATAAGATTGAGGAGGCAGATCTTACTAACGAGCTTCGCGAGAAGGTTAATGCTGCCTCCGAAGGCAATCACGCGCACCTGAATAAGGATGCTCTTGATAAGATTACTACGGAAAAGATGTCCGCATGGGATGCCGCGCAGGCAAATGTAATTGAATCTATCAAAGTGAACGGCACTGTTGTTGAGGTCGCAGATAAGTCGGTTGATATTGCAGTTCCCACTGGCGCGTTGTCCACAAAGGATAAGGTCGCAGAAACCGATCTTGATGAAGCCCTGGCTGCAAAGGTAAATAGCCCCTATGATGATACTGCCATTAAGGCAGATATTACTGCAAATGCTGATGCAATCACGAAACTGAATGGCACCGGTGAGGGTTCCGTCAAGAAAATGATTGACGATGGTATCAACGATTTTGCAACTAAAGTTTCTGACGATAATGTCGTAAACACTTTCAAGGAACTGATTGATTACTGCGCAACGCATGGCACTGAAGCCGCCGAACTCGCTGGGGATATTGCAGCTAATACTTCCGCGATTGAAGCGCTCGAAACACTCGTTGGCGACAAGGCCGTTGCCACTCAGATTACCGAAGCAATTGCCGCTGCATTGAAGGTTGATGGCGTGGACAAATATGCCCTCGCAGCCGATCTTGCTGATGCCGTTTCTACAACTACTGCAAATGAGACCGCTATCGCTGCGATTAAAACCAAACTGGACACAATTGCGGAAGGCGCTACCAAGGTAGAAGCTTCTGAAACCAATGGTAACGTTAAGATCAATGGCGCAGAAGTAACAGTATTCACTATGCCGGAGGAAGCGATTCTTTCGACCGATACGCTGATCATTGACGGCGGTAACGCATAATTGTACGAATGTGACTGCCATCGCGCATTGCGATGGCAGTTCATTCTAATTTTGTTTAC
>CAJUJQ010000126.1 GCA_910586575.1 uncultured Clostridia bacterium | reverse complement strand
TCATTACCTGCGAAAGCCCGACTTCTTCGGTGTATTTCCGGCCAATATCCGTGACAGTGTTGCCGCCGGAAAGCACCGCAGCGACCAAATCCAGCGCGATGGAAAGCCCGCTGCCCTTCCAGTAGCCGATGGTCAGCGCCCGGCCGGTCTTTTCGATTTCGGCGGGGTCGGTCGTCGGGTTGCCGTCCGAGTCAAAGCCGCCGGGGACGGGGAGCTTTTCCCCCTTCATGCGCGCCATCTCAATCTTGCCGAAGGCAAACTGGCTCATGGCGCAGTCAATGACAATGTGCCTGCCCCCGCTCTGGGGGATGCTGATGATAAACGGATTGTTGCCGATTTTAGGCTCGATGCCGCCCCACGCCGGGGTGTTCGGCATGGTGTTCGTCCAGCAGATGCCCACACAGCCGTTGTCCGCCGCCTGCCAGCCGTAGGCGCCGCCGCGCATCCAGTGGTTGGTGTTCCCGATGGCGACAACACCGATCCCATGCGCATGGGCAAGCGCGCAGGCGCGGTCCATCGCCAGCTTGGCGTTCGCGTTGCCTAGCCCCATGTGGCCGTCCCAGCGCTCGAAGCCGCCGGCCGAAGCGACACACTCCGGCTTGGCCCTGCCGTCAACAACACCCTTGTCGATATAGCTGATGACGCGCGGGAAACGGTTCACGCCGTGGCTGTATACGCCGTCCAGGCTGGTCTGCGCGAAGTTTTCGGCGGCGGCGTGCGCAATTACAGGGTCAACGCCGCGCCCAAGCAAAATGGTTTCAAACTTATTGAGCAGTTTTTCATACGAAACATACATTGTAATGGCCTCTTTTTTGTCAAGATTTTTTAAGTTTCGCTTTCAGCGATTTGTAAACGGGGGTCTGGCTGAACATGGTGAAGAAAATCAGCAGCAGGACAAGGATGGAAATGGGACGGGTGACGAACGGTGAGAAGCTGCCCTGCGACGCCTGAAGCGCGCGGCGGAAGTTGGAATCCGCCATATTGCCGAGAATCAGGCCGAGGACGATGGGGGCAGCGGGGATTTTCAGCTTGGTGAAGAAATAGCCGATAACGCCAAAGACAAACATAATCGTCAGGTCAAACATGTTGACGTTCAGCGCGTAAGCGCCGATGATGGAGAGCACGCCGACCACCGGCATTAAGATGAAGAACGGCACGCGCAGCAGCTTGGGCGCGATTTGGCAGATGCCCCAGCCGGAAAAGCGCATCAGGAAGCTTGCCAGCAGCAGGAGCGCCGCCATATAAGGGATGAATTCGGGCTGGTCAAAGGTGAGCATCGGGCCGGGACGGATGCCGTGCAGCTGTAACGCGCCGAGCAGTACCGCCGACGGGGGCGAGCCGGGAATCGCAAGGCTGAGCAGCGGGATGAGCGCGCCGCCGATGGCCGCGTTGTTGGCGCATTCGCTGGCAATAATCCCTTCAAACGAGCCTTTGCCGAACTTTTCCGGCTCCTTCGAGCTGCGGCGCGCCGTGTCGTAGGACAGCCATGCCGCAACGTCCTCGCCTACGCCGGGGATTGCGCCGATTGCCGTGCCCAGCAGGCCGGAGCGGCAGATGTTCGGCAGGTTGCTTTTGACCATGCCGATGATGCCGATTTTCATTTTCTTCTCGCCGCTGACGTCGGCGGACTCGGCAGAGGTGCCCTTTGCGAGATTGTCGAAAATGTTCGGTACGCCGAACAGGCCAATCATGGCGGGGACAAAGGCAATTCCGGAATAGAGCGCGACATTGTTATAAGTAAAGCGTGGGACGCTGAACAGCTCCTCATAGCCGACGCAGGACAGCGCAAGCCCAAAGAAACCGGCAATCCAGCCCTTGAGCGGGCTGCCCTCGGTGGTGAGCGTGCCGCAGATGGTGACGCCGAAAATTGCCAGCAGTGCGAATTCGTGGCTTGCGAACATCAGCGCGACATCTTGCAGCGTCGGGGTAAGGAAGGCAAGGAATACCATGCCGATCAGGGTGCCGATAAAGGATGCGATGGTAACGGTGGAAAGCGCTTCGCGGCCAAGGCCCTGCTTGGCGAGGGGGTAGCCGTCGAGCGTGGTGGCGGCGGCGCTGCCCGTGCCGGGGATGCCGATCAGGGTCGCCGAGATGGAGCCGCCGTAGATGCCGCCAACATAAATGCCGATCAGGACGATCATTGCCATATCCTGCGGCATGGTGTAGGTCAGGCCTGCCAGCAGCGCAATGCCCATGGTAGCGGACAGCCCGGGCAGCGCGCCGATCAGGATGCCGCCGCAGGTGGAGGCCAGCAGCAAAAGCAGGTTGAAGGGGGTGGCAAGCTGAAGCAGGGACTGCCCCATTTGCAGTAATGTAGACATGGTTGGTTCCTCCTTACGGCAGCGGGATCTTGGCGAAGCTGCTGAAGCCGTAGCCGATGACGACGCTCAGCACCACGCTGATCAGCACGATTTTCCAGATGGCGAAGCCCTTCGGGCGGAAGTACGCCATGGTTGCAAACAGGTAGATAAAGGTTGCAGCTTCATACGGGAGCTGAAAGGGGCCGATTTGCAGGCCGAGCAGTACGAACACGTAAATGGCGAGCGTACCGGCCGCAATGACCAGCCGCAGGAAGGTGCTGCTTTTGAAATAATCCTTAATCTGCTCGATATCGCTGGGAGAAATTTTCCAGCCCCGCCGGTTCTGCCAGAGATAAACCAGCGAGCAGATGAGCAGCATCAGGCCGATCACGATGGGGAACAGGCTGGGGGAATCGTACCACTGCGCAGTGGAAATATTGGGGATTGCAATGGAAGCGATCAGGTAGACCACCGCAAATGCCGACATTGCAAGCGCGCCCCAAAAATTCAGCTGTAGCTCGCGGCGCTGCTCTGGGGTCAGGTTTTCTTTCATAATCAAGATACCTCTCTTATCAATTTTCAGGGCGGGGGCGGCCCCCCCTGCGGCGCAGGGGAAGCCGTCCCCAAAGGAGGTTTTATGGGCGTGCGATATCAAACTGTGCGGGGTCCTCGGGTGCGACCTCGGCATCGTACAGCGCCCAGGAATAAACCTGCTCCTGCTGCGCGGCAAGCGCCTGCGCCTCGTTGCCAGAGATGCCAAGGGTGTTAAAGTTGCCGTCCGCAATTGCGGATTTGATGGTATCGCTTTCCATGCAGGCCGTGAAAGCGTCCGCGAAGGCGGCGCGTACTTCGTCGGGGCAGTCGGCGGGGATTGCGATGCCGATGCACTGGAGCGGCTGCGAATAATCGGCAAAGGCGGGGAGCGCGTCGGTGATAGCCGGGATGGCGCCCACGCCTTCGACCTCTGCCGGTTCGGATTCAATCATGGCGAGCGGGATGAGCTTGCCAGCCTGGATGTATTCCAGCTGCTCGGCAAGGCCGGTGACCACATATTCAACCTCGCCGGACAGCGCGGCGGTCTGGCTGGGCACGCTGCCCTCGTAATTCAGGCGGTTGAAGGTGATGCCTGCCGCCTGCGCGAACAGGGAAGCTTTGAGGCTCCAAACGCTGCCGCCGGTGCCGGAGGCCATGTTGAGGGTGCTGCCCTTGGAGGCTTCGATGAGTTCCTCAATCGTCGTATAGGGCGAGCCTTCCGGGACGCTCAGCACGGCGGTCGTGTTCATGACCGGCATCAAATCCCACGCGGTGGGCGCCTGGTCGAATACGCCCATGGAGCGCTGGCTGAAAACCGCTTCGGAAAAGCCGAGGACGGACAACCCGTCATGCGCGCTGTTCCAGACCGTACCGGCTGCCACGCCGCCTGAACCGCCGGGCTGGTTCACGACCTGTACCGTCGTGCCCCAGTAGTCGCCGAGCGCCTGCGCCATGGCACGGTTGCAGTAGTCGGTCGCGCCGCCCGCGGCGGATACACAGTAGATTGTCACTGTGGAAGAAGGTTTCCAACCATCCGAAGAAGCGGAAGCGCTTCCGCCCGTGCCGGATGGGCTGGAATCCGCAGGACCGCCGGACGAACAGCCTGTCAACAGCATTGCAGCCGCCAATGCTGCGGAAATCAGTGCAAACAACTTCTTTTTCATAACCTTTACTCTCCTTTTGCTTTTCGATGTATTGTAAAAGCGCTTTCATTAACTTCATTATACATCCGGCGTCCCGGAAGTCAATACTTTCTTGTGAAAAAGCTCAAAAATCGTCCAAATAGATAAAATCAATCCGCTGCAGTTGTTAAAGATACACAACAAAAAAGAGAAAGCGCTTTCATTCCAACAAAAAATGACCGGTATGGAAGCAATGTCCATACCGGTCAAAAAGACGTGTTCGGAAATACCCGGGCCTTGTTTGAAAATTGGGCGCACTTCCAACCATCAAACAAGGCCGGATGGAATACTAGCTGCTGCCCCGCTCAACGAGTACGGGGCGGATGACGATATCCGCTTCTGTGCCGCTGCCTTCCAGCAGCCCGGTCAGGAGTTTCACCGAATATTCGCCGACCAGCTGATATTTATTGTCGATGGAGGTTAGCTCGGGGGTGCAAATCCGCGCGTAAGCGGAGTCGTTGAACCCTACGATTGCAGTGTCCTCCGGGATGCGGACGCCCGCGCGCTGAAGCCCCTTCATAACGCCGATTGCCGTCAAATCCTCGCCGAATACCAGCGCGGAAAAGTTCCTTTCCCGCAGCTCCTGCGCAAACGCAAGCCCTTCCTCCAGGCCGTACCTGCATCGTAAAACCCGGTTTTCCGTAGGCAGCCCGCACTCGCGCATTGCCTTTTGGAAGCCCTCTGCCTTGCGCTGCGCGCTGTGCGTGTCCATATCCTGCACGTAAAAGATGTCCTTATGCCCTTTTTGTACCAGGTGGCGCACCGAAAGCGCGGTCCCCAACGGGTCGTCAACCAGGACGGAATACACATTTTCCAGCGCAAGGCTGCCGTTGGCAATCACAACCGGCATGTGCCGCAGGTATTCCATCCCTTCCGCACTCCAGGCAATCTCTTCAAAAACCGAGCCGACCAGCACCAGGCCGTCCACCTGTTTTTCGACCATCATCCGCAGATAGCGCAGGTTTTCACTCATTAGCCCGCCGGTGTTGCAAACCATAACATTATACCCCAAATGGCTGAGTTCCTGTTCCAGGATAAACGTCGTATTGGCGTAGTGCATCACGCGGATATCCACCGTCAGGATGCCGATGGTACGCATGGACTTGGTGACCAGTCCCCGCGCCACTGCGCTCGGCTGGTAGTCGTACTTGCGTAAAACCGCTTCAATTTTCTCCTGCGTTTCTTTTTTGACCCGTCCCCGGTTATTCAGGACACGGGAAACCGTCGAAATGGAAACCCCAGCCTCGGCGGCAATATCATAAATATTCACTGCAATCCTCTTTCCGGCAACTTCACCCGCATTTGACAGCCGCTATAAAAGCCCTTTTTCTAATAATACCCAAAAAACAGGGACTTGTCAAATATTCTTTCCGGGCAGCTCCCGTCTATGCTGCACCATCGGGGCACATTGTCTGGGGTTTCGCCGGTACGTCAAACCCGTATCGGGTCCGGGATGGCGGATTTCACGGCTTGCGGAAGGCGGTGCGCCGGCGGGATTCGGCTATCCCTCCTGCTCACAGCCCAGCGACTCACCGTTCGACGCAATCACCTTTTGGTACCAACCGAAGGATTTTTTGCGGAACCGGCGGAGCGTCCCCGCGCCAGACTCGTCCGCGTCAACATAAATCATGCCGTACCGCTTGCGCATTTCACCGGAGCTGGCGCTGACCAGATCGATACAGCCCCACGTGGTATAGCCGATGAGGTCAACGCCGTCCAGCAAAACCGCGTCCTTCATTGCGCGGATGTGCTCACGCAGGTAATGAATACGGTAATCATCCGCGACCGTATTGTTTTCCAAAGTGTCCGCAGCGCCCAATCCATTTTCAACGATAAACAATGGCTTTTGATAGCGGTCATACAGGGTGTTCAGCGTGATGCGCAGCCCCAGCGGGTCAATTGGCCAGCCCCATTCGCTGGATTCCAAATACGGGTTTTCAATAGAAGCGAAGATGTTGCCGTTTTTGGCAGCCTGAAGCTCAGGGTCGCTGCTGGCAACCATGCTGTTATAATAGGAAAAGGAAACAAAATCAACGGTTCCCCGCTTTAGGGTTTCCGCGTCCCCCGGCTGGATCGGAAGGGTAACGCCCTCCCGTTCCAGCTTTTTCCGCGCGTAACTGGGATAACAGCCGCGCACCTGCACATCCGTGAAGAAAAAGCTTTCCCGGTCGGCAAGCATCGCTTCCAGCACATCGCCGGGGCGGCAGGAATACGGATAGGTGTTTCCCGCTGCCAGCATGCAGCCGATTTGATTTCCCGGGTCGGTTTCGTGCGCCAGCCGGACCGCCCGCGCGCTTGCCAAAAGCTCATGATAAGCCGCAAGATGGCAGGCTTCCAGCCGGTTTTCCCCTTCCCGGAAGGTCAGCCCCGCCGCCATATAGGGCAGGTGCAGGATCATATTGATTTCATTAAACGTAATCCAGTACCGTACCTTCCCTTTGAAACGGGTAAATAACACGCGGCAAAGGTTCCCGTAAAAATCAATCATTTTGCGGCTGCGCCAGGAGCCGTATTGCTGAATCAGATGTTCAGGCACATCAAAGTGGCAGATGGTCACCAGCGGTTCGATGCCATAGTTACGGCATTCGTCAATGACATTTTCGTAGAAGCGCAGTCCATCCTCGTTCGGGGCCGCCTCGTCGCCCTGGGGGAAAATCCGCGCCCAGCTGACAGAAAAGCGGTACACCCCAAAGCCCATTTCCGCGAACAGCGCGATATCCTCCTTGTAATGATGGTAGTAATCAATCGCGCTGCGGGAGGGGAAGCGGGCATTGCCCAGCGTATGCGGGTCGAGCGTCCCGTCAGCAACTGCGCGGCGGTGCTCCCCTGCGGGGAGGAAATCGATGTTCGACAACCCGCGCCCACCCTCCCGGTAAGCGCCCTCGCATTGATTGGCAGCGGTCGCGCCGCCCCATAAAAATCCATTCGGCATTCTGCTCATTGCGTATCCCTCCTATTCAGCGAAGAACCGTGATGAAATCCGAGCCGTCCGCCGAGCCGACGACATCAAGGAAATCATCCGTATTAGAGATGACTACCGGCGTAACCAGCGAATATCCCGCGTCCTTGATTTTTTCCATATCAAACGTAATCAGCTTTTGCCCGGCCGTTACCCGGTCGCCCGATTCCACAAACGCGGTGAAATATTTCCCTTCGAGCCGCACGGTATCCATTCCGATGTGAATCAGTACCTCAATGCCGCTGTCGGAGGTCAGCCCGACGGCGTGCTTTGTCGGGAAAATGGTTTCCACCACGCCGTTGACCGGGGAGGTGACAACGCCTTTTGACGGTTCCACCGCCATGCCCTTGCCGAGCACGCCCTGTGAAAACGCCGCGTCAGCGACTTCGGAAAGCGGGAGCACCCGTCCTTCAAGCGGGGCGGGAATCGATTCCTTTTGCAGGAGCTGCCTGGGCGCAGGATCGGCGGGAACCGGCCCGGGGGCAGGTGCTTCTTCCTTCCAGAATACCATGGTGATTGCGAATGCAATGATCATCGTCAGAACCACGCCCACGGCCGCGACAATCAGGTTGCCCATGCCGCCGCCCGGCTCAATCATGGCTGGGAACTCGAAAATGCCCATGCCGCCCATCGAAAATTTGCGGAAATTGAACGCGCCGTAGAAGCCGCCGCCGATACCGCCCGCAATGCAGCTGATAATAAACGGTTTTTTCAGCGGCAGCAGAATACCGTAAATCGCAGGCTCGGTCACGCCGAAAATGCCGGAAATAAAGTTTGGCATCGCCATATCCCTGAGCTTGCGGTCCTTGGTCTTGAGCCAGATTGCCAGCACAACCGCCGAGGTCGCGAAGGTGCAGGCGAAGAAGGGCATCATGACATTATCATAGCCGTTTGTCATGATATTGTTAATATAGACCGGGATAAACCCCCAGTGCAGGCCGAAAATTACAAGAATCTGCCAGGTCAGCCCGACAATCGCGCCCGCAATCATGGGGCTGAAATTGCGCACGGTCATGACGAATTCGGCGATAATTGTGGAACCGAAGGTTGCCAGCGGGCCAATCACCAGGAAGCCTGCCGGAATCACAACCAGCAGCGTCAGCATGGGGACGAAGAAAAACTTCACCAGGTCGGGAACCAGGCGGCTGAAAAAGCGTTCGCATTTTGCGGCGAAATAGACTACAAAAATCACGGGAATGACCGTCCCGGTATAGTCCATGGCAATCATGGGGATTCCGAAAAAAGTGGTGTAAATCCCGGACTCGAACATGCTCCCCCGGAACAGCGTATACAGCAGCTCCCCGCCTGCGGAAAGCGCGCTGCCCTGTACCCCGGGATAGCACATGATTGCGCCAATTACAAGGCCGATCATTGGCTTCAGCCCAAATTTTTTCGCTGCCGTATAGCCCAGGAACAGCGGCAGGAAATGGAACAGCCCGTCACCGACCGCGTTAAAAATCAGGTACGCGCCGCAGGTGTCCGGATACAGCCCCAGCGCGACGAAAAGCGCGTTCAGGCCCTTGACCATGCCGCAGGCGGCCATAATGCCGAGAATCGGCTGGAAAATGCCCGAAACCGTGTCAATAAAGGCGTCGAACAGGTTCTTTTTCTGTGCGGGGGCTTCGGCGGACGGCGCGGTTTCTCCGATTCCGGCAATCGCGCAAACGTCGGCGTAGACTTCGGGGACGTGGTTGCCGATGACAACCTGATACTGCCCGCCCGATTTCACGACCGTGACAACGCCGTCCATTTTCTTGAGCACGCCGTCGTTTGCCCTGCCCTCGTCCACGAGCTGGAACCGCAGGCGTGTGATACAGTGGGTCAGGGAACGGATATTTTCCTTCCCGCCGACGTTCTGGATGATGTCCATTGCAAGCTGTGTGTATTTACCCATTTTTTGTACCTCCATGTGTCATGATTAGTGAATGCAGATGAAGGTCTAGTGCTCCATCCAGTCAGAAAGCGGACTTGGGCTTGGAGCGGGATTTTCGCA
>CAJUJQ010000125.1 GCA_910586575.1 uncultured Clostridia bacterium | reverse complement strand
CGTCTCTCTTTCAATGGCTGCCTTTTTCTGGGATTTTTATGAAACTGCCGTGACGAATTTGCTCCCACAGCTTGCTAATTACCCCATCTTTCGTGTATAATGTTTTCATGTGAATCATCCTCTTGCAGTTATGATTGCTTATCACTTTCATTATACTGCTTTTTCAAGGATGATTCACTTTATTTGTTCAAAACTTGGAAACTGGTGTGATACCATATTTATCTTTTTTTCAAACTTGATTTCCGTGCTGGCAATGCCGTGGTATTTCGTAGATTTTGCAGGGGACAGCCCCCCTCTTATGATTTCCGGATGCTGAGAGCGGAAGATTTTTTGTGTTCCAGGATACAAAAGCAAGATATGACTGATGCGAGGCAGGGGGGGGAACGATACCTTTTGTCAAGGACATTTTCAAAAGCCCATCCCCGAATGAAATACAGCTGTTTGAGGAGATCCACAGCCTTGTGCATCCAAACAAAATCCGTCCGATAAAGCAGGCAATTCAAGCCTTCGGCAATTGGAGGTTCACCGGTAGTGCAAAACAGATAAAACTCGTCGGGCGGAAGCTTTCAAACGGGCCCTGCGGCCGATGGCTTCACAAAATCCAGGTGCAAAGGCGTCCGGGACGTGCGGGGCTGTGTTTGGAAATCCTTTCAGGAAATGCTTGCAAAATCTCCGGAAACCGTGTAGAATAGACCTGTTCAAAAACAGATTTACCGGAATCCGGGAGGAGGGAGATACATGAAGGTGATCCTTTTGGAGGACGATGACGGGCAGGCCGCCTGCCTGGAACAGTATTTGCACACCTTCCAAGCCGAGACGGAGGGCGTCTCCTTTGCCGTCACCCGCTTCGCCCGGGCGCTCCCGCTGCTGGAAAGCTACCGCTGCGATGCCGACCTGCTGCTGCTCGACATCCGCCTTCCCGATATGGAGGGGATGGAGGCCGCGCGCCGTATCCGGGAAATTGACGGCAACGCGGCCATCGTCTTTGTCACCAGCCTGAGCCAGTACGCGATTGAAGGCTATTCGGTCGGTGCGCTCGACTATATCCTGAAACCGGTCGCTTACCCTTCCTTCCGCGCCAAGCTGGAGCGGGTGCTCCGGCTGTGCGCCCATCGGGAAAACGGCGCTGCACTGTGGCTCCGCTCCCGCGAGGGCCAGCGCCGCCTGCCCGCTGCCGAGATCCTGTATCTGGAAAGCGCCAACCATGATATTTTTATCCATATGGTGGATGGCACGGTGTACAAGCAATGGGGTTCGCTGGGCAGCTTCGAGCAGCAGCTGAATCCGCCAACCCCGGGAGGAGGATGCTTTGCCCGCTGTAATTCCTGCTATCTGGTCAACCTGAAATATGTACAGGGGCTTCAGGGCGGCGATGTCCTGCTTCCCGGAAAAACGCTTGCCGTCAGCAGGCCCCGCCGGAAGGAATTTTTACAGGCGTTCGCGCAATACAAAGGGGGGAGCCGCTGATGTTTTTGAGGGTGTATCCGCTGTACATGTTCCTGCGCGTGCCGCTATTTTTTGTGCAGGCGCTTTGGGGTGTGACGGTCTTTTCCGGCGCGTTCCAGCGGCGCCCCCGCCTGCGCCGCCGTTTTGCCGCCTGCGCCGCCGCAGGGTTCCTGGCGTCGCTGGCGCTGAACCTGCTGCTGCAATCGGCGGGATTCCATTACCGGCTGGCGCTGCTGCTTTCCTGCGGGATGGTTATGCTGTCCGCCTATTTCTGCTGGGATATCCCGTGGGATATGGCAATGCTCGCCGGTGCGAACGGCTACCTTGCCCAACACGCCGCAGGCAGCCTGAAAACCCTGCTGCGCCTGCTGCTGCCCGCGCTCGGCCTGCCGCAGTTGGAACAGGTCGTCTCCATGCCCGGAGCGGATCTGCTGTGCTATGGGCTGACCTATTCCATCCTGTTCCTGCTGCTGCGCCGTCCCGCCGCGCGGCTGTACCTGCTCGACCGGCGCACCCGGATGGTGTTCACCGGGGTGATCCTGTTCCTGGGCTTCGGCATGTCCCACCTGGTCAAGACCATTGAAGGACGCCCGGCGGCGCTCGTTTCGGACGAGCTGTACGCGCTGGGCTGCGCCTGCCTGATTTTTTGCATGGAATGCCTGCAAACCCGCAATGTCCTGCTGGCACAGGACGTTGCCGCGATGAAGGCAATCGTCCGCCAGCAGCGCCGGCAATACGAAAGCAGCCGGGAGAATACCCAGCTCATCAACGAAAAATATCACGACCTCAAGCAAATGCTGGGCGCCCTGCGGGGGCGGCTGCCGGAAAGGGAGCTGGAGGCGCTGCGCCGCCACGTGGACGAATACGACGCGCCGGTACAGACCGGGAACGCCGCGCTCGACGTGCTGCTGACCGAAAAACGGGTGCAGTGCGCCCGGCAGGACATCCGCATCACCTGTCTTGCCGACGGCGCGGGGCTGGGCTTCCTGGATGAGCTGGATGTGTATATCCTGGTCGGCAACGCGCTGACCAACGCGATGGAAGCTGTGCAGGTGCTCCCGCCCGGCGAGGAACGCTTCATCAGCCTGAACATCTCCCGCGAGGGCACGGCGGCGGTCATCCATGTGGAAAATCCGTATTCCGGGGAGATTACCTTCCAGGACGGCCTGCCGCAGAGCCGCCGTGACCCGAAATACCATGGTTTCGGCATGAAAAGCATGGTGCGGGTCGCGGAACGCTACCAGGGGGCGCTCTCCGCGCAGGTACGGGACGGGCGGTTCCTGCTGGACATCGTGCTGGTGGACGGTGCGGCGGGACGGAAGATTTCGCGGTGAAAACGACAATTTACGTGGTTCCGCTTGCGCGGGGCCACTTTTTTTATTAGGATACAGGGAGAATGCTGCCGCAGGCCTGTCGGGCATGGACGGCGGCAGGGACCATTTTTTGCAAGGAGGAACGCAAAACATGAAAGGCATTGAAAAACGGCTGGCCGCGCTGCTCTGCGTGGCAGCCATGCTGATGACTACGGCGTTTGCCGCCGGGCCGGGCGCCGACCCTCAGGCAGGGGCGGAGAACGGCACGGAAATTACGGACGGCAGTCCGTCGGCTGATCCGGCAGGCACGGATACGCCGACCGATACGGACGCTCCGGCAGACACGGATACACCGACCGGCACGGACGTTCCGGCTGACACGGATACGCCGACCGTCACGGACGCTCCGGCAGGCACGGATACCCCGACCGGCACGGATACCACGACCGGCACGGATACCCCGACTGGCACGGACGCTCCAACCGACACGGATACCCCGGCTGATACGGATGTTCCGAACGAACCGACTGACCCAACCGAACCGGAAGATCAGGTTCAGCTCTTCTCGGTTACGGCGGGCGACCGGGATGTCACCCTTTGGAATGACGACTGGGAATATTCCGAGGATGCCAATGAGCAAACCGGCGCAGGCGGCACATGGAAGGCAGTAACCCTTCCGCACACCTGGAACGCTGAGGACGGCGCGGACGGCGGCAACAACTACCGCCGCGCGACCAGCTGGTACAAAAAGACTCTCCCGTGGAATGCGGATTACGCCAACAAGGAGATCTACCTTGAGTTCCTGGGTTCCTCCCTGGTCACCGACGTTTTTGTAAACGGCAAACCCGCCGGAGCCAGCCATCGCGGCGGCTATACCGTGTTCCGCTATAATTTGACCGACCTGCTGGAAGCCGGTCAGAAGAATGAGATTACTGTGCGCGTCAACAATGAACGCCAGGTTGACCTGCTTCCGCTGGGCGGCGACTTCACCATTTTCGGCGGTATTTACCGGAATGTGAATCTGATTGTTGCCGATATGAACGCGCATCTGGCGCTGGACGATTCCGGCTCCAGCGGCGTTTACCTGACCCCGACAGTAAAGGGGACGACGGGTAATCTGAAGATCCGCGCGAAGGTGACCGGCGACGCTGAGGGTATCAGCGTGACCGCGACCATCAAGGAGCCGGACGGCTTTACCGGGATTCCGGCGATTGCCGACCCGATTTTCACCCCGGGGAATATGGGCGATAACTCGGTGAAGGGCGCCGCCACACTGACAAAAGGCGCTTCCGACGAATGGACCGGCGATATCGATATCTCAAACGTCCATCTGTGGAACGGCGTGGAGGACCCCTTCCGCTATGAAGTTAAGGTAGAGGTCAAGATTGACGGGACGACCGTGGACAGCGTGACCCAGATGATCGGCTTCCGCTCCTTTAAGGTAACCGACGAAGGCTTCTTCCTCAATGGGGAACTGTACCCGCTGCGCGGTGTCAGCCGCCATCAGGACGGCTACGACGAAACGGGCGAAACCTACCTCGGCAACGCCCTTTCCCCGGCGGAGCACGAGCGCGACCTTGGCATGATTTACGAGATGGGCGCGAATTATGTCCGTCTGGCGCACTATCCGCATGACCCGTATTTCTACGAGCTTTGCGACAGGTACGGCCTGGTTGTCTGGGCGGAAATCCCGATGGTCGGCGGCGTACCCACCGCGAAGGAGCTGGAACAGTACGGCGAAGGCTTCAAGGCGAACGCAAAATCGCAGCTGGTCGAAATGATCCGCCAGCATTATAACCACCCTTCGATCTGCTTCTGGGGCGTGACAAATGAAATCAACGAGGTAAAAGGCACGACCTTTGTCAAGGACCTGATTGCGGAGCAGAACATCACCGCCCACAACGAGGACCCAACTCGCCTGACCACCTACGCCGCCGAGCGCAACGGCGACGGCACCTGGGATACCGACCTGATCAGCTGGAACATTTACCCCAACTGGTACTACGAGGATACCCTGACCAACATGATGGAAGTGCGCAAGGGCGCTACATCGGGCAATAAGCCCGTTGGTATTTCCGAATACGGCGCGGGCGCGAACATTGAGCAGCATGACAGCTCCCCGGTGTTCTCTATCGGGCAGTCGCGCGGCCAGTGGCACCCGGAGGAATACCAGGGCATCTGGCACGAAGGCGTGCTGAAGGAAATTAACGCTATGCCGACCCTGTGGGGCACAGCGGTCTGGAATATGTTCGATTTCGGCTCGGATAACCGCGACGAAGGCGGTAAGAAGGGCGTAAACGACAAGGGCCTTGTCACGATGGACCGCGAAGTGAAAAAGGATGCGTTCTATCTGTATAAGGCGAACTGGAACGACCGCGACAAGTTTGCGCATATCAATTCCAGCCGCTTTAACCCGCGTGAGGAATCGGAGATTACCGTGCGGGTGTACTCCAACTACGATAAGCTGACCCTGACGGTAAACGATCAGGATTACGGCGTGAAGAACAATAACGGCGTCGGCGTATTCGAGTGGGAGAATGTCCCGCTGGTGCTGGGGGAAAATACGGCTGCCGTAAAGACAGAAAACGGTACGGTATTGGATACCGTGAAATGGACACGCCAGAAAGGCTCTACCGCGCAGCTGGCGAACGCCGCCCCCGATAAAATGGAAGTGGACAACACCAACGCCGTGATTACCCTGCGTGACACGATTACGGTTGGCGAGTTCAATGATGCGATCTCCGGAATGAACGGCACGACCCTGACGCTGTTGGACGCCCAGGGCGCGGAAGTGACCGACCGCACTCTGACCGTGAACACCACCATGACCGTCCGCGCGGTTTCGGAGGACGAGAGCGATATCAAGACCTATACTTTCGCCGAGCCGAACCTCGCCGCAGGCAAGGAGGTTACGGCGGCAACCCAGCTGGGGATGTTCCCCGCGACAAACGCGGTGGACCTGAACAGCGGTACGTACTGGTCGAGCGACCGCGGCACGCGTTCCTCGATTACCGTGGATTTGGGCGCGGATTATAACCTGAATAATGTCATGATTGACTGGTACAACAACGGCACAAACCCCCGTACTTACAAATACACGGTGCAGCTCAGCCGCGACGGCGAGAACTTTACCGTGGTAGACGACAAGTCGGAAAATAACGTTGCCGCTGATACCACAAACCGCCATGCGAAGATTACCAGCGAGCTGGATCCGGCGACGGCGTATGGGCGCTATGTGAAGATTGATATCACCGGCGGCCCCGGCTGGAGCGACTGCTCGGAAATCAGCGAAATCACCGTGAACGGCTGGCGGCTGACCTCCTCAAGCGAGGACTATGAGGTCGATGAGAAGAACCGGCTGGTGATTATCAGGAACCCGGCTTCACAGTCGAACGACTTTACCTGGCAGATGCTGAATGCCGCGCTGCATATGGACGGTACGCACCTCAGCGCGCAGGAGCACAATACCAGCGCATATTTTGTAATTGATGGCGACCAGTGGAAGGTTGTGGACTCGGACGGGAATGAGCACCTGTACTACGTCCGGTTCGCGGCCGCGGTCCCGGTTACCGGGATTTCGATCAGCCAAAGCACTCTGTCCCTGGCCCCGGAGGGCACAGCCGCGCTGACCGCTGCCGTACAGCCCGCAGGCGCGCTGCACAAGGGCGTTACCTGGAGCAGCAGCAACGAGTCCGTCGCAACCGTTGACGCGAACGGCGTAGTAACAGCCGTTGCGGAAGGTACCGCCGTCATTACCGCGACCACGGATGAGGGCGCGTTTACCGCTTCCTGCACTGTGACGGTCCGCGCGGGCGGCGCCCCGGATACACCGGGCACTCCGAGCACCCCAAGTACTCCGAGCACCGGCGAATCCACCTCCCGTCCCCAGAGGCCTTCCGGCTCGTCCAGCTCTTCGAGCAAGGATAAGGACGACCGCCCGGCAGCGGATGACAACACGGAGAAAAAACCGGCAGAGGAGCCTTCGGCCCCTGCCGCGCCGGAAACGGCGCCTTCCCAGCCCGCTGCGGCAACCAGCCGCTTCCCGGATGTCGCCTCCACGGAATGGTACGCCGGGGCGGTGCAGTACGTGACCGAAAAGGGCATCATGCAGGGCAATGGCGGTTCCTTTGCCCCACAGCAAAACCTGACGCGCAGCATGCTTGCGCAAATCCTGTATAGCCTGGACGGCGCGCCGCAAAGCCCCGCCAGCCACTCCTTCCCGGATGTGAAGCCCGGCGACTGGTTCGCGAACGCGGCAGCCTGGGCGGCTTCCAGGCAGATTATTACCGGTTACTCGAACGGCAGCTTTGGCGCGGCGGACCCGGTGACCCGTGAGCAGCTGGCCTCCATTCTGTACCGTTACCTTGTATCGAAGGGCGGCGATATCAGCGCGGCGGCTGGTCTGGGAGCCTTCTCAGACAGCGGCTCCGTTTCGGATTGGGCCGTACAGGCGATGGAATGGGCGGTCGGCGCCGGGCTGCTGAACGGCAAATCCGGCGGCAGGCTTGACCCGAAGGGCCACGCAACCCGCGCGGAAATCGCGCAGATTTTGATGGTATTTGATATGAAATATCCTTCCTGAGTTCCTTTTCATATTCTTAATTTTTCCGCAGGCGGCAGTACCCGGTTCTTCCGGGCTGCCGCCTGCGGCGCGTTTTAGGGGTTTGCGCTGTTGTAACTGCTCCCTTTTTCGAGTTTATACTGCTTCTGGTATGAGGCGTCAGAGAACTCCATAGTGGAACGGCTGCAACAAACAAATTCTGGCAAATTTTATGGCAGCGGCTTAGAAATAGGCCGCTGCCTATTTTATAACTTTCAACTTTCAAGAAAGCTTTGATGCCGTTGCTCCTGGCGATACCACAGTAGTGACCTATACCTCCGAATTAGGGGGTGGAGACTACGCTGTCTCTGTTTCCTGTGAGGGTGAAGAATTATTTAGCTACAACAACGAAAGCTACATCCACATTGACCTGACAAGCCCCCGAGCCTTCCAGAACATACCCACAGCTGGTCGAAGGACTGGAACAGCAGCGCCATCCACCACTGGCATGAGTGCGAGGCAGACGGCTGTACCGTTACGGAAGACAGCGAAAAGGACGGTTATAGCGTGCACACCTACGACAACGTCTCGGACACCACCTGTAATGACTGCGGTTATGCCCGTACCGTATCCCCCATGCCGGATCACACGCACAATTGGTCGTCCGCATGGAGCCATGACGATACCCACCATTGGCACGAGTGCAGCGTGACAGGCTGCCCTGTTACCGCCAACAGCGGAAAGGACGGCTATGCGGCGCACCCTCTCGTGTGAACGGGGGCAGCCTCCACGTCAACCCCGGCAATGCCAAGGAAGGCTCAACGGTGACAGTAACAGTTATCCCTGACGAGGGTTACACGCTGGAGCGCCTGACCGTCACGGACGAAGATGGGAACGCTATCCAAACCACGGATACGGGCGGCGGTAAATACACCTTCACCATGCCCGATTCAAAGGTAATGCAGGATGCGTCCTTTGCCGTCAGAGAGGCCACGGCGACCGGTGTCCACTTCCTCAATGTGCCGTCCGGCGCGTACTACGCCGACACGGTCGTCTGGGCGGTAGAACAGGGTATTGCGGCTGGCACCAGCGCGACCGCGTTCAGCCCCGATGTCGCAGTGACGCGCGGGCAGACCATTACGTTCCTGCACCGTGCCGCCGGTTCTCCGATGGTAGACGGGAACGTGGCTTCCGATGCTTTCTATGCTTCTGCGGTGCAGTGGGCCGTGGGCCAAGGCATCACCTCCGGTACCAGCACTACAACCTTCAGCCCGGATAACAATTGTACTCGTGCTGAAATTTGCGCATTCTTAATATCGCGATCGGATAAATTGAATTTACCGTGGAATCGGGCAGTCGGTAGGTGATTCGTTCGCCTGCCGACTTCTCACACTACCCGATACACGGCGATTCCATTTTACAAGCAAGCCCGTAATGAGCTGGGAAATCAAAACCTCCCGCCCGTGCGAGCTTTTCGTTTGTGATGGAATGCGCCAGCATCGGCTGCCGACCAACCACCTGATCCAGAATTGCCCCATTTCGGCTGCTGCGTGCATGGCGGATTTTCTCCACCAAATCATCATCCATGCTGAGTGCATAACGAATGTCCCGTTAAGCACTTACGCTTTTCGGGATATGCTTTTACGCCTTCTCATACCGTTTGAACGATTGCCGATATCTCTGAACGAATGCACCACCCTTGAACGATAGCTTCGAGTCTATCGTTCAAGGGTGGTGCATTTCTACATACAATTTCTGTTCACGGATTGCTTGAACGAGTCAAGTCCAAATTTGTGTGTAAAATATATCAGGTAAATATTGGAAACACGAAAAAGTGCGCTTGATTGGAACGGGAAATGGCCAAGGCAGGGAAATTGTCTCC
>CAJUJQ010000124.1 GCA_910586575.1 uncultured Clostridia bacterium | reverse complement strand
TGATGCTTCGCACTTTGGCTATTTTTATTTTACACCATTATACAGACTTTACCGACCCTGGGCTGCTCAGCTACTACCAGTGCATGGACGACAGGACATTTTGGATTGATTACGAGATTGACGACAGTCTGCTCCTTATCAGCAAACAAATCCTGCGTATCAATGCAGAGGACCAGAAGGCCGGCTTCCGGCCAGAGCTGCGAAAACCAATCAAAATTTACCTTTATACCAATGGCGGCAGTCTTGAGGCTGCGCTGAACTTTATTGATGTTTGCGCTCTCAGCGAAACGCCGGTTATCACCGTCAACGCAGGCCGCGCAATCTCTGCCGGATTCCTCATGCTGCTGGCAGGTCATAAACGATATGCTCTGCCGCACGCCCGCGCCATGGTTCATCGTGGTTCCGGTGGCGTAGCTGGCACATTTGACGAATGCGAATCGAGCATGAATGACTACAAAAAGCTGATTGATATGACCAGAGACTACATTCTGGAGCGTACCTCCATTCCGAAGGCGTTATACTCCAAGAACAAATCGAAGGACTGGTACATGTATCTTGACGACCAGCTGAAATATGGTGTTATTGATGCAGTCATTGATAACCTCTCTGTGGTCCAGTGAGGTGTCAGATGTACAAAGGATACCAATCAATTTCAGGTGATGAAACGTTCATCAACGAATATATGTGCAATATGGATTTCTCAGAGTGGTTTCCGAACGAATATCTGCTCATCCATAACACATCTACTGGAACACAGTCCGAAATGCGGTTCAACGGAACAGATTTTGTGCCGCTTCGTCTGCCACGTTCCAGTAAAATCAAAGCAAAAAACGCGCTTCAGCGCTGTGCGCTGGATATTTTGAACAATCCGGATATTACGGTAGCCGCCATTCTCGGCGGTTATGGTTCCGGGAAAAGCTTCCTCACTATGCGTATGGCATTGGATGCTGTTCTTTCTAAAGGCACGCAGCAAAAGATTCTCGGTGTTCGGGAAGCCAGCGGCGAAGGCAAGAGCGTCGGATATCTCAAAGGAAATTTCGAGGATAAGACCGGAATGTTCTTCAAGCCACTGGAGCAGCAGCTGGAAGGCGGAGAGTATGAGCTTCACAGCCTGATCCAGCGCGGCCAGTTGGAAACCAACATCCCCTTTTATATGAAGGGTACGACTTATAACAGCACCATCCTTGTTGTGGATGAGGCTGAGGATCTTACAAAGGAACAAATCCGCCTCATTGGCACACGTGTTGGAGAAAACAGCAGAATTTTCCTGTCTGGAGACTATAATCAGTCTCTCATCAACAGGACGGAAACAAATCCGCTGGTGATGATGTGTGACCAGATGAAAGGGCATCGAAGCTTCGCCTGCATCTATCTGGACGAGGATGTCAGGAGCGAAACCAGCAAGATGTTCGCAAATCTGTTTCGGTGAGGTTTGAGCATGCAGGAATATACAAGACACCCGGATGAAAGCTATACCGCATATTTTGTCCGGCTATTTGAGAATAAGGAGCAATACGGTTTGACGTGCAGCCGCATTGCAGAGCTATTAAACAAGGAAAATGGTCTCAACTACGGTGAATGTGCTTACCGCAAGGAATACGCTGCCTTCAACCGAGGCCGTATGTTCGAGCGGGGACAACAGGCATTAGATGTCCATAAACGCATACTATCTGTCAGTGATCTTCATGTGCCGTTTCAGAAGCCTATCAGTGCTTTTGAGAAATACGTTGGGAAGATCGACATTTTGCAGATAAACGGTGATGTTACGGACTGTACAGCTATCAGCAAATTCAGCAAGGCGTACCGCAGCAGCCCGATGGAGGAAATCATCGTTGCCCGTCAATATCTGATTGATTTAATCGAGACCATCTATCCAAAACAGGTCGTTATTACATATGGAAACCATGACGCAAGGTTCGAGAACTACCTGTCAAAAAATCTTGATAGTGATCTTCTGGAGCTGATGCCGCGCACGTCGTTGGAACTCATCGTAAATGATGGATTCCACCATTACAACAAGAAAACACGATCAAAAACATGGTATTCCCCCATTTCTGACGTTTTTGACGATATTATTATCATTTATGCAGATAACTGGTACTGCACTATCGGAAATACTGTTTTCTGTCATCCGCTTGCTTATAGTACCGGAATTATGAAAACGGCTGAGAAGGCGATGTATTTCTTCCGTAACGAGGGACTGCATTTTACTTCTCTGGTAATGGCGCATACCCATCGAATCGGAAACTATGCGATTGGAAACACAACTATTTTCGAGCAAGGCGCATGCTGTGAGACCCGTCAAATGCGATACAGCGACGGGCGGCTGGTGAATAGTCAGAAGGAAGGCTTTCTTTATATCGAACAGGACAAGAACGGGGATATCGTGAATTTCAAACAGGAAATTTTTAACTAGGGGGACTGGTTATACTCAATAAAAGCGATTTTCTCAAAAGACTCCGCCAAAAAGGATGGAAAAAGCAAGAAGCAATCAAAATTCTGGAAGATGTGTGGGATGTAACCATCGAATGCCTGTTAGAGGATAGAACACTTTTCCTCAGTGGAATCTGCAAATTCGAGCGGGTTGCAGTGCCAGCACATTTCAAAAAAACACCGCAAGGTGTAACGAAAGCGATTCCAAAGCGCGAGAAAATCATGTTCAAAATGAGCGACCGGCTTTTGCAATATTTACAGCCATAAAAGGCGCAACATATCGTTTACATTCTTCGGTTAAACGACGCGGGTACTGCGATAGGGCCACACATGCGGGGCGCTGAATGCGGATCAATATTCCAGCAGCCATGGGAACGGCTGGTGAGATTTGGCGGCTTGAAACCGCCTCTCCGCTCCAATCCGTGTATGACAATGGTCTTGTGTGTCCTCGTATGGACAGCGGCTTGCAACGCAGCACGGTAAATGCAAATGAGAGGAAACGCATGGCGGGACATTCCCCCGCCGCCTCTCTTTCAAATTTTTAATTTAGAAGGAGACTCTCATAATGAATGAACTGCAAATTTTCAACAATCCACAATTTGGAGAAATCAGAACCATCACGATTGACGGAGAACCGTGGACGGTCGGCAAGGATGTGGCGACGGCTCTTGGGTATAGCAATCCGCGGAAGGCAATGGTCGATCATGTCGATGAAGAAGATAAAATGCAAGGGGATGGGGTAACGATTCGTGACTCCATCGGTCGGGAGCAGCATCCGACCATCATCAATGAATCCGGCTTGTACTCGCTGGTGTTGTCCAGCAAACTTCCCGGCGCAAAGAAGTTCCGCCGCTGGGTTACATCGGAAGTTCTGCCATCTATTCGCAGGACTGGTGGTTATAATATCCCCAAGGACTATCCGTCTGCGCTTCGCGCTCTTGCCGACTCCGAGGAAAGACGAATGGCACTCGAAGCAGAAAACGAAGCTATGAAACCGAAGGCTCTGTTCGCAGACTCTGTTGCATCTTCCGATTCGACCATTTTAGTTGGAGAGATGGCTAAAATCTTAAAACAAAATGGCATTAAAATCGGTCAAAATCGTCTGTTCGAATGGCTAAGAAAAAATGGATACTTGGTTTCTGGTAGCTACAGATCGGATTATAACACACCAACTCAAAGATCGATGGAGCTTGGATTATTCGAGGTAAAAGAAACAAGCATCTTACATAAAGATGGAACTGTTACGGTAAATCTCACTCCGAAAGTTACCACGAAGGGGCAGCAATATTTTGTTAAGTTGTTCTTGGGAGAGAACAAAAAAATAGACAAACATAAACTTACTACAGATATCTACATATATTGACATTTCAGTAATGGTTTTATTTGAGAAGAGACGAATGGTGGGGTATGCTCCCACATCTTCACATAAATAAACAAATTGAACTGGCGGCGTTGTGCTGCCAGTTTTTATTTTGCTGCATTTTATTTGCAGCTATTTCCAGACTTGTCTATATGCTCAGTATCAGATGGGCTTCGAATAATAACAAATATATAAAAGGAGTATCTAGTATATGTTTTTTGATAGTCTTGTAAAAGTAAGATATTGTGAACTTGCGTCCAGTATTTTGCATATGAGAGAGAACAAACATATCCGATCAAATCAAAGATAAAACGCAATGTTACAATTAAAGGGGGCGATAACAATGGAACACAAATATTTGGATAGGGATTGGCTATATGACGAGTATATTGTGAAGGGTCGCACGATAAAATCGATTTTTGAAGAATTTGGAGTTGCTCATCAATCAGTTGAAAAATGTTTGAAAAAATTCAATATAAAAAAACGTTTGCCTCCCCCTGAAGTGCCA
This sequence comes from uncultured Clostridia bacterium, assembly GCA_910586575.1. GTDB lineage: Bacteria > Bacillota > Clostridia > Oscillospirales > Butyricicoccaceae > QXXE01. The sequence goes on along the minus strand of CAJUJQ010000124.1, from coordinate 4,999 downwards.
GACGGAGATAAAGTTAGAGAATTATATTTGGATTATGAGTATGGAGTTAACAAGATTGCAAGCATGTATCCTGGGGTTGGCGTAGCAACGATTCGTCGCATTCTGTCTGAAAACAATATTAAAGAATTTAGTCGCTCAGACATTTTGTTGAGATGGTGGGCAAAACCAGAAAATAAGATCGCAATGTCTAAAAAAAGACTAGCTTTATGGGAAAATGAGGAGTATCGTGCAAAAACATCTGTACATTTAAAAGATAAAAAAGCCATCTCAGATCGAGCAGTAAAGCATTCCGCAAACTATCAAGGAGTCACAGTAGAAGAATGGAGAGGATTCCTTACTCCAGAAAAAAACCGAATCAGAAATTCGTTCGAGTATACAGAGTGGAGAAAGCGTGTGTTTGAAAGGGACAATTACACTTGTCAATGTTGTGGTGCAAGAAGCAGCGCTGGGCATCCTGTCACACTTAACGCGCACCACCTTGAAAATTTTGCCAGCAATGAGGATTTACGGTTTGATGTAAACAATGGAATAACACTGTGCTACAACTGCCACGATGTACGTGCTGATGGTAGTTTTCATCATTTGTATGGAAGTCGTAATAATACGCGACAACAATTCGATGAATACATAGAGAATGTGAGAAAAAAGAATATCGATAAAACCGACGGCGGCTTCAAAACCAGCACTCAAACCTCTCTTAATGATTTAGGTAAGAGGTGATTCCATGCCAGTAAAAAAGAATGAAACTAGCCGGACTCGCCGTGCAAAGAAAACAGCTATACCAGATGATATTACAAGCATATTCAGGTGTTACAAGTGCGGCAAAGTTACAGACCGTCCGATGGGTAAATTTTATAAGACAAATTCAAAACTATGGGAAGGAAACGATTATTACTTCCCTATCTGCATTGATTGTCTGAATGATATGCTGAAAGAATACGTTAAACGATATGATGCTCGTACAGCAATGATGCTTATCTGTCATTATATGGACATCCCATTCAGCAACACGATGTTTGATTCTATGAATATGTCCGGTAAAGACTTAACAGTCGGCGCATATTCCAGATTGATCAACAATATCCAATTTACAGGAAAAACGTTTGTCAATACGTTGTTAGATGGAGAGCTCTCGAAAGACCGAACCGAAATACAGGATGCACGCGAAACGAAATGGAGCGAAGCTGATCTAAAAAACAAACAATATGTCATTTCAGCACTTGGATACGACCCTTATGAAGATGACTCTTATTTGGATGAAGATCGGAAATTCCTGTTTAACACGCTCAGCGGATATCTGACAGATGAAGTGTTGGAAGATCCACATCGGACACAAAGCGCCGTCAACATGATGCCAACTATCTTGCAACGCAACAAAGTGGACAAGCTGATCAATGCAGATCTCCTCTCCCGCGCTCCGGCCAACCTCAAACAATATACGGATGCAAAGGTTGCTCTCGACCGAACAATGAGCACAATTGCGAATGAAAATGGCTTCTCTGTCAAGGGCGCTGGGAAAGCAGGGCGTGGAAGCTCCGCTATTACGCAGATTATGCGTAACATGGAGGATGACGGTTTTGCAGACTGTAAGGTAAATGTAGTCAATTCCAAAATTGCGGAAGCATATCAACAGGTAGCCGATATCAGCAATCGAAGCCTGATGAACCAGCTGAATTGGCAGGACGACGATTATGCACGCATGGTCGCGACGCAGAGAGATATGATCCGACGCTATGATCTGATACAGTCGAAGCTAATCGAAGAGGCTCGGCAGCTCCGGGCAATCGCGAGCGATCTGAGCAAAAATTCCAAGATCAAGCTCCCGCCGGTCACAGACACCAAAATACTTGACACCGAGGATGGTGAATGATGGACTTTTCGATTAAACGCACAGACCGTGAGATATCACAACGTCGCCTGGAATCTTACAACAAATACTGCCAGATTATCAACTGGGGACGTGCGAATCCCATTGGGTTTTGTAGCCGCTTTTTCGGATATGAACTTTTGGATTACCAGAAATATGCTATTATGGAATCCTGGTTTCGTGACTTTATAATGTGGTTAGCGTGCAGAAATGCGGGTAAAACTACACTTTTAAGCATATATCCGATGCTGCGCAGTGTGCTAATACCGTATCACGCTACATACTTTATCGGCAATACTGGCGATCAGGCAAAAGAAATCTTCAAAAAGATGGAAAAAATTGCGCTTCGGGAAATTGAATCCTTCTGCGGAAGTACGGAGGTATTCATGGGAGAGCTGAAAGCCGGTGCAAATTCTGATGGCTTTGTTCACGACCCGGCCTCGTTCAAGTGCGAATTGTTTAATGGTTCGACGATTAACACATTGAACAGCAACATTATCAATATCAAAGGTCGTCGCGCAAGTCTTGTCTGCTACGATGAATCTGGATGGTACTCGGAAGAGTTATTTGTTCAGACAGCGCAGTTTGTCAACCAGTCAGAAAACTTCATGCTTGGCGGCAATGTTGACACGACACTCGAACCGAAGAAATTCAGCCGTCAGCTGCTCTATGCTTCATCTGCGAGTGATACCTCATCTGAGTTTTATAAGAAATATCGTTCTTTTGCAGAAAAAATGTTCATCGGGGACCCAAAATATTTTGTATGCGACTTCAATGTTGACCTGATTATGCACGCAACATATGATGGCGAACCATACCCACCGCTTATCAGCCCGGATAAGGTAGCAGAAGCTATGGCTGATAACCGAGAAAAGGCAGAGCGTGAGCTATATAATCTCTTCTCTGCTGATTCCCATGACGGACAAATTGTTACCCGTGGCAATATCATGCAGTGTTCTGAAAAGCGACCTCCTGTTCTTAAGAATGACGGGGATCGTATTTTTATTGCCGCATATGACTCTGCCAGAATGTCAGATAACTCTATTCTCGGCTGGGCAGAGTTGGTTGACGATCCCGAAAAGGGCTGGTGCATGAAGATCCAGAACGTAATTTCGATGGTTGACCAGGCTACAAAGAAGAAAACACCTCTACGGCTGCCTGAACAGGTAAAACGTCTGCAAGACTCGATCATTGATTATAACGGCCTTGGCAAAATGGATTACGAAAACATCAAATGCATTATCTGTGATAGCGGTCCCGGCGGTCAGATGATTGGCGGCATTTCAGACCAGCTTCTGAAGGATTGGATTGGCAAAGACGGGAAGCAGCATAAAGGGCTGATCGACAAATCTCATAAGGCAAATGAGACTGCCATCAGAAAGTACCCCGATGCAGTCAATATCATCAAGCTGCTCGACCCGGCAGGCAATCGAAATGCAATTTTTGAAGCGGCTGAGCAAATGACAAAACTCGGAATCGTCTCCTGGCCTGCGGATACAGAGGGTAAGGATTACATCATCAAGATTGAAGACGACGGCAGTGAAACCCGATATGACCTGACTCTGGAAGAACAGCTCGCCTTGGCTCAAATTGAGCTTATGAAGGATGAAGTTATTACGGTGTGCAAATACAACACGAATGGAAAAATCACCTATAATTTTCCTCCAGAGCTACGCAATAAAAAGCATGATGACCGGGCATTTGTTTATGCACTGCTTTGCTGGTACCTTGCTACGCTTCGCCGTGGACAGATCGTAAAGCGGAAAGCTGCACCACCACCTGATTATAAGAGCATCTTTCAATTCCGTGCACCTAAAATAAGGGAAAGGAAGTGAGACATGAAACAACGTAAATTAACCCATCGACGTAATATCACAACACCCGATCCACCGGCTCAACCAAGCCTGCAAGTAGCAGTACAAACGCCAAAAGGAACACGGAGGTTTGATGCGCAGAAATTCATGGAGTTCGCTTCCAAGAACCGTATCCAGTTGCGAGATCTCGCCGCGACAAACTGGGCGACACCGACTTACGCAAAATACACCAAAAGTCAGCTTGTTGGATATCTTGAGAACCCGGCGAATAATGAACAGGCACTCAGGCGGATGTCGCAGTATTTGTACAATATTTCAAACTACTATCGCAGGCTAATTCAATATTTTGCAAATATGCCGACCTTTGCATATGTTCTTTCCCCATATAAGCTTGATATGGAAAAAGCAGATAAGGCAAAAGTTGAAAAAGCGTATAAAACCGCCGCAGATACCATCACAAACATGAATATTCCGCATGAATTCAGCAAGGTTCTTAACGTGGCATTTCGCGACAATGTATTCTATGGGTATCTTTTTGAAACAAAAGACTCGTTCTGCATTCAGCAGCTGAACGCAGATTACTGCAAAATTAGCAGCATCGAGGATGGCGTATATAATTTTGCCTTCGATTTCTCCTATTTTGACAGTAATGCTGCGGAGCTGCCGAACTATGCTCCGGAGTTCACGACCATGTACAGCTCTTATAAAAGTCAAGGTAATGCATTCAAGTGGCAGGAACTGGACAGCAAGAAATCTATCTGTATCAAAATCAATGAGACGGAGATCACGCCTATCCCGCCGTTTGTAAGCTTATTTAGTGCCTTGGCCGATATCGAGGATTACCGTGCCATTTCTCTAAACGCAAGCGAGACATCAAACTATAAAGCTCTCGCGCTCGAAATCCCGATAGACAAACAAACAGGGGAATTTCTGATTGATTACGAGCTTGCAAAGGAGTTCTACCACCAGTTAGAGAATGTCTTGCCGGAGAATATTGGTGTAATACTGACTCCAATGACGATTTCCGCATGGGACTTTGAGAAATCCGGTGCGAATAGCGAATCTGACCTTGTTACGAATGCGGAATCTCAGTTCTGGTCTCAGGCCGGTGTAAACAAAATTCTCTTTGGCGGCGGCGACGACCCAAGTGCAAACACACTTGGCCTTTCGACAATCAGCGATCAGGCTATTGTATTCCGTGCACTTCGGCAAATTGAGCGCTGGATCAACCGCAAACTCAAAACTCTAAGCGGAACTGTTAAATTTAGAGCAATCTGCGCAAAAACGTTCATACACGAAATATACACAAAAAGGGAGT
>CAJUJQ010000123.1 GCA_910586575.1 uncultured Clostridia bacterium | reverse complement strand
ACCCGTCCAAAAGGGCGATTTAAGATATTATATTTGCGAAAAGCTGCCGGTGCGGCACGCATTCACGACCAAATCCGGCGGCGTCTCAACCGGTGCGTGCGAAAGCATGAACCTGGGCTTCAGCCGCGGGGACGACCCGGCCAACGTCCGGGAGAATTATAAAATCCTGTGCGCGGCGCTCGGCATGAACGAGCAGCGCGTCACCCGTACCGAGCAGGTGCACCGCGCCGAGGTCTCGGTGGTGACCGAGGGAACCGTGGGCATGGGGCTGCACCGCCCGATGGCGTGGGAGTCTGACGCGATTGTCACCAACCTGCCGGATACGCCGCTCGCCGGGTTCTATGCCGACTGCGTGGTGACGCTGCTGTATGACCCGTCCAGCCAAAGCATCGGCGTGTGCCATTCGGGATGGCGCGGCACGGCGGCGGGCATCCTGACCAACACGGTCGATACCATGGCACGGGCGTTCGGCGCACGGCGGGACACCATGCTTGCGGTCATTGGCCCTTCCATCCGGCAATGCTGCTTTGAAACCGACGCCGATGTACCGGAGGCAATGGAACACAGCATGGGCGCGCGCGTAAAGCCCTTTATCGAGAAGCGCGGCGCAAAATGGTTCGTTGATTTGCAGGGGATTAACGCCAGCCTGCTGGCAGACGCCGGGCTGGACAGCGGCAATATCATCGATTCCGGCATGTGTACCTATTGCATGAGTGATGAATTCTGGTCGCACCGCGTCACAAAGGGTGTGCGCGGCGTACAGGCTGGCATCATCAGCCTGTGAGGGAATGCTATGTGGAAGAAACGATTTGCGGCGCTGCTGCTGGCGCTGCTGCTGGCGCTCGGGCAGTCCGGCTGCTCGGTGCTCTTTCCCCTGCCGGAAGAACAAACGGCTGACGATCCGGAAGCCGATATCCCCAAACAGACCACGGAAACCCCACCCGGTTATCTGGGCCTGGCGTATTACACTGCCGAGCCGGTCAGCCCGGTTACGTCACGCACCCGCATCAACCGCCTGTTGTTGGAGGCGCTGTATGAGGGCCTGTTTGTGCTGAATGAAAACTTTGAGCCGGTGCCGGTGCTTTGCGGCAGCTGGCAAGGCTCTGGCCTGATGTGGAGCTTTACCCTCAAAAACGACCTGACCTTCTGGTCGGGCGCACCCGTGACTGCCGAAGATGTCGCCTCCAGCTGGCAGGCCGCGAGGGACGACGAGACCTCGCCCTATCACGCGCGTTTTGCCGACGTGGAATCCATCGCCGCCGCCGGCAGCCAGCTGACGGTCAACCTGCTCACGCCGAACGCCGACCTGCCCCGCCTGCTGGACGTGCCGATCTGCCGCGCGGGCACGGAATCGGACACCTTCGCCGACGGCACCGGCCCGTACAGGCCCGTACAGGAGAACGGCACGTGGTCGCTGGTGCGCAATGAGCATTGGCAGGGCGGTACCATTGAATCTTTCCCGACCGTGCACCTGGTCGCGACCTCCCGTGCGGAAGCGCTGATGTACGGCTTTGAAACCGGCGATATTTCTATGACCCGTACCGAGCGGATTTCGCCCAAGGCGAACGCCGTTTCGGGCGCAACCAATGTTTATCGGACGCGCACGACCGATTTCCATTACCTGGGAGTCAACCACAGCAATGGCGCGCTCGGCCAGGCTGTTGTCCGGCAGGCGGTCAGCCTGCTGATTCAGCGCGCAGGCATTTGCTCCTCACAGCTGCAAAACTATGCCGACCCGGCGCTCTTGCCAGTCAACCCGCAGCCTGCGGACAGCGGCGAAGCCCCCCCAGACCCGCTCGAATTGCTTGCGGGGGCAGGCTTCGCCGACAACAACGGCGACGGGATTTTAGACTACATTCCGCCCCCGACACGCTGGTATACACCATACTGGCATGAAAAATTCACGCCTGTCATTCTGGTCAACAGCGACAACGCATATAAGGTTTCGGCGGCGGAAACCATCGCGGCAGCCCTTCAAGCGGCAGGCATCGGCGCAACCGTTAACGCCCTCCCCTATGAGGATTACATGCGCGCACTGGAACGCGGGAATTTTGACATTTACTACGGGGAAACCCGGCTGACGCCTGATTTCGATATTCGTCCGCTGGTGGCAAAGGACGGCGCGCTGAACTACGGAAATTTTGATAACGAAGAATTTGAGGCTACACTCACCGCGTCGCGTGCAGCCGAGGATAAAACCGCCTTTTACCAGACGTTTTCGGAAACGCTGCCCGTCATCCCACTTGCTTTTGAGCGCAGCCAGGTGGTAACCCGCGCGGGGCTGATGCATAATTTTGAACCATACCCGTACCAGCTCTTTGCGGGCGTGCAGAATTGGGAGGCTCGATAAATGGAAAAGGTTGTATTGGGCCTGTCCGGCGGGGTTGATTCCGCCGTGGCGGCGTCCCTTCTGCAAAAACAGGGGCTAGAGGTTCACGGGCTGTTCCTGGATCTTGGCTTAGGCGGCGAAGCCGAAGCGCAGGCCGTAGCGGATCGCTTGGGCATCCCACTTTTCCTTTCGCACAAGCGGGAACCGTTCGAGCAGTCAGTCTGCGCCTATTTTCAAGAGGAATACCGGAACGGGCGCACGCCCGTCCCTTGTGTCGTCTGCAATCCGCTGATTAAATTCTACGCACTGGTAGAATATGCGGCGGAAATTGGCGCAAACTATCTCGCAACCGGGCATTATGCCCGCATCGGGCACGACCGCGAGGGCCGCACCCTGCTCATGCGCGCTGCCAGTACCAAGGATCAAAGCTATATGCTCCACCGTCTGCCGCGCGAGATGCTGTCCCGCTGTATCTTTCCGCTGGGCGAAGCCGAAAGCAAGCAGGAAATCCGCGCTTACGCGGCAAAGGAAGCCATCCCCTCCGCTGAAAAAAAGGACAGCATGGATATCTGCTTCATCCCGGACGGCGACTGGTGCGGCTGGCTGGAACGCCGCGGAGTGCGCCTGCCAGAAGGCAATTTTGTAGACGAGAACGGAAACATCTTAGGGCGGCACCTGGGCGTGCACCGTTACACGGTCGGCCAGCGTAAGGGGCTTGGCGTATCCGCCAGCGGGCGGCTGTTTGTCACCGCGCTCCGTCCGGAAACAAATGAAGTCGTTTTATCGCTGACCGATCCCATTCATTATGAACTGACCGCCAAGCAAATGCACTACTGCGCGCCCGAATATGCGGCGCATGGCCCGTTTTCGTGTGATGTGCGCGTCCGCTTTTCACAGCGCGCCGACCGCGCAGACGTTTACCCGGACGGCGATACCGTACGGATCGTATTCAAACAGGGCGTGCGCGCCCCTGCTCCCGGGCAGGCCGCCGTTCTGTATGACGGCGATATCGTGATCGGCGGCGGCTTTATCTGCTGATAACCGTTTGCGGGAATGTTTTTTGTTGTTAAGGAGACATCCATTCTATGAATTTGAACCAAAGGCTGCGCGGGCATCTGTTCGCCGGTTTCACCATCTTAATCTGGGGCACAACCTTTATCTCGACCAAAATCCTGCTGCGCTCCTTCTCCCCCGCCGAGATTTTATTCATCCGCTTTGTGTTCGGCTATCTTGCGCTGTGGGCGTTCAACCCGCGGATGCTCCACCTGAAGGAGCGCCGCCATGAGCTTTGGTGCGCGATTGCGGGGCTGTGCGGCATTACGATTTACTATTCGTTTGAAAATATCGCGCTGCTATATTCGACCGCGTCCAATATTGGCGTTATTGTTTCCACCGCGCCGCTGTTTACCGCGATTCTCGCCGGCTTTTTCCTAAAAGGAGAACGTTTGAAACCCAGCTTCTTCGCGGGCTTCGCGGCGGCGATTGCCGGGGTGTTCCTGCTCAATTACAGCGGCTCCGCTGTCGAGCTTAGCCCCAAGGGCGACCTGCTCGCGCTGGCGGCTGCGGTTGCGTGGGGCGTGTACTCCATCATGGTGCGCCGCCTGTCCGAAGCCGGATACACCCCGGCGCTCCTGACCCGGCGCTTCTTCCTGTGGGGTCTGGTCTTTATGTCGCCGTATGTCGTAATCTCGGGCTTTACTCCCACGCTGGAAACCCTGTCCCAGCCAGTCAACCTGTTTAACCTCGTCCATCTGAGCTTCCTTGCAAGCGCACTTGGCTTTGTCACCTGGAATACGGCGGTCAGCTATCTGGGCGCAGTCAAATCGAGCGTTTATATTTATATGACGCCGGTCGTAACCATCATTGTTGCCGCAGCCGTACTCGGGGAACACCTGACCCTGATGGGGGCTGCCGGGGTGCTGCTGGTCATCATCGGCGTGATACTCAGCGACGGCCATTACCCGCGCCTGTCCCGCCGCAAGGAGGAAACACGCCATGTGGGATGAATCCTATGCACTGCGCCGCTCCGCGCGGCGGGATTTCCGGCGGCTTGCGTTCACGCTGATTCTGCACGAACTGCTGCTAATTATCACAGCTTATTCCGTTCAGGACGCGCTGGCTGCCTATTGGCGGGCGCAGGACCCCGGCCTGCCCTCAGGCGAAATCTACGACCGGCTGCTGAACAGCGGCCTTTCCATGATTGCGGCATCACTGCTCGGCCTTATATTCGTCCTGCTGCTGCTGGGCAGGCGGTTTCGCCGCCCCTGCCCCGGTGAGCGGATGCATCTATATCAGTTCCTGCTTGCGATAGTTGGTATCAACGGGCTTCAGCTGCTTTCTACCCTTGTCACTATTCCGCTGGAACACTTTGTGGAGCGGATGGGATATTCTCTGGAAGAAGCAACCGCCGTTTCGACCGGCACATCGGCCACAGTGTCCATGTTCCTTTATTCGGTACTTATTGCACCCTTCGTTGAAGAGCTGATTTTTCGCGGCGCGGTGCTCCGCTGGCTGGAACCCTGGGGGCGCGGCTTTGCTTTGGTCATCAGCGCCATTTTATTCGGCCTGATGCATAATAACCTGGTGCAGCTGCCGACCGCGTTCGCCTGCGGGCTGCTGTTCGGCTATATCGCGCAGCGGTTTTCCCTGCGCGCGTCGATCGCGGCGCACGCTGCCAACAACCTGATTGTTGAGTTTATCGGCCTGCTTCCGGACGAATGGAATTTGGTATGGTCGTTTTATTCCATTGCCATCCTGCTCAGCGCCGCCTATGTTATTTACTGGTGCATGACGCGGCGGGAATCGCTGATTCACTGGTGCCGGGACGACGGGCCGCCGGTCGTCAAATGGTTCCTAACCTCGATCCCGGTCGTACTGCTGCTGCTCATCTATACCGTGCGGACGCTGGAAAGCGCCATTCCGGCATAAAATCCTGCTGCAACGGCAATTACCGCGCCAAACAGAAGAAACCATAAAAGGAGGCGCTTCCCATGCTGCGGATTGCGGTCTGTGACGATGAACCTTATATTGCCAATCAGCTCGCGGAACAGGTTTCCAGCTTCCTGTCATCGCGGGAAATCCCGGCGGAGCTGCGGTGCTTTTCCGGCGGGCGGGCGCTGCTCGACAGCGGCCTCTCCCCCGATATCCTGTTCCTGGATGTCCAAATGCCCGCGCCGGACGGCTTTGAAACCGCACTTGCCCTGCGCAGGCGCGGTTTTTCCGGCTTGCTGATTTTCGTGACCATCCTGCGGGAGCAGGTGTTCCGCGCTTTTGAAGTGCAGGCATTTGATTACCTGGTTAAGCCGCTGGAACCGGCCGCGTTCACCGGCACGATGGAGCGCCTGCTGCAAACCCTGCGCAGCGGGCAGGAACAGCGATTGCTTGTGCAGCGCGGCAATGATTACACGCTCATCCCCTTCCGGGAAATCGTTTACTGCGAGGTCATCAACCGCAAGGTTTATCTGCATCTGCACCATATGCCGGTGATCAACTACTACGAAAAGCTCGAAGTGCTGGAAACCAAGTTGGACAGCCGCTTTTTCCGCTGCCACCGCAGCTATCTGGTCAATTTACAGTATCTCCAAAGCTGCCATCCTGGATTCGCAGCGCTCTCCACCGGGGAGGAAATCCCGGTTTCCCGCCTGCGCCGGGAGCAGCTTTCCGCCGCCGTCCTGCAATATATGAAGCAATGGAGGCCTGCCCTGTGAACAGCCTGCCGGAAACCGTATTCCTCTCCCTGATGATGCTGGCGGAACAGCTTATCAACCTTTGGTTTGTCAGCGCCTTTGCCGGTAAGCGCCTGACCTGGCGGGTGCTCCCCCTCTTGCTCCTGTCGCTCACAGTCGCCATGCTGCAAATCCCGGTTTTGCTCTGGCGGCTGCTGTATACCTGCATTTTGCTGCTGTACGGCCCCCTTTATCTCCGTTCCGAGTGGCAAACCGCTCTTCTGGCCGCGCTGCTTTCGGTCGAAATCATGCAGTTATGCTATGGCGTTTTCAATCCGCTGTATCATACGCTTTGCGCTTCCTTTTATCCCAGGTATCCGCTCCTCATCAGCGGCTTGATTTTCTACGGCGGGAGCCTTCTTTCCATCCTGCTGGCGTTCCTGTGTGATTGGCTGATTGTGCGCTTTCTGATACCACCCGAAGGGATTCCGCTGGGATCTGTCCTGCTGACGCTGACGCCGCTGCTCCTGATCTTTTCGGTCGGCAGCTATGTCAGCGACTCTTTTTATGGAAACAGTACGGTAATAGACCCTGCACTCCCTGTTTTCCCGCATATCCAGATGTTTCTGATACAGTTTTTCGGACTTGCCAGCATTTTCTGCATCCTGTACACCTGCCGGAGGCTGACCGGCTATTTTTCCATGCGGGAGAAAATGACGGCGCTCACCCAACAAAGCCGCTTTCAACAGCAATACGTTGCGGAAGCGCAGGAGCGCAGCGCCGCTGCCGCCGCACTCCGTCACGACCTGCGCAACCATTTGCTGGTTCTGCGCGGCCTGCTCGACAGCGGCGAGTACCGCCGCGCGGTGGAATATCTCGGGCAGCTGGACGGCGCGGCACAGCCGCTTTCCAACCCCTTTCATACCGGTCATCCGGTCTTGGACATCTTGCTGGAAAACAAGGCGGCGCTTGCGCAGCAAAAGGGCATCCGCTTTACCGCCGCGCTCAGCGTCCCCTCCCCCTGCGCGGTGGATGACCTCGATTTCTGTATCCTGCTTGCAAACGCGCTGGACAACGCATTGCACGCCTGTGAAACGCTGGAATCAGGCTTCATCCACGTTTCCAACCGTTTGCAGGGTGATTTTCTGCTGATAGAGGTGGAAAACAGCACGGACAAGACCGGTTTTCGGGCAGGCACCGGCCTTTCTAACATCCAATGGACAGTAGAAAAATACGGCGGCAGCACCGCGCTTTCGATGGACGGGCACACCGCCTGCCTGAGTATTCTGCTTGACATTTCACAGCATCCGCAGGACATTTCACAACAATCCGATTGCACTCCCAAAACGCAGCCTCTACAATAAAGATATCCCACATCGGAAGCCGATGTGGAAATCTTGAAAAAGGAGGTGTTTTTGATGAACTTCCCGACCATCCAGCCCGGCCGTACATCCCTGCTGCGGGACATCCGCGAAGCGCGGGAAACGCAGGAAAGGTCACCGGAAACCAACCGCCCGGAGCAGGCGCGTCCGCCGCAGTATGACGAATACGTCCCGACCGACAAAGCGCTGAACCAGCCGATTGGCATTTACCGGGTTGTACCGGAAGCGGACGGAGCGCCGGGCATCGCCTTTGACGCGCCGGAGGCCGTACCCTCGCCGGAAGCCGATGCGCCGGAGCTGCCCAGGGAAACCGATGAAACGCCAGACGGCTCGCAGGAACCTGACAAAGCCGCACCCCAAAAGGGCGGCAAAAAGCCTGAAACCTGTACCGTAAACACCGATCAGGTAGACCGCGAAATCAAAAAGCTGAAGGAAAAACGGAAAGAACTTCAGCAAAGGATTCAGCGGGAGCAGGACCCGGACAAAAAAAGGCAGCTGGAAAAACAGCTGTCGCAGATTGAATCCGAGCTGAAGCGGAAGGATAACGATACCTACCGCAAGCAGCACATGAAGGTTTCATACTCGTAAAGCAAAAAGCACGGTTTCAAGCGAAATCGTGCTTTTTTGAACTTTATGCATTGCCCTGCCGCCAGAACAGCCCCTCCGAAGCGGCCAGTTGCTGCAAAAGGCGCACCGCGCGGGCGCTTGGATGATAAACGGTCAAATACAAGTCCCCCGCGTCCAGCGTAATCAGGGTATCCTCTGCGGCAATGCCGATTTCCAGCGTACCGTGCCGCCGGACAACCACAGTGGACACTGTTTCCAAGAGCACCGCGCCGGACGGCATGACCGCTTTCCCATCGTGGACAAATTCACATTCAAAGTAACAGGACAGCTTGAGCAAAATCCGCGTGACCCGCCGAGAAAAATCCGGCACGTCCTCCGTCAAAAGCCACTCCTCGGCGGCGACGAAAGCTTCCGCGCGCGCCGCCGGGACACACGCCGGAAAAAAATCGATTAAAAAATATGGTTTTTCCATACATTCTCCGGTATCACAGTTCATTTCAGAAGTTTTGTCAGGCGTTCCGCCGCTTCCCGTGTCTTTTGCTGGTCCCCGAAAGCGGTCAGCCGGAAGAAGTTCGCGCCGTTTTTGCCGAAGCCCGCGCCGGGCGTGCCAACCAAGTTGGCGTTCTCCAGCAGATAATCAAAGAATTCCCAGCTTTTCATTCCGTTCGGGCATTTCAGCCACAGATACGGGCTATTCTGACCGCCGGTGTACCAGATCCCCAATCCGGTCAGCGTGTCGGACAGCACCTTTGCGTTTTTCTGGTAATAAGCAAGCGCTTCATGAATTTCCCTTTGCCCCTGCTCCGTGAAAACGGCTTCTGCCGCGCGCTGGACGATGTACGGCACACCATTAAATTTGGTTGTCTGGCGGCGCAGCCACATTTTGCGCAGCACACCCCCGGCGAGAGCCTCCGGTACGACCGTATAGCCGCAGCGCGTCCCCGTAAAGCCTGCCATTTTCGAGAAGGAACAAAATTCAATCGCGCATTCCTTTGCGCCGTCCAGCTCGAAAATCGAACGCGGCAATGCGGAATCGGTAATAAAGCACTCATACGCCGCGTCATACAGGATGACCGCGCCGTTTTCCCGCGCGTAATCAACCCACTGCTGTAACCCTGCGCGGTCGTAGGCCGCACCAGTTGGGTTGTTGGGCGAGCAAATATAAACCAGGTCAGCCTTTACCCCGACATTCGGCAGCGGCAAAAAGCCGTTTCCTTCGTTCGCGTTGGCGAAAACCACCTTGCGCCCCGCCATAATATTGGTATCGACATAAACCGGGTACACCGGGTCTGGAATCAGCACGGTATTATCCTGCGCGAACAAATCCAGTATATTGCCCAGGTCGCTTTTCGCGCCGTCCGAAATAAAGATTTCCTCCTGCGCGAGCGTGACGCCCCTCCCGGCATAGTAATTCTGAATCGCCTGCTGCAAAAAACCGTAGCCC
>CAJUJQ010000122.1 GCA_910586575.1 uncultured Clostridia bacterium | reverse complement strand
ATTATACCATTTTTCCAGCTGCTTATTCGTGCAAGTAATTTCCTTAAAGTTCCAAGATATCATCCAGTGACGCATGCTCAATCAACAGGCCTGCGGGCACGTTTTCCCGCTCCACCAGGGCTTCCACCCCAAAGGACGATTCCCGCACGCCAAGCACCGCCGCTTCGTCCAGCTCGCGCAGCTGCTCCCGCGTGCATTTCAGGATGCCGAGCCGCTCGAGCAGCACGTCCTTTTCCTCGGACAACAGCACGTGCCCACGGTGCAGGAAGGTCACATAATCACATATTTTTTCCAGGTCGCTGGTGATATGCGACGAGATGAAAATCGTATGGCGCTCATCCTGCACGAACTCGAAAAACAGGTCGAGCAGCTCGTCCCGGACAACCGGGTCCAGCCCGCTAGTCGCCTCGTCCAGAATCAGCAGCCGCGCCCCGTGCGACAGCGCAACCGCAATCGAAAGCTTCATTTTCATGCCCCGGGAATAGTCCTTAACCTTCTTTTTCTCGGGCAGGCGGAAGCGCTTTACATAGCCAAAAAAGGTGTCCTCCGACCAGTTCCGAAACGCCGACTGCATCACCGAATTGATGTCCGTCAGGTTCATCATCTCCGGGAAGCAGGCTTCGTCCAGCACCACGCCGATTTCCTCCTTGAGCGCCGGGAAAACGCCGGTATGCGGCTTGCCATAAAACAGCACCTCCCCGCTGTCTGCCCGGATCAGGTCGAGCAGAATGTGGATTGTGGTGGACTTGCCCGCGCCGTTTTCGCCGATGAAGCCCATCACACAGCCCTCCGGCAGGGTTAAATTGATGTGGTCAAGCTGAAAATCCCCGTAATCTTTATATAAATCATGAATTTCAATCGCGTTCATAGGTCCTCTCCTTCGCAAACCGTTTCTAATATTTCCGTAAGCTCCTGCCGCGAAACCCCGGCGCTTTTTGCCAGCCGCGCGGCTTCACCGAAGTGCTCCTCAATGCGTCGTAAATGCTCCTCGCGCACCAATTCCAGGTTCATCCCGGCGACAAAGCAGCCCTTCCCGGCGACTGTCACCAGGAATCCTTCCCGTTCCAGCTCCTCATAGGCGCGTTTGGTGGTAATCACCGAAATGCGCAGTTCTTTGGCCAGCACCCGCATGGAAGGCAGCGCGTCGCCTTCCCGCAGCTCGCCTGACAGGATCAGCTGCTTGAGCTGGGCGTATATTTGTTCATAAATCGGCTGTCCCGCTGCGTTGCTGATAATGATATTCAAGCCCTTACTCCTTTCTGTCCGTATTTACCGTATATATTTAGTATATACAGTATGCACAGTTTTGTCAATACTTTTTCTCAAAAAAATAAAACAAAAAAGCCTCCCTGAACAGGGAAGCTATGAAAAAGCAAAAAGTGTTTATTTCACCTGAAAAATCCAAAATCCGGACAGTATAGCCCGCAAAAAAGACAAAACATCATAAACCAGTCTTACAGGGCGCTTACTTATGGTATTTCCCGCCCGCCAGGATATTCAGCGAACGATACAGCTGTTCCAGGACCATAACGCGCGCCAAATGGTGTGGAAACGTCATTTTCGACATCGAAAGCCGGAGTTTCGCTTCCTGTTTCAGGGCTTCATCCAGCCCACAGGAACCGCCAATCAGCAGCGCCAGGCGGCTCGTTCCGGAGACCGTGAACGCCCCCAGCGTTTCCGCGAGCGCTTCGCTGGAAAGCATCTGTCCCTCGACACACAGCGCAATCACCGCCGCGCCCGCCGGGATTTTTGCCCGGATGAGCGCGGCCTCCTTCGCAAGCGCCTGCTGAATCTGCCCCTCCGAAGGGGCGTCCGGCAGCCGCTGTTCCGGCAGCTCAATCATTTCAAGCTTACAGTAAGCCGAAAGGCGCTTGGAATACTCCTCACAGGCCGTTTTCCAAAACTTTTCCCCCAGCTTGCCAACACAAATCAGGCGAACAGAGAGCATTGCCCCGCCTCCGACAGCCACACCGGCTCTTCCATCTCGTCCCGGGGCGCAACAACCACCGTACAGCCCCCAAGGCTGGAAAGCGCGTTTTCCGTCTCCTGCCGCGCAATCTCCGGGGTGTTATTTTCCCCACTCAAATGCGCCAAAATCAACGTTTTTGTACCGGTTTTCACCAGTTCCATTGCACAGGCGGCGCAGTCCACGTTAGAGAGGTGTCCGCGCGGCCCGGCAACGCGCTGTTTCAATATGTACGGATACGGGCCGTTTTCCAGCATCGTCAAGTCGTGGTTGGATTCCAGCACGACGGCGTCACAGCCGGTCAGCTTGGCGCGGACAGCCGACGGCATAAAGCCCAAATCGGTCGCATAGCCGAAAGATTTCCCGTCCCCGCGAATGACATAACCCACGCTTTCGGGCGAATCATGCGGCGTCAGGAAGGATTCCACCTGCAAACCGCCGACCGAAAATGTTTCCCCGCCCCAAAATGGGCGCAAAAGCCCCTCGGCGGCGGGCACCTTGCGTATCATCGCTTCCGCCGCGCCGCGCGACGCGTAAATCGGCGCCTTGTGCCGCCTGGCAAATGTCGCCAGCCCCTTGATATGGTCGTGATGCTCGTGGGTCACCAGCACGCCCGCAAGGTCGCTGATTTCAAACCCATACCTGCGCAGCGCCGCCGTAATCCGGCGCACGGACACGCCAAGGTCAATCAAAATAACGGTTTCCCCGCAGACGTAAAACCCACTGTTTCCGCTCGAACCGCTGCCAATGCTGTAAAAATACCGTTCCTTCATGTCTGCCTTTCCGTTCCGCCGCGCCGGGAGCGCCGGACGATGCCATAAGGATACCTTACTGCGCCGCCCCCATTGCGGCCTCTGTTTCCGGGATTTCTGACCGGTACATGTCGGCCCCAAGGCTTACAAATTTTTCCACAAGGTTCTCGTAGCCGCGCTCGATGTTCGTCACCTGCTCCACCTGGGTAACCCCCTTGGCGGCAAGCCCCGCGATGACCATCGCCGCGCCCGCGCGCAGGTCAAACGCGCGCACCGGAGCCGCCGTCAGCTCTCGGACGCCCTCAATTACAGCAATTTTGCCGTCTACATGGATGCTTGCGCCCATGCGCGCCAGCTCCTCGGTATAACGATAACGGGTATCCCACACACCCTCGGTGATGATGCTCGTGCCATCCGCCAGGCAGAGCGCCGTGGTCAGCTGGGGCTGCATATCGGTCGGGAAACCGGGATACGGCAGGGTTTTCAAATTGGTCTTGCGCAGGCGTCCGCTGCGCGTTACCAGTACAGAATCGTCATATTCGGTCACTTCAACGCCCATTTCCTTGAGCTTTGCTGTGATACATTCCAAGTGCTTCGGGATAATGTTTTTCACCAATACCTGGCCGCCGCATGCCGCGACAGCCGCCATAAACGTCCCCGCTTCGATCTGGTCGGGGATGATAGAGTACATGCCGCCGCGCAGCCTGCGCACGCCGCGGATTTTAATCACGTCGGTGCCCGCGCCCTTCACGTCAGCGCCCATGGAGTTCAAAAAGTTTGCTAAATCGACAATATGAGGCTCTTTCGCGCAGTTTTCCAGGATGGTCTGCCCCCTTGCAAGCACGGCGGCAAGCATGATGTTGATGGTCGCGCCAACCGAAACGACATCAAAGTAAATGTGCGCGCCGGTCAGCCCGTCGGGGGCATCGGCGCAGATATAACCGCCCTCGCGGATTTCGACCTGCGCCCCAAGCGCCTTAAAGCCCTTGATATGCTGGTCAATCGGACGGATGCCGCCGAAATTGCAGCCGCCAGGCATCGCGACCTCGGCATGATGGTACCTGCCAAGCAGAGCGCCGATCAGGTAATAAGACGCGCGAATCTTGCGCATCAGCTCATAGGGCACCTTGGCTTCGGCGATGTAGTCGCCATTAACCTCAACCGTCGTGGAATTGAGCAGCCGGATGTGGGCGCCCAGCTCCCGGAGGATTTCCAGCTGAAGGGTAACGTCAATGATCTTCGGTACGTTTTCGATACGGCACGCGCCGTCTACCAGAAGAGCCGCCGGGATAATCGCGACAGCGGCATTCTTCGCGCCGCTGATGGAAACCTCTCCGTTGAGACGGTTTCCGCCGTTGATGATATATTTCGTCAAGCCTACCTACTCCTTAGCATGATGGTACGGCGAATGACCGTACATTTTTATGAAAAAGGAACCTGCGCTCCGAGCAGCGGGCGCACGGCCAGGGCACCGGGGGACCCCGGTCTCCTTATATATGTTCAAATTATGTTTGTTCAAAGAAATATGTGCGCTGGCGGTAAAGCCGCGCGATAATACAAATATCATTTTAACACAGATTGCACCATTTGCAAAGAGTTTTCCTCACAGAACTTTACGAAATTTCCTCTGTCTGGATTGTCATTTTTGACGTATCCAGAAATTCCACGCCATGGTTGGTCCGAATCCGCCAGCATACAACCAGTGGTGTACGCCCCGCGTTTTCCTCCCCCAGACGGTAACCAAGTGTCATTTCCTGAATGACTGTGTTTTCCGCCGCCTGATAGGCATAGGTGAGCAGCGCGTCTGCGCCGTCATAATAAACACTGCTGCCGGTGGTGGTATACGGCAGCTCGAGCGTCCAGCGTCCAGAAACCTGTGCCCAGCCATCTTTGAAGCGGATTTCGAGCGCGCGGTCAAACAGCTGCACCCCGGCAAGGTCGGCGGTCAAATGGACCGTGCCTTCCCCGTCCGCAGCAAAGGTACCGTCATGGGTCGGGAAGCCGACCAGCACCAGCTCGGCGACATGCTCACGGTCGATGCGTCTTTCAGGCATCTCGCCGACGCGCAGGCGCGCTTCGATGGTACCGTCCCGCTGAAACAGCACACTTTCCCCGTCGCGGTTCGTAAAGAGCGTGGAGCCGTCCTCCCCGTCCTTCCGTTCCGGTCCATCGCCCAGCAGGGCGGCGGCGGTTTCCTCCTCGGCGTGGATGCTGCGTTCAATTTCCAACGCAGGCAGCGTCTCACCGTTCGGAATGGAAAAATCGGCGTCCAGCCGAACCCCCTCCGCGCTGACAAGGGTGCGTACATTTTCCAGCGTTTCATGGTCGCGGCGATAAGCCACGAGAAAGTTCTGGGAAAGGTTCCACACAAGGAACCCATCCACGACCAAAAGGATGGCCAACAAAATCGTTTTTACTTTATCCCATTGCATAAAGATGCCCTCCTTTCGAAAAATTATACCTGCCGCAAACGATTTCGGCAGATAATGGGGCAACTGAGTCCGTCGAAAATCCGTTGGCAGCGCTGTGCCAGCGGATTTTCCGCGGTCCCCGCAGGAATCCAAAAGGTCCTTCTTAAAATCCCGGCCAGCCCACCGCGCTTCCGGCAGGCTGACCGGCAGGATATCAATTAAGGATTGACAAAAGTAAAGCAGCGTTCCGCCGCGAAATGGTCAGGCTCCCCCTCCAAATAAGCAATGCCGAGACGCTGCCCGGCCTGCGGTGAAGCCGCCGCCGCCTGCGCCGCCGGGAGGATATATTGGCGGCTGCCGCTGGCAGAGAAACGCCGCAGATGGATCACCGCCCGGATGAGCTGCCCGTCCGCGAAGTCAAAGCTTGCGTATGGCTCGTCTGTGCTGATCGGGATTCCCTCGAACACCAGCCCAAACAGGAGCGTAACCCCGCCTTCCGCGTTCGGCACCGAGGAAAGCAGCTCCGCCTGCGTGCCCGCGCCGATGGAGTATTGCGCCCGCGCAAGAATGACGCGCGCCCGCTCGATGGCGTCCGTCAGCGGCAGCGGTTCCGCCGCTTCCAGCTCCCGGCGTGCCGCCGCATAACGGATTGTCCCGTCCGTGTGAATCCGGATGGTGCTGTCATTGTCAACGTACACCTGGGAATCGCGCTCCTGGTAGCTCCGCGCGTAAACGCTGTAATCGAACGCGCCCAGCAGCGTTTGCAGGCTGTCCGCCGCGTTGGGGGCGCCGAACGCGGGCGGTTCGCTGACCAGCACGTCCGCGTTCACGGGCACGCCGTCAAAGATCAGCGTTTCCGCCGCCAGCCGCCGGCAGGACGGCTGCTCCGAAAGCCCCGCGTACGTGCAGGCGCCCGCGCCCATGACCGCCGCCGCACGCTGCCAGGCGCTTTGGTCGATCGTGGTTTCCGCCATCACAAGTCCCTGCTCCCGCGTGCGAAGTACCAGGTTCCCGCCCTTCGTCAGCAGCAGCATGGAAATGCTCATTTCGCTGCCACACCGCCCTTCCAGCCACACCGCAAGCGCTTGGGACGGGATTTCGCCATTATAGGCATAGCAAAGCGTTTCCCCTGCAAGCAGCTCCCGGAGCGTCTGCTCCGTCGTCTGCTCAAAGCTGCCCGCCCCGCTCAGCGCGCTGCCCACCAGCTCGCGCGTGACCTCATAGAGCTGCGCCGCCGCGCGCTCATTGAACGCCGCGCCGTACAGCACGCCGTCCACGCCGGTCATGGCAATCGACGACGGGTACGCCGCCGGGCTGTCGCCCGAACGCACCTCATAGCCCAGGTCCGCGTGCCGCAGCGACCAACGGAAGGGCCGCACGTCGCTGCCCACCGCCGAAACGCCGCTGAGCAGCGTCAGCACCACCATCAGCAGCGTCAGGACGACAAGCGCAAGATTCCGCATTGTATTTTTGAATGATTTTTGCTTCATAAATTTTACCGTTTTACGCGATTTACGCATCCTCAAGCGGCAAGTCGATGGGCAGCAGAATCGTCACCCGGGTGCCCTTGTCCAGCTCGCTTTCCAGGCGGATGCTGCCCCGGTGCGCCTCGACCATTTCCTTTGCGATGGCAAGGCCAAGGCCCGTGCCGCCCTTCTCGCGGGAGCGCGCCTTGTCCACCCGGTAAAAGCGCTCAAACAGGCGCGGCACGTCGTCCTTTGGGATGCCCATACCGTCGTCCTCGACCACGATTTCCAGCTTGCGCTCGTCCAGCATCCGCGCCGACATTGCGATGTGCCCACCGCGCGGCGTATACTTGATGGAGTTGGAAACGATATTGACAACCACCTGCTCCAGGCGCTCACGGTCGCCATTCATATCGGGCAGCGTGTCCGGCACGTCCATCCGGAAGCTGTGCCCCTGCTCACCCGCGTTCAGTACCATAGCATTATAGACAGCCTCGAGCATTGCATGCGTGGAAAAATGGGTAAACCGTAAATCCATCTGGTTATAATCGAGCTTGGAGAGCGTCAGCAAGTCGGTCACGATACGCGCCATGCGTTCGGCCTCGCTGGTGACAACACCAAGGAACTTGATTTCGGTTTCCTTGGGCAATTCCCCTGCCGCGTCAATCAATGTTTCGGTATAAGAGCGGATATTGGTCAGCGGCGTGCGCAGCTCATGCGAAACATTCGCGACGAATTCGCGCCGCGCGTCGTCGAGCTTGCGCTGCTCGGTAATATCGTGGATGACCGCCATCACGCCGCCGTCCCCGCCTATTGAGCCATACGGCGCAAGTGTCACGGTCAAAATCCTGCCGTACCGGGTAATCTCGTTTTGCAGGTAAGTCCGCCGCCCCTCGACTTTTTCCGGAAGCGCCAAATCACCGAACATATCCTCAAAAGCGACGTTGTCCTCGAACCGCACGCCCAGATAACTTTCGGTCGCGGGGTTCATATGGATGAGCTTGCCGTCGAAGGTGAAGGCGGCAACGCCGTCGGTCATGTGCAGGAAAATGGTTTCCAGCTTGTTGCGCTCCCCCTGCACCTCGTTGATGGTGGCATGGAGCGCGCGCGCCATGTAGTTAAAGGCGCTTGTCAATTCACCAATCTCATCGGAGGATTGAATGGGCAGCTGCTGCCTGAAGTCACCGTCGGCGATGCGCTTTGCGCCCTGGGTGATATTTTCAAGCGGCGTGGTGATGGTCTTGGACAGCAGGAAGGACAGCAGAATCGCCACCACCAAACCAAACATCATTGCCTGCATGACAATTGCGAAATAACGGCTGGACAGCTCTGAAATCTCCTGCTTATCGTCATTGATGTACACAATGAACCGGACAGACCCGCCCAGCTGTACCGGGATGGCATAATCCATGTAATTATCAATCACGGACCCCGCGCAGCTGGCTTTCCCCGCCATTGCGGAAACGATATTCGGGCGGCGGTAGAACTGCTCCGCGCTGGCGGCATTGGCCGCGGAACCGGCCAAATATTTCCCCTGCGCGTCCAGGATACTGAAGCTGCGGTACTGGTCAAGCCCGAGCTGGGTATCATACGCGGCAACGACATTTTTGAGTGCTTCCGGGCCATTTGCGGCAGCATTTTCCATCGCGGCCATGACGTCCCCGGTCCACAGGGTATCCTGCACCTGGCTCCGGAAATCCTCCAGATAGAACGTTCCGACGCTGTTAATCAGGAAAATCCCGACCACAGCCATCACGGAAACAATCAACAGCACCAGAATCAGCACCAATTTCATATGCAGACTCCGAAACATCCATTCCCTCCTTTACGCCAAGAAGCTCTTGGAACCCCACAATCCTCTCCGGAGAAGCATTCATCCCGGCAATCCCCAGCTTTCCTGCGCCCGCGGGCGGGACCTCTCCGCTCCCGCATCGACAAACGACCCGCCGAAAGACGGCGGGCCGGTCGGCGAAATACATTCCTTTCAAATTGTGTATCTTGCGGGATACCTCACTGTTTGTCATAATAGTAGCCCATTCCGCGCTTTGTGATGATATATTTCGGCTGCGCAGGCTCGTCCTCGATTTTCTCCCGCAGCCGGCGGATCGCAACATCCACCGCCCTCAAATCGCCGTAATATTCATATCCCCAGACCTTTTCCATCAGCTCTTCCCGGGTCACGACACGCCCCGGCGTCGCCGACAGGTAGCTCAGGATATCATATTCCCGCATCGACAAATCAAGCGGTTTGCCATTCTTGTACACCGCGTTCTGTTCCTGGCTGATCATCAGCTCGCTTTCCCGCGCCGCCTCCGGCGCTTCGGCTTCCGCCGGGGCTGTCCGGCGGATATTCGCCTTGACCCGCGCCATCAGCTCCCGCATGGAAAACGGCTTGGTGATATAATCATCCGCACCCATCTCCAACGCGTCTACTTTGTCGGTTTCCTCCTCGCGTGCCGTCAGCATAATCACCGGCACCCGGGATTTCTCCCGCACCTGGCGCAGCACCTCAAAGCCGTCCATCTCCGGCAGCATGACATCCAGCAGGATTAAATCCGGCTCACCCTCAAGCGCCATTTTCAGCCCCTTGGGACCGTCGCCCGCCGAAACCGCTTCATATCCTTCCCGTTCCAGATTAAACACCAGGATATCCGCAATCGTGCGTTCATCCTCTACCACAAGGATTTTCTTTTTCAATGGAATCCTCTCCTTTGCTCAGGCCTTCCCTGCCTGCCTCGTCCGTCCTGCGCGGAAGTCGCTTTTGCATGAACGGCAAGCCCTACTGCTCCATCCGGCCAAAAATCGAACTCGTTCTTGGGCTGGATTTCCGCA
>CAJUJQ010000121.1 GCA_910586575.1 uncultured Clostridia bacterium | reverse complement strand
CTTCCTTTGCTTTTATTTCATTCTACCATGTTCACGTTCTTTTTCTTAGGAGTGGTCCGAATCCCAGGGACCATTATACCCTGTCGGATTTCAAGGGGAAGCGGCGCAGGCTCGCGGCAGACGGTGCGCCAACAGTTTCCGAACAGGTCTAATGTTTCTGCTTCCGCAAAACCTGTCCAAAAGCGCCCGTCCATTTTGACAAAATCCTTAGGGGCGGCGCGGTATGATAGGGGTGGTTGGCACGGGAGGGATGCGCATGGTGCTTTATGTCGATGAGCTGGCGGCGCTCAATGCGTTGGTCGATTACTGCTTGCTGGCGGTCACGGCGCAGCTCGGCGGGCTGCCGTTACGGCGCGGACGGCTGGCGCTGGCGGCGCTGCTGGGTGGCGTTTATGCGGCGGGGATGCTGCTGTTTGCGGGCGCGGCGTGGATGCCGGTGAGGCTGGCGGTCTGCGTAGGCCTGGTCGGAGTGGCGTTCGGGCGGCGGGGGCTGGCGCGGCGGTCGGTGCTGTTCGCGGCGGTCAGCTTCGGCTTTGCGGGCGTTGTCCTGCTGGCCAGTGAAGCCTCGGGGCGGACGCTGTACAGCGCGGGCGTGTATCGGATTTCGGTTCCGCTGCGGACGCTGGCGCTGGCCGCCGCCGCCGGCTGGGCGGTGTCAGGCATCCTGTTCCGGGGGAGTGCGAAGCATGGCCTGTTGCAAAGGGACACCTGTACCATAACGCTGTCCTTTTGTGGGCGGGAGACAAAAATTACCGCACTCTGCGATACCGGAAACGAGCTGACCGACCCCGCAACCGGCCTGCCGGTGCTGATTTTGGAACCCGCCGCTGCGGAACGCCTGCTGCCGCCCGAGCTTTCGTGGCTGGTGCGGGAGCTGGCATGCGATAATGCGGCGGCACTGCTGCCGCGTATCCCGGGCGGGCTGCGGCTGCGGTTCCGGCTGGTGCCGTACCGCGCGCTGGGGCGGGACAGCGGCTTACTGCTGGCATTCCGGCCGGATGAGGTGCGCGGGGGTCCGCCGCTGCTGGCGGCGGTCAGCCCGAACCGGGTCAGCAACGGACGGTATGACGCGTTAATCGGCCTAATAAGAGAGGAGCAACGGAAATGACAGAATTTTTAGCATGGCTGCGGATGTTTTTGCGCAGTTGGAGCGCACGTCCTGTTTGCTATATCGGCGGTTCGGAGGTACTGCCACCCCCGCTTTCCGCCGAGGAGGAGGCCGCGGCGCTTGCGGGCTGTGCGGCGGGCGACGAGCGCGCGCGCAGCCGCCTGATTGAGCACAATCTGCGGCTGGTGGTGTACATTGCCCGGAAATTTGAGAATACCGGGGTTGGGCTGGAGGATTTGATTTCCATCGGGACGATCGGGCTGATTAAGGCGGTCGGCACCTTCAAGGCTGACAAGCAGGTGAAGCTGGCAACCTATGCCTCGCGGTGTATCGAAAACGAGATTTTAATGCATTTGCGCAAGGTGTCGGGGCAGCGTGCAGAGGTATCTTTCGATGAGCCGCTGTCGTCGGACTGGGACGGCAACGAGCTGCTGCTGTCCGATATCTTGGGCACCGAGCCGGACAGTGTGCTCCGCCCGATTGAGGATGATGTGGACCGGGAGCTGCTGCTGCGCGCCCTGTGCAAGCTGCCGCCAAGGGAACAGCAGATTATTTCGCTGCGGTTTGGCATCGGACAAAGGGACACCATGACACAGAAGGAGGTCGCCGATTTGATGGGGATCTCACAGTCTTATATATCGCGCCTGGAAAAGCGGATCATTGGCAGGATGAAAAAGGAGATTTTGAAATGGGTTTAAAGCGTATGGTTTTATAGTACATATGAAAATTTCCGGATGCAGATAAAAAGTAAAAAAAACGCCGCAGCAGGGGAAAAATTGCTGCGGCTGTCTTTTTTTGGCGATAAAAACGGAGAATAATGCTGAAAAGAATGTTATAAAGAAGTGGTTATGGGCGTTCCGGCACAAAAGTTTTCCGGCCTGGGGACTTGTACTTTTGAGAGGAAAGGTATATAATGGAAAAACCATTTTACCAAAGGAGGGTGAACCCTGATGCCTTATATTCACATGAGCACTTCAAAAAGGCTCTCGGATGAGCAAAAGGATTCCATTGCGGCCGCGCTTGGCAGGCAAATCACAATGATCCCCGGGAAGAGCGAGCGCTCGCTTATGGTGGACATTACGGATGGCGGTACGATGTATTTTTCCGGGACAAAGGGCGAATTCGCGTATGTCGATGTCGAGATTTATGGCACGGCGGATTTTGAAGTGCAGAAGCAGTTTACGGAGGCCGTGTTTGAAACCATGGAAGCCTGCGGCGGGCTTGACGCCGGAAAGGTATATGTTACGATTCACGAAAATGCACACTGGGGCCTGAACGGCTCCATGAAATAGTTTCATCTGACTTTTTGGGACGAGCTGCCGTATTGGGGATAAAAACCGCCTGATGCGGCAGTTTTTAGTTGCGAAGAGGATAAATCAGCGGCCCATCTATTCGCCTCAGCCGAATAATTTTATCTTGTAATGCGTATGAATCTATGGTAGAATAAACGTTATCCACTTGAGAGAAACGTTGGTTTTACGGCAGGCCGGAAAACAGGGCGGAATGTGTATATGAATATCTTTATTGATAGCATCAAAAAAAGTATGTGAGCCGTCCCGTGCAAAGAATTGGGACAGGCAAAATGTCAAAAATATGGGATGCTGCTGTAATATTCCTGCACGGAAAACACATGATATGATAGGAATAAAAGCGGAAATCCGCCACGGGCAGAAAAAAGGTTGTGCTTTGAAATGGAACGGATATTTTGCGGGGTACGCGGGTTGTTTTGCGTATGTCTGGCAGTCGCTGCTGTGCTGGTGCTTGGGCAGTGCGGCTGGGCGGCAGCGCTTACACTGGCGGCGTGCGCGTGGGCGCTTTGGAAAAAGCCGCTGCTGCATTTTACGGCGTGGCTGTTCGCTGGGGGGCTGCTGCTTCGTGTGGTGATTCTCCTGCTGCTGCATCCGCCGATTATCAGTGATTTTGAGCTGTTGCTGTGGGCGGCACGGGGTGTGCTGTCTGGAGACCATTCATATTTGAATACCGAGTATTTTGCGCTTTGGGGCTATCAGTTCGGTATTGTGTCGTGGGAAGCGTTCTGGCTGATGCTGTGGGACAACCCTGTGATTTTGAAGCTGGTGAATGCTGGGCTGGGCGCGGCGACAGCCTGCCTGCTTTACCGTTTCGCGCGCGAATGGGCGGGGGAGCGTCCCGCGCAGCTGGCGTCATTCCTGCTGGCGGCGTCCCCGTTCTGCTCGACGCTGCACACGCTGTTGTCCAATCAAATCCCGTCGGCGTTTTTCCTGACGCTGGGACTCTGGGTGCTGGCCTGCGGCGACTGCAAACGGCTGGGCTTCTGGCGCTTTCCGCTGGCGGGGCTTGCCTTGCAGGCGGGCAATATCCTGCGCAGTGAGGGTATTATTTTCCTGGTCGCCATTTTCGCATGGGCGGTGTTCCGGGTGCTGCATGAGAAAGCTGAATTTCGCAGGCTTGCCGCTGGGCTGGCGGTGCTGCTGGTGGTTTACTGCGGTGTGCACGCCTGCACCGACGCCGCCATCCGCGCGGCGGATATCAATCCATATGGCCTGGAAAACCGCAACCCTATGTGGAAGGTGGTAACCGGGCTGAATTTTGATAGCAAGGGAGGCTATTCCTCACAGGACTGGTACGCCGTCATCGCGCACCTGGACGAAAACCATCAAATGACCGAGACAAGCCATGCCGAGCAGCGGTGGCTGATCCGCTCGCGGCTGTCGTCCGGTCCGGCGGCGCTGCTGGCGCATCTGCACAATAAGATTGAATTCCTGTGGATCGACGACGCGCTGCATTGGATGTTTGATCACTTGGAGGAATATCACCCGCTGCTGGTATCCTGGGCGAGGGAGCTGGAACGCGGGCTGTTCTTCCTGGCGTTCGGGCTGGCAGGCTACGGCTTTTTTGGCAATTGGAAACGCTGGGAAAAACTTGGCTTTTCAGCGTATCTTCCGTATTTTATCTTTTTTGCGGCGTTCTGCGCATTCGTGCTGATCGAGGTGCAGCCGCGTTACGCATTCCTGCCGCAGCTATATATATATACGGCTGCGGCGCTCGGGCTGGAACGTTTGGAGGGGAAGTTGAAGGATGCCTAAGGTTTCAATCATTGTGCCCTGCTATAACGAGCAGGAAGCGCTGCCGCTGTTCTATCGGGAAATCACCCGCGTCGCGTCGGACATGTCACCGGTTGAATTTGAGCTGCTGTTCATCGACGACGGTTCCAGTGACAATACGCTGTCCGAGCTGCGGGGACTTGCAGCGAAGGATACACGGGTGCGGTTCCTGTCGTTCTCCCGCAATTTTGGCAAGGAGGCGGCGATGCTCGCGGGTCTGGATGCCGCGACCGGCGATTACGTTGCGACAATGGACGTGGATTTGCAGGACCCACCCGCGCTGCTGCCCGAGCTGTACCGCGCTGTGACCGAGGAGGGCTGCGACTGCGCCGCGACCCGCCGTATCAGCCGGGACGGGGAACCGCCAATCCGTTCCTTTTTTGCGCGGCTGTTTTACAAGCTGATCAACCGGATTTCGGACGCGGATATTGTAGACGGCGCGCGGGATTACCGGCTGATGTGCCGCCGGATGGTCAACGCGGTGCTTTCCATGCGCGAGTATAACCGTTTTTCCAAGGGCATTTTTGGCTGGGTTGGCTTCAAAACGAAGTGGGTGCCCTTTGTGAACATCGAACGCGCGGCGGGGGAGACCAAGTGGTCGTTCTGGAAGCTGTTCCTTTATTCTGTCGAGGGGATTATCGCCTTTTCGACCGCGCCGCTGGCGATTGCTTCGGTGCTGGGCGGGCTGATGTGTACGGCAGCGTTTTTGTTTATCGGCATCGTGATTGTGAAAACGCTGATTTTCGGCGATCCGGTCGGCGGATGGCCGAGCATGATGTGTGTGATTCTGTTGCTGGGCGGCGTGCAGCTGCTGTGCATTGGCATCATGGGGCAGTACCTCGCGAAAACGTATTTGGAAACCAAGCACCGGCCTGTTTATCTGGTACGGGAAACCGAGGAGGGGTTGCGGTGAGGAATCTGGCGGACCGGAAGCTGTTGAAATTTCTGCTTGTGGGGGTGGTGAATACCCTTGTCGGCACGGCGATTATGTTCGGGCTGTACAATCTGGCGCACGCCTCCTACTGGGTCTCATCGGCGGCAAATTACATCCTGACCAGCATATTAAGTTTCTTTTTGAACAAATATTTCACGTTTCATAATCAACAAAAAAGCATATCTCAAGTAGTACGTTTTGCAGCAAATATCGCCGTTTGTTATCTTTTGGCATATGGAATCGCAAAACCCGCTTGTAGGAGCCTCCTTCAGGGATTTTCAGTGGAAATTCAGGATAATATTTCCATGTTCACCGGAATGTGCCTGTTTACCGGCTTCAATTATCTGGGCCAGCGGCTGCTGGTGTTTCATGAAACATGAAAAGTATTGTTTTTTTGTGAACTTAACGTGAAAAGCTGTTTTTAATACGGATAAAAAGTTGCGGAAAATGGCGCTTCACCAAGCTAAAAACCCTGAAAACAGCATAATCACGAAATCTGCCCCAAAATTGTCCGAAAATTTTATGCGCTACTTTTCTGGAATGGTGATATAATAAGCCTAGAAAACAAAAAACCAGTTATTGGAGGCGTTAGAAATGAGATTCTTAGCAGTAGCAGAAGCAGCGGTGCAGTTCCGTATTCCGGTGGAACAGCTGCGGATCATGTGTGAGCGCGGCAAAATCAAGGGCGCGGTGCGCTTCGGGCGCGTATGGACCCTTCCGGAAACTGTCAGCCTGGACGATTTGCAGATGCACGGAATGAGCCAGCGTCATCTGGTGAGCTAAAACAAAACTGAAATCGAGCGAAAATAATGAGTATGATACCTGAAACCTGAAAGGCGCTTCTTGGAGAGAGGCGCCTTTCTATTGTCAAAAACTGCCCGGAAACAGTGGAAAGGCTGACCGGAAATCCGGCCAGCCCCCCTGGTCAACCGTCCCCGCGAAGCAGGTTGTCGGCGTAGTTTTGCAGCGCTTCAAAGGAACAGATGTTGTCCGACCGCATGGCAATCATGCTTCGCACATATTTCGGCAGGCCCGTATAGTAGGAAAAGACCTCCGGATCGTTTTTCAGCATGTCGCCAAGCCCCTGATATTCCTTCATCACAATCACCTCAGGGCTAATTTGCCCATGTCCCTGTGGATTATGTGCGGCGGTTGCCGGAAGCGCCGGGAGCAATTCCGCACTCAGGAAGTTTTTGGTTTTCGCGTTTTTTTCGGTTTAGGCGCGGGCAGCGCGGCACAGGTGCGCCGTGCGCATTCGCAGAGCGTTTCCCGGTCGTCCGGATCGGTGATGAGCAGGGCGTCTTTTGCGCCGTCATAGGGCGGGGCCAGTGGCGCGTCTGGCAGGAAGGCGCGCCCCGCATCGGTAAATTTGAGGAAAAGCTGGTCGTCGCAGATCAGCGCAAAAAATTTGCTGTCGCAGTACAGGCCGTATTCTCCGAACATTTTCCGGCTGGTGATTGCGCCCGCACCGGCGAGCTGCTCACAGAGATACTGCACAAAATCAGGGTTTGAAGCCATAATTTGGAATGCCTCCTTTCTGTATCTGTTTCCTATTATAAAGGGATAAAGCGGGGAGCGCAAGTTTTGAGGGGGAAAAATCAAGCGTGTCCGTATAGAAGGGTGAAAGGAGGCGGGTACATGACCGAGGAACAGCTTTGCGCCCTGCTCCGCAGCGACCCGGGCGCGGGGCTTGCGGTGGCGATTGAAACATACGGCGGCATCGTCAAAGCGGTGCTGCACCAGTTGCTGGGGGCGCGGGAACAGGATATAGAGGATTGCATGGGGACGGTTTTTTGCAAGCTGTGGCAGCATGCCGGTTCGCTTGACCCGGAGAGGGGAAGCCTGAAATCGTGGCTGTGCCGGGTGGCGCGCAACACGGCGGTTGACCTGCTCCGGCGGGAGGGCGTGCCGCTGCTCTCGCTGGAAGAGGATACGCTCGGTTTGCCGGACGACCTCGTGGAACAGGCGGCGCGGCGGGTGAACGCCGGGCTGGTACAGCAGGCGGTGGACAGCATGAACGAGCCAGACCGCACGATTTTTATCCGCCGGTATTATTATATGGAGCGTGTGCGCCAGATTGCGCAGGCACTCGGGATGACGGACAAGGCGGTTGAACGGCGGCTGTCGCGCGGGAGGGAGCGCCTGCGCGGGGAGCTGCTTGGGAAGGGAGTGATTCTGGATGAAATATGACTGGCTGAAGGATTACGGGGACAACATCCCGGAGCCGCTGGAAATGCGTGCGGATGAGCGGGCGCGGGTGCTTGCGAACGCGTTGGGAAAGGTTGAAATCATTCAAAGCACAACCAAACGTAACGCAGGGCAAAAGCGGAGACTACTCCGTTGGGCGGCTGTGTTGGCCGCGGTGCTGATACTTGGAATGCTGACGGCGGGCGCAGCGTCTGGAACAATCGAAGTGGGGGAGCTGCTCTACTGGATTTTTGGCGCACAGACCACTCAGGAGCAGCTGGACGGGCTGGCGTTGGCGGGCACTCCAATCGGGCAGTCGCAGACGCGGGACGGCTATACCGTGCACCTGTATGGGGCGGTCGGAGACAAATTCAGCTGTTATCTGGTGTTTGATGTTACCGCCCCGGCGGGTACGGTGCTGGATAACGGAAACGGCTATGGATTTCAGTCGGCGGAGCTTTGGCAGACGGAGCGGGACAGCGGCCCGTTTGGCTATTACTGCACCGATTTGCCGGATGAAGATCCCACAGACGGTGTGGCGCGATTTATGGTGGCATATGAGCAGGACAGGGCCATCGAGGGAAGGAACTATACCCTGCGGCTGGAAGGGTTCACGGCATACGTGGACGACGGTTCCGGAGACGGCGCGTGGGGGAATGAAAGGCTGCTGTCTCATGCGGTCTGGGAATTTTCCTTCCCCATGGATTACACAGATACGTCCGTCCGCATCCCGGCAGGTCGGTGGGTGGATTTCCGGGGCGGGAAAGCGGTGCTGCATACGATTGCGGTATCCCCGTTTTCCATCCGGATGGATTTTCGGAAAAGTGTCACCGATTTGTTTCGGAAGCAGGCAGGCGGCAGCGAGGAGCCGCCGGAAATCGTACTGAACTTTCGGGACGGTTCGGCGCTCCGGGTAGATGCGCTTTGGTCGGGAAGCAGCTCGACAGGGTTTCATCTGTTTAGAGGATGGCACACCAGCGTTTCGGTGCATTTTGATGGGCCAGTGAACCCGGAGGAGCTGGCTTCCGTCGCCATTGACGGGATCGAATTTGAAGCAGGCCCATCGAAAAAATGAATTGAAAAAATCGCTTTTAGGGGAAGCCTTCCGGTGTTGGGAGGCTTCTTTTTGTGCGGCAGGGAAGGCGCGGGCTTGTTTTCGATCTGCCGGATTGGTTCCGGTTCTACCGAATTTTTGCAATTCATTTGTTGAAATTGTGAAAAAATAACGCGAAAAACGCAATTAATGTTATAAAAAACCTTCAATCTTCACAAAATGGGTTTGACAAACAGCGTCAAGTGGTGTATAGTGGGTTACAAATCGATAACAATAGTTTCAGAACGGTAACAATGTTTGCCGCTGACTGAATGAAGATGAATGACGGCCTGATGTCTGCCCGCAGATGCGGGGGTCCGGATGCTCGTTTCCGGATGCAGGGCCGCCCGGAGAAATTAGGAGAAGATTATGTTTTATGTTATCAGAAAGTACAGCCGCCGCGTGTTCCTGCTGCTGGCCGTCTGCTTCAGCCTGACCATATCTGCGTTTGCGTTGGATACACAATCCGCTGTGCTGCTGTCCTCGACGGTTGCATCGACCTCTGGCTCTGTGCCGAGTGCGGCGGCAGTCAATGCCGCGGCGAAACTGCTCGCCGTGCAGCGGGCGGAGGAGGCGCGCGCCGAAGCAATTGACCGTCAGGTAGACGATCTGCTCTATGGCAGTATTGCCCGCAGGACAGTCGCTTATGACAGCAGCCTGGAAGCCGATGAGGCGGTACAGTCGGCAGGAAAGCCGCTGGGCAATTTCAAGCTGACCTTTTATTGTCCCTGCGTCCGCTGCAACGGCCGCTCGGACGGCTTGACGAAGTCGGGCACGACTGCGGTTGAAGGGCGTACCATTGCCGTTGACCCACGCGTCATCCCGCTTGGCAGCCGTGTCTATATTGAGGGCTATGGCGTGTTTGTCGCGGAGGATACTGGCGGGGCAATCAAGTCCAAAAAGATTGACGTTTTCCTGGACAGCCACAGCCGCTGTTTTGAAAACGGCGTTGCCTATGCGGATGTTTACCTGCTGGGCTAAATATTGTATAATAGACCTGTTCGGAAACCATTGGAGCACTGTCTGACGCGAGCCTTTGCCGTCAAGCTGTGCAGCTTCCCAATGAAATCCGACAGGATTCCTGTGTGAAATCGTCCCGTCCTGACGATGAATTCTCACGCCAGCCAGCACACCCCTGGTTTCTGAACAGGTCTCATCAAGCGCGGCTGCTG
>CAJUJQ010000120.1 GCA_910586575.1 uncultured Clostridia bacterium | reverse complement strand
GTCGCGTTCCTGCTGGGGCTGACCACCCTGTACCCCTTCCTGTTGTATACAGACAATGGGTTTGTCAAAAAATGGCGAAATATCTATATTGAAACAGCGATGAGCACCATGAGCCACCAGTGGCTTGCGGAGTGGTTCATCCCGCAGGCGATTATTGACGATGTACTCTCTTCCCGCTACCTTTCCGACGAAAAGCAGCTGGACGCGGAGACCAACTGGAGCACCATTACGCTGAACAGCAATAAACCGGACAGCGAGGAGCCGGGCGCCGAGGTCAACGAGGCGGAAGCCTTCTTTGAAAAATTCTACGAAATCGACCGCGCAACCTTTGAAAGCTACGCCGATACCCATTCGGAGCTGTTGGAAAACGGCTATGAGGGGATTGACCTGGACTTGTGCGAGGACGGGGAAAGCGATATCCTGACCACCGAAGGCGACCCCATCCTTGCAATCAACGCGGAACACGATATTATGATTGTCGGCGTCCGGCGCAGCGACTGGGTCGGCAAGATGGCGGTCGTCAAGGATTCCAGCCGGGTGCATGTCGGTGTTTCGGAAAGCATCGGCAGCATCGGCCAGAATATCAACGTCATTGCAGAGCGGTATGACGCGATTCTGGCGGTAAACGCCTCCGGCTTCCAGGACCCGGAGGGCATGGGCAACGGCGGTGTGCCGTACGGCTTTGTGAAAACCTACGGCGAAATCAAGCACCGCGCAGAAGGGCACAGCAACTGGAAAATCGTCGGCTATGACGAGGAAAACCGGCTGCAAATCGGCAAATTTAAGGATACCGATTTCCTGCGGGACGCAATTGAGTTCCATCCGTCGCTCATCATCAACGGCGAGAACATGATTGAGGGCACCGGCGGCTGGGGGCTGAACCCGCGCACCTTCATCGGGCAAAAGCAGGATTTGACCACGCTGATTGTCGTCATCGATGGCAGGCAGCCGGGGTACTCCCCCTTCGGCGCGGCGCTGAACGAGTGCTCCGAGTTGATGCAGCAGTACGGCGCATATCAGGCGCAGAATTTGGACGGCGGTTCGTCGTCGGTCATGTACTATAACGGGAATGTCATAACGAAGCCCTCAAACTTGGTGAAAAACGGCGTCGGGCGCAAAATCCCGGATGTATTCATGGTTACTTAAAACGGGGTCCCTCTAAACAACAGCACCAAAAGGCGTTCCGCAGGCGTGGGGCGCCTTTTCCATATATCGCAATGCCGCAACAGAAAAATTTCTTTTTTGGGGAAACAGCGGAACATTTTCCCCGCCGTGCTCGTCTAAGCAATATCGAATAAAAATCAGGGAGAGGTGTAACCATATGAAAAAGTTGATTTCATCCATGCTGACGCTGTCCATGTTGACGGCTATGGGGGTACCGGCGTCTGCGGCGGCTGCGGACGCGGTTTCGCCCGTTGTGGCCCCGGCGGAAAAGGGCGGTTCGCTCGACACCCGGCTTACGGCGGTAACAACAGCCGTGAAGGCTTCGCTTCCAGTGGACAGCCTGCTGTCCCGGCTCGGGGGAGATCAGGAGTTTACCGGCGATGTCAACGACAATGGCAGCACGCCGCGCTGGGATTTGACCTGGTCGAACCATGCGGGAAGCATTTCGGTGACCGCCGGAGAGGACGGCAAGGTCTATTCCTACCGCCTGAACCTGAACGACAGCGACAACCGCCAGTTCTGGGGGCTGGACGTGTCCTTCCCCAAGGCG
This sequence comes from uncultured Clostridia bacterium, assembly GCA_910586575.1. Taxonomy (GTDB): domain Bacteria; phylum Bacillota; class Clostridia; order Oscillospirales; family Butyricicoccaceae; genus QXXE01. The sequence goes on along the minus strand of CAJUJQ010000120.1, from coordinate 7,923 downwards.
GACAAAGGCAAGGCGCTGGCGGCAGCGCAGGCTTTTGCTAACCGCCTGATGGGGGAAGGCGAGTCGGTCACGCTCAAGGACGCCAAGTCAGGCAGCACCAACTCCATGTCGTTTACCGGCACGCTGCTGTTCAACGGCCTGCCGTCGCCGGTAGACGTGCGCGTACAGCTGCGCGCGGATGATCTCACAGCGACCAGCTTCCACCGGGCTGACTGCTATACGTCCACCAACCCCGAGGTGCCCCCGGCGGGCAGCAAAACCTCATCCGCACAGGCGGCGGAGCTGCTGCGGGGTTCCCTGCAATTGACACCGTATTACGTATTGGACGAAGACGGGAAAACCGCTTCCCTGCGCTATGTGCGGGAGGATACGAAAAATTTCGTTGTCACCGCAGTCGACGGCAAGCTGGTGGATTTAGACCAGGTATACGCCGACCTTGTGAAAGAATACCGGACAAGCAGCCCATCCAAAATGAGCTTTGCCGCAAACGCGGCAAAGGCAGAGGATGCGGCGGCCCCGGGAGATGAGGGCGGAAGCGCCAGCGGCGGCTCCCGGCTGAGTGACACCGAGCTGAAAACCATCGAAGGGCTGAAGGACGTGCACAATCGGGAACAGCTGGACAAGACGCTGCGCGCGGTGGCCGCGCTGGGGCTGGACGGCAGCTGGACGCTCGAACGGGTTAGCTACTCGCAGGAGCGCAAGACCGGTGAGATTTCCGCGCGGCTGCGTTACGCCCGCCCGCTGACCGACGCCGAGCGCAAGGAACTCGAAGGTGACTACGAGGGCGAGCTGCTGCAAGTCACGAAAAATATTATCATGAACGCGCGCACCGACGAGCTGCAATCGCTTTACACGACGAATTTTTACCAGTCCGAGCGGGCGCGCGCAAAGCAGGAGCAGCCGCAGAGCGCCGAACAGCGTGCCGCTGCCGAGCAGTTCCTTGCGGCGCAGCTGAAGGAGAAATGGGGCAAAAGCAAGCCCTATGCCAAGGAAAACGAAAACCATCTGCTGTACGCGCAGAGCGTCCACGATTATTTGTTCCCGACCAATCAGATTTCCATCCAGATGGATGAAAACAACCTGGTGGACAGCCTGGATGTCAACTGGAATGACAAGGTGGAATTCATCGCGCCGCGCACGATTATTTCGGCGGACGCCGCGCTGGACGCCTGTATGCAGGCCTTTGACATGCCGCTGTGCTATGTCGAATACCCGGTGATGGAAAACCGGGTGATGGGACAGAAATATGTGCTGGCTTACGCGTTCCGCCTGGGCGAGAACCGCTCGTTCCAGGGCATCGACGCCAAGACGGGCGACCCGGTGTGGCGCGATTATGACAGCTCTTCCAAGTTCAGCTACAGCGACCTGGACGGCGCGTTCGGGCGCAGCCAGATTGAAGCGCTGGCGGCTTACGGCATCGGGCTGAAGGGCGGCACGTTCCAGCCCAAGGCGGCGCTTGACCAAAAGACCATGCTTGCGCTGCTGCTCAGCGCCTGCGGCTACGAACCCAACCCCGACACCGGGGATGGGCTTGACGAATTATATTCGATGGCGTATAATGAAAATCTTGTAAAGGCATCCGAGCGGAACCCCGATGGGGCGGTTACCCGTATCGGCTTCCTGCGCACGCTGCTGGGCGCGTCCATCTACGGCGACGCCGCCAAGGTATCGGGTATTTACAGCTGCCCCTTTGCCGACCAGGCATCCCTGTCCCAAAGCGATATCGGCTACGCGTCGCTGGCTTACGGGCTGGGCATTGCGCGCGGCGATGATAAGGGCAAGCTCAATCCGGACAGCACGATGACCCGCCAGGAGGCGGCAGTCATGCTATATAACTTTATGATGCGCTGACCGTATGATCTCCGCTGCCGCGGCAGGGGGGCGCATCGGAAACCAGGGCCTTAATCGTACGTAGGGCCAAAAAGAAAGGAAAGCAAATATGAACACTGCAAAATGGATGAAACCGGCTGTATTAGCGCTGACGTTTTCGCTGCTGCTGGGCGCGTGCTCCGGCGGCGCGGACAACAACAGCGGCGGCAGCGTAGAAGGCACCTCAGACGGGGCGCTTCCCGTACTCACCGAATCGCCCTATGTGCTGGCGGGCACCGAGGAAGGCGTCGCGGATTTCACCGCCGTAAACAGCGGATATGAATCCCCCTACGCGACCGATACCTGTTGGAACATTACCCCCGCCGTGGTATCGGAAAACAGTGAATTCGCCGTTTTCAAATACGGCTCTTCCAACGCGACATTCGTGCTGTATAACGGCATTTCCTATCCCATCGGCGGCGGCGTCAACAGCGACGGCGTAACCAGCATGGCGCTTGCCGATGTGACCGGCGACAAGGTGTACGACCTTTGCTACGCGTACTCTGAGGGTTCCAGCTCGCATGTAGGGTACTTTAACCCGGCGGACGGGACCGCAAACGACCTGTCCGGCGTGATTGGAGGGCAGGCAGTTGTCCTGAACGCGGAAGGCAACAGCCTTCAGGTTTGCGCCGCCGAGGTATCCGGATATGAAAGCCTGACCGCCATGACGCTTTCGGCGGGCGACAAGCTTGCCGAGGTGCTGATTACCGGCGACGGCCCCGCGCTTGAAATGGCTTCTTCCTCCGGCGATGCGTAACCTTGCGCCATCCTCCTGAATTGCATCATTGGAAACAGCCCCGCCCGCCATTCTTTGGCGAGCGGGGCTGTTTTGTATACTCGTGTGCGTTAAAGTTTGCCGTTCGGTTCGCCTGCGCGGCGGGCGGTCCTGCGCGGACAGCGCCAGAGGGACTCATCCCTCTGGACTCCCTTTCTCCGCTGCGGCGGGAATTGGAATGGCAATCATCGTTGCTGCACCTTGCCCTGCCCGCCAAACGGATGGCGGGCAGGGTGGGTGAATACGGCAAATCTTTTCATTCGCGAGTATAGAAGCGTTATTTCTTTCCGCTGAAGCGGATAGGGGCTGCCTGTTTACTCCCCTTCGGTGCCAGTCAGGAAGGTTTCAATGTCAACCGCCCGGTCGCCGACGCGCGCTTCCAGGTGCAGATGCGCGCCCTGCGCGCTCTCCGCCTCATTCGTCGCGCCGATGGAACCGATTACATCACCGGCCTTGACCGTACCGCCTTCCTTTGCCTTCGGGTTTTCCTTTAGTCCCATATAAATGGTGTTCAGGCCGTCCGCATGCGCAAGCTCAACGCACTGCCCGTTCAGGCTGTCCGTCCAGACCCGTTCCACCGTGCCGTCCGCAACCGCGTAAACCCGGTCGCCTTCGTCACCCGCGTAGTCCGTGCCCGCGTGTACGCGCCAATCCCCGAACGTAGGCTGGAAAACCAGCTCGTCACCCGAAAATGGGATGGTAACCGCGCCTTCCGTGGGACGCACCCATACCGGCGCCTGCGGCGCGGCCTCTGCCGCCGTTGGAACCGTTTCCTCGATTTCCGCTGGCTTGCTTTCCTCCGGCGCGGCGGGCGTCTCCGGAACCTCCGGGGCTTCCTCCACGGTCCGTTCGATTGGCTCGTCCTCCGTCAGATCCACCGACGGCACCGTTACCGGAACCGTCACCTGTGGGGACGGCGTGTCCTCCAATACCGTGTCCCCGCTGCTTGAGGGAACAAAAAACAATACATAACCCGAAACCACAATCGCCAGTGCGCAGATGGTCAGGATTATGTAAAATCCCTTATCATCCATCCGCGCGGCTGCGTTTGGCTTGCCGCCGTATTTTCGCATGTTTTTACCTCCTGTGTTTTAGAGCGCCGCGGCGCCCTTTCTGAGGTTAGTATGACCAGTGGATACAGATTTATACACCTTTATCACGGTAAAAATAGGCCTGTTCGGCGTACCCATGGTTTCCAAACAGGCCTAATATGCGAAAACGGCTCTTTCCCGCGCCCTGCCGCTCAGACGGCGGCCCAGCTGCGCAGGCGCTGCTCCAGCTCCGCTTTCCCGGTCAGCCCGACCGAACGGCCCAGCGCCCGCCCGTCCCGGAAACAGATCAGCGTCGGGATGCTGGAAACGCCGAACGCGCCTGCCAAATCCCCGGCGCGGTCAACGTTTACCTGGACAACCTTCAGCCGACCCTTGTAGTCCTCGGCCAGCTGGTGGACGGTCGGGGAGAGCATCCGGCACGGGCCGCACCAGTCGGCGTAAAAATCGACCAGCACCGGCAGCTCTGACTGCAAAACCTCCTGCGTGAACGTGCTGCTGTTGACTTCCTTCATGATGATCCCTCTTCCTTTTGATACGATTTATAATAGAGCATGCAGTGGCAGTAGCCCTCAAAATCGGGGTCGGCCATCTGCTCCCGGAATTCCTGGCACATGCATCGGTTGGCTTCCGTCCGCCCGATGCGGCAGGGGCAGTATCCGCCGGTCCGCTGCAAGCCCTCCCGCACGGCTTTTACGATTTCCGCGTCCGGGTTCAGTGTGATTGTCGGTTTCATCAAAACACCGCCTTCTCTTTTTGGGCTATTCTACCAGAAAACAAGGGCGGTGTATGTAACCGGGTTACGGAAGCAGGCGCTTCAGCTTTTCCCGGTCCCGGATTTCGACCTGCCCGCGCTTCAGGGCTACAATGCCCTCCTCTGACAGATATTTCATGACCTTGGAGACGACCTCCCGCGCGCTGCCGATGTTGCGGGCAATTTCATCGTGCGTCATGCTGAGCACCGTTTTGTTTTCGCGCGCCATTTCATCCCAAAGGAAAATGGCAACCCGGCGGTCCGCGCCCATAAACAGGATTTGCTGCATCATCCACATTACATCGGAAAAGCGCTCGGCCGCCTGCCGGTACAGATACAGCCCGACATAAGGGTTGCCTTCCATGACCCGGTCGAGCACCCCCGCCGGGAGCGTGGAGACCTGCGTATCCTCCGCCGCTTCAATCAGGATATCAAATTGGATAGCGTCCAGCAGGCAGGAGGCGGAAAGCACGCAGGTTTCCCCCTGCCGGATGCGGAACAGCGTTACCTCCCGTCCCTCCTCCGAAACAATGTACACGCGCAGCAGGCCGGAATGCACCAATATAACGCCTTTGCAGCCCATATCGGCGCGGTGGACGTGCGTGCCCTTCGTGTAAGCAGCCGGGACACAGCCTTGCACAAAGGATTCTTTTTCTTGTCCGGACAGCCTGTCCCAAAATGGAAACGCCGCCGCAAGGATTTTTTCTTCCATGGTATCCTCCTTCCCATCGGCATACCGGCCAGGGTATGCCTGTAGTGTAGCACATCCGCCCGCCCGCGTCAATCCGGAAACCGTATCTTTTCGGCCAACCGCCGGAAGGCGTTTTTTGAAAGATGGCGCTTGCAAATGGCTGCGGTTTGGTATATAGTAATGGTATGAGAATGAATAGACCTGTACTGTTGGCGCACAGCAGGCGGCACACCCCGGTTCCCAAACAGGTCTAATGGAAGTTAGGAGGGGTTCCTTGTGCAGGCATCCATTATGAACGGCCCGTCGCCGAATCCAGACACACTGAACATGATTCGCAACCCGGCGGCACAGCCGCCTGCGGACGGGCAGGCCGCGCAAGCCCCCGCCAACGGCAGCGCGCAGAACGTCCCGCAGGAGGGGCAGCAGCCCCTCCAACAGGGGGCCGTGCAGGTCCCGCAGCAGGGCACACAGGTACCCCAGCCGACGGTCCCCATGCCGACGGTCCCGCTGCCCGGCATGGAGCAGCTGCCGGGATTGGAGACGCTGCCCGAGCTTCCGGCTATGCCCGCCATGCCGGGGCTGGAATCCCTTGTGCCGCGCCTGGATGGCAATTTCTTTGCCTTTTTGGAAAAGCTGGCGGATACGCCGCGCTTTTCGGAAGCGATGAACCAGCTGCTGCTGAATTTCACACCGGCATCCCAGGGAAAACCGGTCCCGGAGGAGCTGGACGCACTGATGCGGCAGCTGCCGCAGGATGAGACACAGGCGGCGGCATTCCTGAAGCAGCAGGCTGAGGGCGGCACGCGCTTCACCGGGGAGCTATTCGACCTGCTGCGGGACGCCTATGCGCAGGCCACCACGAAAAGCGCAAAGACCGAAATCCTGCAATTTGTGAGAAAGTTCAGCGACTACACGTCAAGTGCGCATATCGAGCATTCGCTCGTGCGGACGCTGGAGCAGCTGACCAAAACGCTCCCGCGCGAATATACCAGCGAGCTGGAAACCATGGCGCAGTCACTTGAGCAGGCGATGACCGGCGGCGACCGTGGGGGCGCGCTCAAACTGCTGCAAGGGAAACTCCTGCCGTATTTAACGGACATCAGCGACCGGCACCCGGATATGCGCCTGCCGAATACGCTGATTTCGAGTTTCAAGCCGCTGGCGGCGCGCTACGAGAACAGCAGCGAGGAAGGGCTGCTGCAAGCCTTCCGGCAGCTTGCCGAACAGAGCGCGCTCAAACCGCGCATGAGCAGGCACGGCGATTTCCTCAAGCTGATAAAAGACAGTGCTGCCACCCAAGCCAAGGAGAACCGCCGTTTCGCGGAACAGCTGGCTAAGACGGCGGACTGGGCGATGAAAGGCAAGGGCGGCGGCGAGCCGCGCCGCATTTTCCGGCAGATGATTTCCAACGTGCTGCTGAACAAAAGCGTTTACCTGCCGTTAGAGCACGCCATCCTCCCGATGGAGTGGAACGGCAAGCAGCTGGTATCGGAGCTATGGATAGACCCGGACGCCGACCGGGAACAGCGCGCGCAAAGCGGTAAAGAGCGGCTGATTCGCTTCCTGCTGCATATGGATATCCCAAACCTGGGGGCGGTTGACCTGCTGCTGTCCAGCCGGGGGGAGGAAGTGGATATGCAGCTGTCGTGCCCGGAAACGGTTGTGCCGTTCTCGAAGATGATTCAGGACGAAATGACGCGGATATTGGAAAACAACGGCCTGAAGCCCAGCGGCATCCAGGTCAGGAAGTGGGAAAAGCCGTTGACGCTTGCGTCCGCGTTCCCCAAGATTGCGAAGGGCGACACCGGCGTAAACGTTAAGATTTGAAGCGTGGGCTGCGACAGGTTGCCGAACGCCTGTCACACCTGTATAGATTTTACAAAAAATTCAAACGATTGGAACAGGCTGCATGGATAAGTCATGCAGCCTCATTTTGAGCGCGGCGCGGCTGCTCTCGGAAAAAGAAGGGGCTCTCATGAAGGGAAACAGTCTTATTATCCTGCATCAAATTATCATTATGTTCCTGCTGATGGGCGCGGGCAGCGTCCTGTACCGGTTGGGCATTATCGACGACAATGGCTCAGCGCAGTGCTCGGGTATCCTGACCAAGCTGGTGTCCCCGTGCGTCATTATCAATTCCTTTCAGCGCGCGTTCGAGCCGGAGCTGGGGCGCACGCTTGTTTGGCAATTCCTGTTCAGCCTGCTGGGGTTCGGCATTATGATTGTCTTGTCCGGGCTGGTGTTCCGGGAAAAACGTTTCGCAAACGCGCCGGATTTGCGGATGTGCACGGTGTTCACCAATAACGGGTTTATGGCAATCCCGCTGGTTTCCGCCATGTTCGGCTCGATGGGGGTATTCCTCAGCACCGTGAATATTGCCGCTTCGACCATCCTCGTATGGACGTGGGGCGTGTGCAACCTGTCCGGCGGGAAGGGTAAAATCAGCCTGTCCAAAATTTTTGTCAATCCGGGAACGATTGGTTTTTGCATCGGGCTGTTCTGCTTCCTGACGCCCTTCAAGCTGCCCTCTATCCCGGCGGAGGCGGTCAGCTTCGTTGCCGACCTCAATACACCGCTTGCTATGATTGTACTGGGCTGCTTCCTGGCGCAGTCCGGCATTAAGGCTTGCCTGATGGACAAACAGCTGTATTTCCTCAGCCTGACCCGGCTGGTGCTGTTTCCGCTGGTGCTGGTGCCGGTTATGCTGTCCGCGCCGGTCGATTTGACCGCTAAGGAACTTTAAGGAAATTACTTGCACGAATAAGCAGCTGGAAAAATGGTATAA
>CAJUJQ010000119.1 GCA_910586575.1 uncultured Clostridia bacterium | reverse complement strand
CGGATGGCGGGCAGGGTGGGTGAATACGGCAAATCTTTTCATTCGCGAGTATATTGAAAAAGGAACGGGGCTGAAGTCAGCCCCGCTCCCGGGAAATTTGCGGTTTGCGCGCCGTGCGCGTCTTGGTGGATTAGCCGTTCTGCTCCTTCTTGCGGAGGGAGAGCAGTGCGCCGCCAGCAAGCATCAGTACCAGATACAGCATAATCATGGAGTTATCACCCGTCTGAGGCGGCATCGCTGCAAGCGGTACCGGCTCGTCAGGCATGTCAACAAGCTCTTCCTCTTCAGAAGGCATGTCGGACAGCGGGACGATATCATCCGTAAGATCCGTGATATCCTCTACACTCTCTTCGGGCAGATCCGCAAGCGGGGTCGGCTCGTCGGGAATGACAGGGGTATCCTCGGCCGGGGTATCGGGTGTATCCGGGGTATCCGGCGTGTCTGGGGTGTCCGGCGTATCCGGGGTGTCCGGCGTATCCGGGGTATCCGGCGTATCCGGGGTATCCGGCGTATCCGGGGTGTCCGGCGTATCCGGGGTATCCGGCGTATCCGGGGTATCCGGCGTATCCGGGATATCCGGAATCTCAGGCAATTCAGGAACGTCGGGCAGCTCGATCATTTCAATCTCGCCAATTTCGCCCAATACACCTTCCGTCAGCCCTTCAATCGATTCCTTAAACGGATTCAGCTCTTCAAAGCCATAAGAAAACTCAATCTTCTCCAACGGCTTTTCATCGACAAACACCTCAGTAGAGCCGAGACCTGCATTTTCCTTCTTCAGATAGTTGACAAAATCAACATCCAAATCCAGCCTAATGCTGCCAGCACCCGAATAGATAGGATTTCCAGCCTTATCTGTGGTCAACTTATCCAGCCATCCATACCGATCAACGAAGCTCTCACCGATTTCTGTATTGGGAAGATCTTTGTTGAGATCTGAATAGATGGATTTGTAAACCTCGATTCCAGCAAGGTCCTCAAGCGCATTTTCATAAGCCGTATAGGCTTTTGTATATTCCGCTACGAGTTCCTTATGGCTACTTGCAGTTTCTTGTGCAGTCTTAAGCACTTTGATAATCGCACCAATCGCGTTCTCGCGTTCCTGCTCGTACGCTTTCTGCAATTTTTCAAGCTGCTCGTTCATTTCATCAAGATTTACATCCTTCAGCTTCTCCTGAAGCGCAGTAATGCCTTCCTTTTGCAATAACTGCTCGCGCTCCTTGTAAAGCTGTTCATAGTCCTTGAGACGCTTTTCTACCGTGTCCTTGATCGCATTGATCGCATCTGTACGGGTCTTTACCTCTGCATTTGCGTCATCAATCGCGGTCTCGATTTCGGCCTTCTTCTTGCCGTAGGCTTCCTGTTCTGCAAGCATCTCGTCCCGCAGCTGCTCCATCTGGCTTTTAAGCTCATTGAATCTGTCCAGATTTTCACTGGTCTTTGACAGGCTGTTGAATTCGCTGGTAAGCTCTGCGATCGTGCTCTTGTAGCCGTCAACCTTGCCCTTGATTTCATCAAGCTCGCTCTTCAAGCCGCTGATTCTCTCGTTCTCAGCATCAATAAAGCCGTTCAGTGCTTCGACCTTGCTGTTATAATCCTTCTGCGCGTTGGAAATAATATGGTCGTCGTCATTCACATACTTATTCAGCTGATTCTCGAACTTCTTCAGCTGTTCGGCGTTCGCTTCTTTCATCTCTTTTAGGGTTTTAAAATCCTTCATCAGATCCATCTGCTGACGCAGTTCATCCGCCGCATCGCTGTCGCTCGTCTCAAAGGATTCATACTTATCGGTCGTGTTTTTCAGAGAATCTTGAAGCTCTTTAATCTTCCGTTTTACCCATTCCAGCTTTCCAGCGCTGTCCTCAGGCACCTTGACCTTATCTTTCTTACCTTCATTCAGATATTTAGCCAGGTCATTCGCCAGCTTATCCAACGCTTTATTTGCATTATCCTCGCTTTTGGAAAGACTCTGTTCCGCTTTATTGACAATATCATACTGCAGAAGCAACTCATCTATATGATTTGTTTGCACCTTCTGATAGTCAGCAAAACCTTTCTCGCTAGCGATAACATAAGTGAATGGGTCTTTTTGATAGTCCGTCGGAGCAGATGATTCCTCAAGCAGATAAATCTGGTCGCAGTCAAGCATGATCTTGCCATTCTCCAAATCGCCCCGCTTTACCAAGATGGTAGGAATCTCTTCGCCTTCTTCTAGAACTTTCCAAGCGTAAGAGCCGCCGTTACCGTCTTCCGAAGGCTTCCAATAGCAATATTTATAGACTGTCTTGCCATCTTCTTGAGTGACATGTCTCAAGGTGAATTTAGCAGTCCTGTCTTTTACAACATTGCCATGGACGTCCTTCTCGTCGTCAACCTTAATATACTCATCCGAATCGTTCTTCTTGTCCGTAACCTTGGACAGGTCAAGCTCGAACTTGTTGTACTTATTCGTGAAAGTAGGAACGTAATGCACCTTGGCATACGCAGGCACATAAACAGGAATTGGATTACCATCTTCATCCAGTACGTTCTTGCCATCGGCGCCCTTTACGTAAATCGGGCTGCCGTCAGAATCCTTGAGGGTAACTGGCTTGCCGCCATCCATCAAATACTGATTATTGCCATCATTATCCTTTGTATACACGATGCTGCCATCTACATTTGTCTGGATATCTACAATACCATTTGCACACTGATAACGATAGCCATCTTTGTACTTCACAAGTGTGATATCGCCATCGCTCTTCTGGTTATAGTCTCTCACGGAAGTCAGTTGATTCGCTGACTCTACACCTGGCTTCAGTTCTTTGAAAACCGGCTTGCCAACTTCATAGCTGTTGAATTGATTCCCTACTCCATCCTTGTTGTCAAAGATATTCTTGGTTACGTTATTCGTAACTGTGATCTTAACCTCGTACTTACGTTCATCATAAATGATGTTGCCGTCTTTACCTTCTCCAACCGGAATCTGTTCCGAAATGGTGAAAGTATAGTCTTTGCTCTTGCTAGCATAGGTTTGGTCACCCTCGAGAAAGACTTGAAGATCCTTCTTCAACGTGTCTGAATCAACTATATCAGAAAGCTTAACGTTTACATTACCGTTTTCGTCCGTAAAGAATGTTTGAGGCTTTCTGCCTTCACTCTCCACTTTAAACTCAAACGCGCCGCCCAATTTCAAGCCGGTATCCTGACCATCGCCAAAAACAAAATCCTTATGGATCGTCAGATCCGGAATCTTAACATTATCCGCATCTTTTTTCCCGATGATCAACAAGCCATTATTCGCGATGCCGCCGCCATGCACAGACGATATATTGCCGGAAACAAGTACACCATTCGGCTGTTTCGTTTTCGCATCAATCAACTTCGTGACATAGGCAATCAGCGCCTGCTTTGTAGCTTCGTCCGTTTTCTCTGCGGTCAAACCAAGGAATCTATCAGCAGTCGGAGCTGCGCCCGCGATTTCCTTCCAGGATTCCAAGGTATTGCCGCCTGAAAAACCTGACCAATTCGCCAAAAAACCGTTTAGACCAACATTGCTGATATAAACGCCGCCATTGCCGCTGGCATTACCGGTTGTAAAAATGTCCTTTGCAAATTCTGCATTCTCTAAGAACCGTTTTACCAACTCATCAATCTTACCATCATGTAACCACAAAGAAGAGCCATCAACATTCTTGTGTTGGGTATGGGCCCCTGGATTTCCTTCTGCATGATTACCAAAGATTGCTGCTCCGTTGGTGGCATATACCGTAGTATTACCATTGATGCAGGATGCAAGTCCACCGCCCATTCCAGCTGCTGAATTGTCGGTGAGCACGACATTTTCCATCGTAAGCTTACCGGTGTGCTCAATGTAGATGCCACCGCCGCCAAGTTCCGTTTTGGTTTCGGTTTTATTGCCTGTAATCGCGCCACCAGTAATCCGGCCCTCGGTACCTGCGATATAAATACCGCCGCCCTCGCCAGTGTTTGCGGTATTTTGAGAAACCGCCCCACCGTTCATTTCGAAGCGGAGCTTATCCTCACCAGCCTTGTCGGCGTCGTTGGCAGGTACTCTGTAGTCGTATTCGGACCACTGACCGGATGGCATGCCTTGAACAAAAATGCCGCCACCTTCAACAGCATTATTTCCAGAAATAGCGCCACCGTTCATAGTGAATTTTCCATCAACGGCTTCACCATTCAAATCACGTCCGCCGCCAAGTACATAAACGCCGCCACCAACGCCGGATGTCCCTTTGGAATTGCCCTCAAAGCCATTACCGTTTGCGGTATTAGCGGAGATCGTGCCGCCATTCATGATAAAATCACCATTCGTTACAGCAACGCCACCGCCATTACCGCTTATTATATCCGAATCGGACTTTGACGCAGTATTGCCGGAAATTGTGCCGTTGTTCATGGTGAACGTGCCGTTACCCTTCACGCCAACGCCACCGCCATTTTTTGCAGTATTGTCGGTGATGGTACCACCGTTCATCACGAAATTGCCCTCTGTCAGGACACCGCCGCCGGGATCCGTTGTGGCGTTATTGCCGCTAATCTCGCCGCCATTCATGGTGAATTCACTGCCAGATCCAACATAAACGCCGCCACCGCCATAAGCATTGCCGCCTGTGACAGTCCCGCCGTTCATCTCAACTTTACCGTTCTGGGTAATCGTAATCGGACGGCCGTTTTTGCCATCTGCTACTTGTACTTGGATTGCGCCGCCATCCAAAGTCAGCTTACCTCCAGCAACAGCGATTGTACTGCTGTTTCCTACGATTGAACCGCCGCTTTCGGAATCTCTGATAGTCAGCGTGCCTTGAACCGTAAGAGCACCGTTTACAATCTGAATGGTAAAGCCCTTCAGATCAAGTTCGATATTCTGATCTTTGTCGACTATTGGTTTATCGGTAACCCGGTAGATTGTATTTTCCGCAGTATTTTTCGTACCATCTTCATTCGTGGTATCATTAAGCTCTACCTGAGTAACACCATTCTCAGTCTTTTTGGTAAATTGGCTTACCAATTTATCCCATGTTGTGGTAATGACATTCTTTACGGTCTCAGCTGCGTTGCTCAACAAGGTAACAGCGCTCTCCACAATAGTGGGAGCCGCAGCCGGTTCCACGTTCTGCGGAGCGGGAACCGCTTCGGCCTGCTCGGCAGCTTCCGGTGCAGGGGGCTCCACGGTGGTTTCCTGCGGTTCCGCAGCGACCTTTGCCTTGCCAGCCGGAGCCTCGGACGGTTCCTCAACAGCCGGAGCGGGCGCAGCAGTCTCAGCCGGGGCTTCGACAACAGGCTCGTCAACGGGTGCCGGGGACTCGTCGGGTTCGCTGACCGGTTCAGCCGCAGGCGCTTCGGGTGCTGCCGTTTCTTCCTCGTCGTCATCATCGTCATCGTCATCATCGGACGAATCCGCATAGAACATATCCGAAGAAGAATATACAGGCACCGTAATGGTTACAGGAACCTCAACAGGTGCGGGTTCAGCAGGGGGTTCACCCTCTGCGGGGGTTGTGCCCTCGGTAGGAGCTTCACCCTCTGCGGGAGCCGCGCCCTCGTTGGGAGCTTCACCCTCTGCGGGAGCTTCACCCTCGGTGGGAGCTTCGCCCTCTGCGGGGGTCTCGCCCTCGGTGGGAGCTTCGCCCTCGGTGGGAGCTTCGCCCTCGGCGGGAGTTTCGCCCTCTACAGGGGTCTCGCCCTCGGCGGGAGTTTCACCCTCGGCAGGGGTCTCATCGGTGGTCTCGCCTGCGTCACCGCTCTCGCTGGCTTCGCCTGCGTCGTCACCTTCAGTTGTTTCGTCAGCGTCATCGCTGCCAGTTTCTTCGGAATCCGATTCTTCATCCTTGGCCTCGGATTCCTGGGAATCCTCGTCTCCGTCCTCGCTGTCAGACGCTTCGGGTTCAGCGCTCTCATCAGCGTCTGAAGTCTCCGAAACCTCCGTTACAGTCTCAGTGGACACTGCCGTTTCCTGCGAAACCGCAGCATCCTCGGAAGGCGAGTCATCCGCCGCAAACGCGCTCATCGGCATCATGCTGACACACATCATGACAGCAATCAGCAACGAAAGCGCGCGCTTGCCAGTGTTCTTGAATAATTTCATGAACTCTCTTCCTTTCTTTGCTTCATTGTCGGATGCAAAGTATCCGGCGGCCGGGCTGGCATGGCATCATTTTGACAGATGGGCGGGCAAACCGCGCCGTACCTATCAGTGGGAGAAAGCGGTGTCCCGTTTTCCGTCCCCCGCATTGATGCGGGAAATGACACTTTAGCCCCCAATTAGCTTTGCGTCCTGCCGTTTCCGGCAGTTTGCTGGTGCAACCCGGCGGACATAGTCCCAAAAGGATTGTGTCCTCTTTTGGGGGACCGTAGTTCCGTAGCTTTGCGTCCCATCGTTTCCAATGGTTTGCCCTGCGACAATGCTGTGCCGCAATCCGTTTGTATCCGCCACTGACGCCGATGGCGGCGGACTGCCGTATCCATTCCCTTGTCTGTCAGACCTCCTTCCTTCCTGAATCCCGTTTGGATTCCGCCTATGGAAAAGCGCGTTCCGGCTGCGCGGCCGAGGCATCCGCACCCATTTTCATGGTGCGAAAGGCCCTGTGCCGTGCCTCCTTCCCGCGCGGTGCGGTGTTCCGCCGCGGATTGACGGAGCAGAATTCATTTATTTATAATTATTATACCATGTGTTTCCATGGAATGCAAGGGGGATCTAATAATTTCACTTCCATATACCCTTACCTGCGGAAGTCTCTTTCAAATTCCTGGTTCCTAAAACTTTTGCAAGCTTTTTCAGGTAGTTTCTCCTTATTCTTCCATTTATTTCTTTCTCGGAACCTACCTTCTCAGTGCTCGATGCGCACCGTCCCCCTTCCCCTCTCAGCATATTCCGCCGCCCCCCTTCCGTGCGCAAAAAAAAGAGGACGCGAACGCCCTCTTTTTATACTCGCGAATGAAAAGATTTGCCGTATTCACCCACCCTGCCCGCCATCCGTTTGGCGGGCAGGGCAAGGTGCAGCAACGATGATTGCCATTCCAATTCCCGCCGCAGCGGAGAAAGGGAGTCCAGAGGGATGAGTCCCTCTGGCGCTGTCCGCGCAGGACCGCCCGCCGCGCAGGCGAACCGAACGGCAACCTTTAACACACACGAGTATAAGTTGGTTCAGTTCATCGCGGACTGCTGGGGTTCGTCAAGGTCTACCGTGGTCTCATAGTGGCCGGAACGGTATTCCTGCATCCCCGAGCCTGCCGGGATCAGCTTGCCGATGATAACATTTTCCTTGAGGCCGAGCAGCGGGTCGACTTTGCCCTTGATTGCCGCTTCGGTCAGCACGCGCGTCGTCTCCTGGAAGGAGCAGGCCGACAGGAAGCTTTCGGTTGCCAGCGACGCCTTGGTGATGCCCATCAGCGTCGGGCTGCACGTCGGCAGCTTCAGCCCTTCCTCGCCCGCGTCGATGCGATCCTGCACCTGCTTGCAGAAATCCTCGTATTCGTGCATATCGATAACCGAGTTCGGGAGCACCTCGGCGTCTCCCGCGTCGTCGATTTTCACCTTGCGCATCATCTGCCGCACAATCACCTCAATGTGCTTGTCGTTGATGTCAACGCCCTGCTGACGGTACACCTTCTGGACCTCTTTAATCTCGTAATCGTGCACCGCGCGCGGGTCGAGCACCCGCAGAATATCATGCGGGTTGAGTGCGCCTTCGTTCAGGATGGTGCCCTGTGCGACCTCTTGCCCGTCCTCGACACGGATGCCAGAGGAGGACGCCAGCTGATAAGTGCGGATTTCGCCGGTTTCGCGGTTCGTGATGTTAACGGTCTTGACCGTCGTGCGCTTGGATTCCTCAATGCTGACCACGCCCGAAATTTCGGCCAGGGTCGCCGCCTTCTTGGGCTTGCGCGCCTCGAACAGCTCCTCTACGCGGGGAAGGCCCTGCGTGATATCCGAACCCGCAACGCCGCCGGTATGGAAGGTACGCATCGTCAGCTGAGTGCCGGGTTCGCCGATAGACTGCGCCGCGATCACGCCGACCGCCTCGCCGATGCCGCACGGCGTATTCAGCGCCAGGTTCGCGCCGTAGCAGTGCGAGCAGACCCCCTCACGGGCGCGGCACTCGAGCACCGAACGGATTTGCATCCGGGTAAAGCCCGCCTCAATCACCGCGTCCGCGTCGGCCTCGTCCATCATTTTATCCTTGGAAACAATCAGCGCGCCGGTTTCCGGATGCACAACATCATCGACCGGGTAGCGGCCAACCAACCGCTCATGGAACGGCTCAATCGTCTGGTTGCCTTCCTTGATATCCTCAACCCAGATGCCCTTGGTCGCGCCGCAGTCAATTTCACGGATAATCACTTCCTGCGAAACGTCTACCAGGCGGCGGGTCAAGTATCCCGAGTCCGCGGTACGCAGCGCCGTGTCCGCCAAACCCTTACGCGCGCCGCGCGCCGAAATGAAGTATTCGAGCACCGACAGCCCCTCGCGGAAGTTCGACTTAATCGGGATTTCGATGGTCTTGCCGGAGGTGGACGCCATCAGGCCGCGCATACCCGCCAGCTGACGGATCTGGTTGATACTGCCGCGCGCGCCGGAATCGGCCATCATATGAATCGGGTTGTAGCGCTGCTCCTTCATGTTCTGCTGGAGCAGGCCGGTTACTTCCTTGGTCGTTTCCTCCCATTTGCGGACAACCAGACGGTACCGTTCATCATCGGTAATAAAGCCGCGCTGGTATTTTGTATCGATGAGTGCAACCTTTTTCTCGGTTTCGTGAATAAATACCGGCTTCTGGTCCGGTACCAGCATATCCGCGACCGCAACGGTCAGCGCGCCCTTGGTGGAATATTTGTAGCCCATTCCCTTGATGGCGTCGAGCACCTCGGCGGTCCTATTAAAGCCGTGCTTCTGGATGCAGCGGTCAATAATCTTGCCAAGCTCCTTTTTGCCACAGGTGAACATGATTTCCAGGTCAATCAGGTGCTCCGCGTCGCGCTCAACGAAGCCCAGATCCTGCGGGATACGCTCGTTGAAAATCAGGCGGCCCGGGGTCGCGTCCACAATCCGGGTGACGGTCTCGCCGTTGATTTCCCGGGACATGCGCACCTTGATCGGCGCATGTATGCCGACAACCCCCTGGTCATAAGCCATCAGCGCCTCATCGACCGACGCAAACACCTTGCCCGCGCCCGGCTCCTTTTCGTTGTCAATCGTCAGGTAGTAGGAGCCAAGCACCATATCCTGGGAGGGTACGGTAACCGGCTTGCCGTCCTGCGGCTTGAGCAGGTTGTTTGCCGACAGCATCAGCAGGCGCGCCTCGGCCTGCGCTTCGGCGGACAGCGGCACGTGCACCGCCATCTGGTCGCCGTCAAAGTCGGCGTTGAACGCGGTACATACCAGCGGGTGCAGACGGATCGCCCTGCCCTCAACCAGCTTCGGCTCGAACGCCTGAATGCCCAGGCGGTGCAGCGTCGGCGCGCGGTTCAGCATCACCGGGTGGCCCTTGATGATGTCTTCCAGCACGTCCCAGACCTCGGTCTTGGCGCGCTCGACCATCTTTTTCGCGCTCTTGATATTGGAGGCCGCGCCGTCCTCAACCAGCCGCTTCATGACAAAAGGCTTGAACAGCTCGAGCGCCATTTCCTTGGGCAGGCCGCACTGATAAATCTTCAAATCCGGGCCAACGACGATAACCGAACGGCCGGAGTAGTCCACGCGCTTGCCCAGCAGGTTCTGGCGGAAGCGCCCCTGTTTGCCCTTGAGCATGTCGGAAAGG
>CAJUJQ010000118.1 GCA_910586575.1 uncultured Clostridia bacterium | reverse complement strand
GCGGTTTATATGACCAGCCGTCCCGGCAAACAGCTGGTAAACAGCGCTGATACTGCCGACGTATCCACGGACGCTGCCGCCGGGCAGGATGCCAGCGAATCGCCCGCGCTGGCCGCGTTCACAGCCGAAACGCTTGACGGCGGCACCTACACACAGGACGACCTCGCGGCAAAGGACGTCACGGTTATGAATTTCTGGTCGCTCACCTGCGGCCCCTGCATCCAGGAAATGCCCGAGCTTGCGGCCTTTGCCAAGGCGCTGCCGGACAATGTGCAGGTGGTGACGGTCTGCCTGGACGGTTTGAGCGACAAGGCGTCTGCGGGCAGCATTTTGCAGGAGGCCGGGTTTGAGGGCGTGACGCTGCTTTCCGCCGACGGTGACCTGCTGGCGCTGTGCAGCGAAATCATGTATACGCCGACGACGGTCTTTATCGATTCGGCGGGCAAGCTGTCCGGGGAACCGATTGTCGGGAAGCGGCCTGAGCTTGCCGCTGACTATCTCGCGGCGGTCAACGCGGCGCTGGAAGCGCAGGGAAAGGAAGCGGTCAGCCTTGCGGAAGAGTAACATGATGTGGGCGCGGTGCGCCTGTCTGGCGGGGGCGGCGGCGATGATTGCTGTCGGGATTGTCAGGCAGGAGTATGTGCTGGTGCTGCAAAAGGCGGTGCGGATATGTCTCGAATGCATCGGCATCGGGTGAAGCCTGGGCGGTTTTCCCGCCAAACGGTGGTTCAGCTACTGTCCGCCGCGTTCTTCAACGGCTACGCCGCAGGCTTTCAGAATGGTAAAATTTTCACCGGCGGCGGCAAGGCGCTTTGCGTGCCGGTGCTTAACTGCTATTCCTGCCCCGGCGCGCTGGGGGCGTGCCCCATCGGTGCGCTGCAAACGGTGCTCGGCAGGCATCGCTTCCCGTTCTATGTGCTGGGTTCGCTGATGCTGTTCGGCGTAGTGCTGGGGCGGGCGGTCTGCGGCCTGCTGTGCCCCTTCGGCCTGGTGCAGGATTTGCTGCACAAAATCCCGGTTCCCAAATGGAACGTGCCGAAAAAAATCGACAAGCCCGCAAGATGGCTGAAATACCTTGTTTTTGTGGTGCTGGTGGTGTTGCTTCCCGCCTTTGCGGCAGAGGAAAGCGGCGTCATTCCGCCGTATTTCTGCCAGTACCTTTGCCCTGCCGGGACGCTTGGCGGCGGTATCCCACATATGATTTTGACCCCGGCGCTGCGCGGGCTGGCGGGTGTGCTGTTTCAATGGAAAGCGCTGGTGCTGGCGGCGGTTTTGTTGGCGGCGCTGTTTATCCACAGGCCATTCTGCCGCTATTTGTGCCCGTTGGGCGCGTTTTACGCGTTATTTAACCGCTTCAGCTTCTTTCAGCTGCGGCTCGACCGGGAAAAATGCACCGGCTGCGGCGCGTGCACGCATGTCTGCCCGATGGCGGTCGAGGTTCCACGCGAGCCGGACAGCCCGGAGTGCATCCGCTGCGGGCGTTGCGCGGCGGTTTGCCCGGAGGGGGCGCTTTCCTGCGGCTTCGCGCGCGGCGTTCCAGCGGCAAACACACCGGATGCCGAAAAACAGCCCTGATGCGGAAAAAAGGGGCTTGCGAAAAGCAAGCCCTTCGAGTATCATGGGTTCCAAAACAGCTGTTAGGGCTTTGCTTGTCCGGCGGCTGTCCCTTTCGGGACCAGTGGTTGATCTACCGAGCGAGACCCAAAACGCCTGGCTGCAGCGAGCTGGGCGTTTTTTATTGGAGCATCAGGCGGCGTCGGCACGATGTAGTCTGCGTTCTTATCACAATTCCTCTTGTTTTATTCTGGAAAATGCAGTATACTATTATGTATTATGAAAAAACAAGAGGCTTACCAACTAGACCTCACATTTGGAGGAATGAAATTTGCTGATGAATTCTCTTTTCAGCGGCGGCATTCGCGGCCTGCTGATTACGTTACTGCTGACCCTGCCCGCGGTTATCCTGTGCCTGTCCATCCATGAGACCTGTCACGGGCTGGCGGCTTATGCGCTGGGCGACCGCACGGCGGCGAACCAGGGGCGGCTGACCCTCGACCCGATGGCGCATATCGACCCGATGGGCTTCCTTTGTATGCTGCTGCTGGGCTTTGGCTGGGCAAAGCCCGTGCCGGTCAACACCTCAAACTTTAAGAACCGCCGGGCGGGGATGGCGATTGTCGCGGCGGCAGGCCCGGTCTCCAATTTCCTGATTGGCTTTGTCGGTTATCTGCTGTATTTTTTCATCAGCTACGCAACCGCTTCCATGAGCGGCGTTGCGGGCCTGTTCGTGTGGGTTATCGCGCAGTTCTTCCGTTATCTGGCAACTCTTTCTATTGGCCTGGGGACGTTTAACCTCCTCCCGGTTTACCCGTTGGACGGATATCGGGTGCTGGACGCGTTCCTGCCATTTGAGTGGTCGATGAAGCTCCGGCAGTACCAGACCTACCTGCTGCTTGCGATGATCGCGCTGATGTGGTTCGGCGGCACCAGCATCCTGATCGGCACGGTGGACGGCTGGATTTGGAACGCGGCATATCGGCTGGTTTCGTTGCTCCTTTAAGATGGAAGCAATGACCTTTCACCTCGATGCGTTCGAGGGGCCGCTCGACCTGCTGCTGCACCTGATCTCGAAAAACAAGGTATCCATTTATGACATTCCGATTGCGGAAATCTGTGAGCAGTATATGGAGGTTTTGGAGGACGCGCGCCGGATGGATATGGAGGTTGCCGGGGATTTTATCGCGATGGCGGCACAGCTGATCTATATCAAGTCCAAAATGCTGCTCCCGGTTTACGAGGAGGAGGAAGAGGATGACCCGCGCTTGCAGCTGGTGGAAATGCTGCTGGAATACCAGCGGATCAAAGAAATGACGCCGTATTTCCGGCAGCAGACCGAGCTGGGGCGGGATATTTACGTGAAACAGCCCGAGCTGCTCGACCGGAACGTGCCGGTGGAGTACCATCATTCGGTGGAGGATTTGCTGCGCGCGGCGCGTGCCATTTTGGAGAAGGCACAGCAGCGCGTCCCGCCGTCGGCGAATGCGTTCAAGGGCATTGTCGGAAGGGAGCCTGTGCCGGTGGACGGCAAAATTACGATGATTTTACGGCGGTTCCTGCGCTCGGCGCGGCTGCGGTTTTTGCAGCTTTTTGAGGGCGCGAAGAACCGTTCGGAGATTGTTGCGACCTTTTTAGCGGTGCTTGAGCTGTCCAAGACCCACCGCCTGATGATTGAGGGCGAGGGGGAGGACGTTGAGCTGTATTTAACGGACAAGGAGGCCGCCGATGAAGGAACTTGAGGCACGGCTGGAGGCGGTGCTGTTCGCGGCGGGGGACGCCGTGAGCGTCGAGCGTTTGTCCAAGGCGCTCGGGGTGAAATCCGGCCTCGTGTACGCGGCTGCGGAATCCTTATCGAATTACTATGATTTTGAGCAGCGCGGCATTGTGCTGGTGCGTATGGAGGACAAGCTCCAGCTCGCGAGCCGCCCGGACTACGCGGAGGATATCCGCCGGGCAACCGAAAGCCGCCGCCCGCCTGCCTTGGGTCCGGCGGCGCTCGAGGTGCTGACCATTGTTGCGTACCGCCAGCCGGTGACGCGCGCGTTTGTGGAGCAGCTGCGCGGGGTGGATTCGGGGGCCACGGTGACTTCCCTGGCGGATAAGGGCCTGATTGAGGAATCCGGGCGGCTGGACGTTCCCGGACGGCCCATTTTGTATCGGACAACGGACGCGTTTTTGCGCGCCTTTTCCATCACGAGCCTGAGCGAGCTTCCGGCGCTCCCGGCGCTGCAAACCGAAAATGAACAGCTGACGCTGGACGATTTGGCGGAGCGCGCCGAGGCGGCAAACGAGGAAGCCAAAAACGACGAAGCCCCCAAGGCTGGCGAAGCCGCTGAAGCCCCGGAGACCGGCGGGATTCCCGAAGATGAATCCGGCGGAGCGTCCGGGGCTGATGAAGAAGCCGAAGAAGCTGAAACCGGTGAAAAATCCGAAACGGGCGGACCCGGAACCGATGGGCCGCACGAACAGGCGCAATAGTTCCCGTTTTCGAAGGAGGGTCAAATGTTAAGAATTATCGCATGGATTGCGGGCATCCTTGGCGGCATCCTCCTGCTTTTGCTGGTGTTGCTCCTCCTGCTTTTGCTGGTGCTGCTCATCCTGCTGCTCCCGCGCGTCCGGGTGGAGGTGGATAAAATCCCAGCCCACCCGCTGCGGCTGGTGCTGGGGTATGGAATTGTGCGTATTCCAATCCTGCCGCGCCCGAAAAAGGGGAAAGAACCACGGGAAAAGCCGGAACCGCCTCCGAAGAAGGCCGAAAAGCCCAAGGAAAAGAAAAAACCCCCTTTTTCGCTCAAGGGGGGTGATATCGGGGACGCGATTTGCCTGGCGCTGGATTTGCTGCTTGATTTGAAGGATCGGCTGGTGATTCACCGGCTGCGCGTCAAGGTGCTGATTGCTGCCGGAGACGCGGCGAAAACCGGCATCCTGCTGGGGCGCTCGGCCGCGATGACCGGTATGATCCTGCCAATTTTGGAGCAGAATTTTGTTATCAGTGATTTCGCGATTGATGTGGACGGTGATTTTCAGGCGGAAGAACCCGCGACCCGCGCGGCGGTGGGGGTGACGGTCTCGCTGCGCCCCATCCATCTGCCGCTGCTTTTGCTGAAATATGCCCGCCGTATTTTTGCGCTGGTGCGGGCGCTGCTTTCGGGCCGCAAAAAGGCGGAGGGACCTGTAACCGATGGGGAGAACCCCGTAAATGATACCAAAAAGGAGAATGTAACATGAACGAGCATCCGATTCAGAACCTCATGACCGAAACAATGGAGAAAATCAAGAAAATGGTGGACGTGGATACCATTATCGGTACGCCCATCAACACCCCGGACGGCACGACGGTAATCCCGGTATCCAAGGTAGCGTTTGGCTTTGGTTCCGGGGGCAGCGATTTCGTTTCCAAGAATGCGAAGGACGCCGCGCCGGTCTGCTTTGGCGGCGGCGGCGGCGCAGGCGTGACGGTTTCGCCGGTCTGCTTCCTGATTATCAACGCGCAGGGCGCAAGCATCCTGCCGATTAACGCGCAGGCTGTCACCTCGGTAGACCGTTTGATTGAGATGCTGCCGGGCGCGGTCAGCAAGGTTTCCTCGTTTGTGGAAAACCGCAAGTCCGCCAAGCCGGGGCCTGTCCAGGCAGCCGGGCCAAGCCCGGAAGGGACGGAAACACCTGAGGCATAACCGTATACCGCTTTCATTCGCGCCGCGGCTTTTCGGAGCCGCGGCGCATATCCGCCGGAATTTGCCCGTACATTAAAGGAGTAGTGCTTCTTTGGAAAGGCGGGGAGTGGATGAAACGGATTGTTTGCGTCTGGCTGGTGCTGCTTTCGCTGACGGCGGCGGCGGGCGCGGTGAACGCGAAAAGCGCCATTGTGCTGGATGGGTACACGGGCGCGGTTTATTTTGAGCAGAACGCGGATGAGCCGCTGCCGATGGCTTCCACAACCAAGATTATGACGGCTGTCGTGGCGATAGAATCGGGCGGTATCGAGCGGGAATATGAGGTCAAGCGGGAGTATACGCTGGTGGAGGGGACCTCCATGTCGCTGCGCGAGGGGGAAACCCTGACCGTGCATGATACCCTTTGGGGGCTGCTGATGCTCTCGGGGAACGACGCGGCGCTCGCCCTGGCAGGGGAGTGCGGCGGTAATTTTGTCGCCAAGATGAACGCGAAGGCGGCGGCGCTGGGGCTGGAGCATACCCATTTCGATAACCCCCACGGGCTGGACAGCGAGAACCACCACACGACCGCGCGGGAGCTGGCAATTTTGGCGGCTTACGCGATGCGGAACGAGACCTTTCGGGAGATTGTTTCGTCGCCCAGCCATACCGCGGCGGGACGCAGCATGGCCAATCATAACAAGCTGCTGCGCTCTTATGAGGGGGCGTGCGGCGTTAAGACCGGGTTTACAAAGAAGGCGGGGCGCTGCCTGGTTTCCGCGGCGGAGCGGAACGGGCGGCGGCTGATTGCGGTTACACTGAACGACCCGGACGACTGGAAGGATCACGCGGAAATGCTGGATTTGGGCTTTTCAAAATTCAAGGAGCGGAAACTGCAAACCGCAGGCGGACAGGTTGGGGCCTGTACGGTTTATGGGGGCACGCCGGAAACCATCCCGCTGCTGGCGGGTGAGACGCTGACCGCGTGGCTGACCGATACGGAGCGGCCGGAGGCGGTGCTGTTTGGGAGGCGGTTTACGTACGCGCCGGTATTTGACAGCGCGCGGTTTGGTTCGGTGCAGTACCGACTGGGCGGCGAGGTGCTGGCCGAGGGCAGCGTCGCTTATGGCGCGGACGCCGCGCGGAACAGTGAAAAGAAAAGCTTTTGGGAGCGATTGAGGGCCTTTTTCTTTGGCGCGGATTGAACGATGGCAGCGCCCTTTTTCCGGTTCTCATAAAAAAGGAGAATGATTCATGAAAGAACGAGTGCAAAAAATCCTGGCGGAAGCCGGTGTCTGCTCCCGCCGTGCGGGCGAACAGCTGATTACATCCGGCCGCGTCACCGTCAACGGGCGCAAGGCCCATCTCGGCGACCAGGCCGACAGCGGCCGCGACCTGATCTGCGTGGACGGCAAACGCATCGGCGCAACCGAGCAGAAGGTTTACCTGATGCTGCACAAGCCCCGCGGCTTTGTCTCCACCCTTTCCGACGAGCGCGGCAGGAAAACCGTCCGCCAACTGGTCAAGGGCTGCGGCGCAAGGGTTTACCCGGTCGGGCGGCTGGACGCCGATTCGGAGGGCCTGCTTCTGATGACCAACGACGGCGCGCTGACCTACGCCCTGACCCATCCGCGCCACGTGGTCAGCAAGGTTTATTACGTCCGCGTCAAGGGCGACCTGAAAAACGTGGAACGCCTGCGCGAACCTATCGAAATTGACGGCAGGATGACCAGCCCCGCCGGGGTCAACGTATTGGACGCTCCCGCCGAGGGCTACAGCCTGTTGGAATTTGTGATCCACGAGGGGCGCAACCGCCAAATCCGCACCATCTGTGAAAAGTCCGGCTTCGAGGTCAAGCGGCTGAAACGCATGAAAATCGGCGAGCTGCCCATTGACCCCGGCCTGAAGCCCGGCGCGTGGCGGCACCTGACCGAGGAAGAGGTCAAATATCTGAAAGGCCTTTGAACCCGAAAAAAGCAGGCTCCGGAACCGCCGGAGCCTGCTTTTTCTTATGCGTAATGATACTTTGAACGATAGCGCCGCAGGAACCAGGCCGAGAGCAGCAGCGTCACCGCCTCCGCCGCCGGGACGGAAAGCCACACGCCGTCAATTCCCAGGAAATGAGGCAGTGTCAGCACACTGATTAGGATGAACCCGAATGTCCGCGCAAAGGAAATTATCGCCGAGGTGCGCCCGTCCGAGAAAGCGGTAAACATGGACGAGGCAAAGACGCTCACCCCGGAAAAGAGATAGCTGAACGAAAACAGGTAGAACCCGCGCAGCGTGATTGCAAAGGGGCTGCTTCCGCGCGGCGTAAAAATGCTGACCACCACCGGCGCAAGCCTCAGCGCCAGCACCAGCATTACCACCGACACCGACAGGATGAACCCCATACAAATTCGGAAAATCCGCTTGGTGCGTACCGCGTTGCCGCTGCCGTAATTGAAGCTGAACACCGGCGCGACCCCTTGCGAAAAGCCGAAGAATACCGCGCTGAACAGGAATTGGCCATACAGGATAACCGTGATGGCGGCAACGCCGTCCTCTCCCGCGAGGTCGAGCAGGATGATATTGAACAGGAAGGTAATCACCGCGTTGGACAGGTTGGTCACCATTTCGGACGAGCCGTTGAAGCAGGCTTCCAGAAGCAGCCGGCCGGCAGCGCGCGGGCGCGAGAACTGCAAATCCCCCTTGATAAGCGAGAAATAAACCAGCCCCGCCACCGACGGGATGCACTGCCCCAGCCCGGTTGCCGCCGCCGCGCCCCTCATGCCGCACTGCAGCGGACCCATGAACAGGTAATCGCAAACGCCGTTCGTGATGCCGCCCATCACCGTCACCGCAAGCCCCAGCCCGGGCCGTCCGGCAGTCACAAAAAAGGTCTGGAACATGCATTGCAGCATTTGCGCGGGCGCAAAGTAGAGCATGACCTGTAAGTAATCCTTCGCGTCTTGGAGAAGCAAGTCGGTCGCGCCGAGCATCCGGCAGACCGGTTCGAGAAACAGGTTGCCGAGCAGCATAATCAGCAGGCTGGTTACAATGGCGGCCAGTACCAGGAAGGTATAATCCCGGCGCGCCTCCTCCCGGCTGCCCTCGCCGAGCTTGCGCGCCACGACCGCGCTGCCGCCGCTTGCCAGCATAATCCCCAGCGCCAATTCCAGCGAGCCGACAGGCCATACAATATTTTGCGCCGAAAGCGAATTGCTCCCCAAAAAACGCGCGATAAACACGCCGTCCACAATTGAATACAGGGACAGGAAAACCATCATGACAATGGTGGGCAAGGTAAACTGCAACAGCGACCGGAACCGGAAATCCTGCCCGATGGAATGAGACATTTTCACACACCTCTCTTTTTTTATTTGCGGCTATATGGTATGATAAGGTATCGGGTAACCCGATAGTCAAGAGGAAAGCAGGAAAAAGTTTTATGAACCGGGAAAGATACCTGACAACCGGCGAATTTGCCCGGATTGCCGGGGTAAAGAAGCATACTTTGTTTCATTATGACGAAATCGGCCTGTTCCGCCCCGAAGTGACGCTGGAAAACGGCTACCGTTGTTATACCTTTGCGCAGCTGGATGAATTTGACGTGATTTCCATGCTGCGGGAGCTGGACATGCCGCTGCGCGATATCGGGGAATATTTAACCCACCGCAGCCCGGACGCCCTGGCGGCACTGCTCAGCGAGGAGGACAGGCTGATTACCGAGCGCCTGCGCCGCCTGCGCAATATGCGCCGCTGGGTGCGGCAGAAGGCCGCCGTATTGGCGCGGGCGCGCGGGCTGGAAACCGGCGTGATTGCTCTTTGTGAGGTTCCGGAGCAGTATTTGCTGTGCATCGCCGCCTCCGGGCAGGGGGAGATGAGCGCCGCCGCCTTTGCCGGGGCGGTCTCCGCGCTTTACCAGGAGGGCGACCGGCGGCATGTGAAAAGCCCCTATGGGATTGGCGGTATCCTGCCGCTGCGCGAGGTACAGGACGGGCAGTTTGAGCGCTATTCCCATTTATATCTGCTGTTTGACGACCGCCTGACGGATGCTGTGCGGCGTCCCGCCGGGAAATACCTGTCCGCCTGCCACCAGGGCGGCTTTGAGGAGCTGCCGCGGCTGTATAAGAGGATGCTGGCGTTTGCGCAGGACAACGGTATTCATTTGACCGGCAGCTGTTACGAGGATTTGCTGCTCGACGAGCTGGCTGTGCCGGGGGATTCCCAATACCTGATTCAGATTTTGATTCCGACAGAATAGCGCAAACAGGGGAAAATTTCATTTCCCCTGTAACCAACCGCCCGTTCCTTCCGTATCTATTAACAGAGACGGAAAAAGTTATGCCTGCTTTTCTGCGGTATGTGGCTGCGTTGTTCGCTGTGCCAACGCAAAAACAGGCTTTTCAGATACAAAGGAAGGGTTTCAAAATATGGATGAGCGTACAATCGCGCAGAAATTGAAGCGGCACAGCCGCCCGGCGCTCGAAGCGGCGGTGCGCCAGCTGACGCCTTATGTCAGCACGGTCATTTTCCGTGCGCTGTCCGGGCGCGCTTGCCGGGAGGACGTAGAGGAATTGGCCGCTGACGTA
>CAJUJQ010000117.1 GCA_910586575.1 uncultured Clostridia bacterium | reverse complement strand
TCTTTCCCTACACGACGCTCTTCCGATCTAACCGCATTTATGCCGGAGATGGACAGTACGGAAATCAGCATGACTTTAACCATGCCGGAGGGAACGCCTCTCAAAGAAACCGCAGAACAGGCGGATGAGCTGGAGCGCCGGCTGCTGACCCTAGATGATGTGTTGGAAGTTGGAGCGATGTCAGCCTCCGGAAACAGTATGGGCCTGGTAAGCGGCGATACCTCCACCAATGATATGTGCGTGGTGCTGGCGAACGGCCTTGCGGGCAACGCCACAATTACCGGGCGTGATATCGAATGGAAGTCGTTTTACGATGCGCTGGAAGCGGTCTGCGTGTCGCTTGCGAAGCAGATTGCCGCCGACGGCGAGGGCGCAAGCCGCATGATTACCTGCACCGTGCGCGGCGCGTCGGACGAAAACACGGCGGAAACGCTTGCAAAGTCGGTCTGCTCGTCCAGCCTGCTCAAGGCGGCGATGTTCGGCGCGGACGCCAACTGGGGGCGCGTCCTGTGCGCAATGGGCTATTCCGGCGCAGAGTTTGACCCGGAGGCGGTCGATGTAAAATTCCGCTCGGACAAGGGCGAAATCAGCGTCTGTGAGTCCGGGCGCGCGGTCGGTTTCAGCGAGGAAACGGCGAAGGAAATCCTGCTTGCCGATTCCGTCGAAATCCTGATTGACGTGCATCTCGGCGGCTGTGAGGTCACGGCCTGGGGCTGCGACCTGACCTATGATTATGTCAAAATCAACGGGGATTACAGAACGTAATATCAAAGAACAATATAACAAATGGTAAGACCGGTGGGAACCGGCAGTAAGGAAGCGGAGAAATGCTCAACTTAGACGCGGAGGTCAAGGCAAGCGTACTTGTCGAGGCGCTCCCATATATTCAGGATTATTCCGGTCAGACGGTTGTCGTCAAGTACGGCGGCAACGCCATGATCAACGAAGATTTGAAAGACGCGGTGATTCACGACATCGTGCTGCTGCATCTGGTCGGGGTACGGGTGGTTGTCGTGCATGGCGGCGGCCCGGAAATCACCGACATGCTTCAGAAAATCGGCAAGGAATCGCGGTTTGTCAACGGCCTGCGCTATACCGACCGGGAAACGATGGATATTGTACAGATGATTCTGTGCGGCAAGGTCAACAAGGATTTGGTCGGCCTGCTGCGCAAGGCTGGCGGGCGCGGGATTGGTTTAGGCGGCATGGACGGCGGGCTGTTCCAGGCCAAGCGCCTGACCGACCGCGAGGGCACGGACTACGGTTATGTCGGCGAAATCTGCGAGGTCGATCCGACGGCGGTCGTTGACGTGCTGGAAAAGGGCTATATCCCGGTGGTATCGACGGTGGCGCAGGGCATTGATGACGACACCTGCTATAACATCAACGCGGACACGGCGGCGGCAAAGCTTGCCATCGCGCTGCGCGCCAAAAAGCTGATTTTGCTGACTGACGTGCGCGGTCTGCTCCGCGACCCGAAGGACGAGGGGACGCTGATTCACCGGGTAAAGGTTTCCGAAGTGCCCGCGCTGATTAAAGAGGGCATTATTTCGGGCGGCATGATCCCCAAGGTGGACTGCTGCGTCGAAGCCATCCGCAAGGGCGTGGAGCGCGCGAACATTCAGGACGGCCGCGTCAAGCACTCAATTCTGATTGAGCTGCTGTCCAAGGTCGGTATCGGGACCATGTTCAGCTAACGTTGCGGCGAGATAACTGCCAGCTTTCATTTCATCAATTATTTGGGGGACTTTCTATGACGTTTCAAGCGTTAAAAGCTGAAGAACAGCAATATGTCATGAACACCTATTCCCGTTTCCCGATTGCGCTTGACCACGGCGAGGGCGCGACGCTCTGGGATGTTGAGGGAAAGGCATATATCGATTTGGCCAGCGGCATCGGCGTGAATTCGCTGGGCTATAACAATCCTGTGATTGTGGACGCCCTTCACGGGCAGGCGCAAAAGCTGACCCACGTTTCCAACCTGTTCACCACCGCGCCGATGGTGCAGGCCGCCAAGACGCTGGTGACCGCCACCGGTATGGGCAAGGTATTCTTTGCCAACTCGGGCGCGGAAGCCAACGAGGGCGCAATCAAGCTGGCGCGTAAATATTCATTTGACAAATACGGCGAGGGGCGCAGCAAAATCGTCACGCTGCTGAACTCCTTCCACGGCCGCACGGTGACGACGCTCAAGGCGACCGGCCAGGCGCGTTTTCACAATTTTTTCTTTCCCTTCACCGACGGTTTCGACTATGCCGAGGCCAACAATATCGAAAGCGTGAAGGAAAGGGCCGATGAATCGACCTGCGCGGTAATGATGGAGCTGATTCAGGGCGAGGGCGGCGTGCTCCCGCTGGACGCGTCGTTCGTCAAGGCGGCTGAGGCTTTCTGCCGGGAGCGTGACCTGCTGCTCATCATCGACGAGGTACAGACCGGCATTGGCCGCACGGGGGCGCTGTTCTGCTTCCAGAATTACGGGATTGCGCCCGACGTTGTCACCATGGCGAAGGGGCTGGGCGGCGGCGTGCCCATCGGCGCGGTGCTGGCAGGCACATCTTGCTGCGATGTCCTGACCCCGGGCACCCACGCGACCACCTTCGGCGGCACGCCGCTGATGTGCGCTTCCGCGAACGCGGTGCTTTCAGTTGTCAACGACCCCAAATTCCTGACCAGCGTCCGCGAAAAAGGCGCTTATCTGCGGGAGCGGATTTTGGGGCTTGGTTCGCCGGATATCAAGGGCGTGCGCGGCATGGGGCTGATGCTTGCCATTTTGGTAGACGCGGACAGGCGCGCCGGGTTCGTTAACGCACTGATTGAAAAAGGCGTCCTGCCGCTGACGGCGGGCGCGGATGCCATCCGCCTGCTGCCGCCGCTGACCATCAGCTACGCGGAAATGGACGCCGCTATTGAAATCATGAAGGAGGTTTTCGCATGAAGCACCTGTTAAAACTGCTCGATTTGGGCAGCGAGGAAATTATCGGCATTCTTGATTTAGCCGACCAGCTCAAATATGAGCGCAAGAACCATATCCCCCACCCCCATCTGGCGGGCAAGTCCATCGGTTTGATTTTCCAAAAGTCGTCCACCCGTACCCGCGTTTCGTTTGAGACCGGTATCTACCAGCTGGGCGGGCAGCCGCTGTTCCTGTCGTCCAAGGATTTGCAGATCGGGCGCGGCGAGCCGGTGCAGGATACCGCCCGCGTGCTGTCCCGGTATTTGGACGGCATTATGATCCGCACCTTTGAACAGAAGGAAGTGGAGGATCTTGCAAAGTACGGCTCCATCCCGATTATCAACGGTCTGACCGATTTTTGCCACCCCTGCCAGGTGCTTGCCGACCTCATGACCATCCGTGAGCATTACGCTAAACTGGAAGGGCTGAAGCTGGCTTACATCGGCGACGGCAATAATATGACCAACTCCCTGATTGTCGGCTGTCTCAAGACCGGGATGAAGATTTCGGTTGCCTGCCCGGAGGGTTACCGCCCCGACCCGGTTGTGCTCGATTTCGCCAAGGGAAACCCCGGTTTCGAGCTGACCGACGACCCCAAGCAGGCCGTCCGTGACGCGGATGTTGTCTATACCGATACTTGGGCGTCCATGGGCCAGGAGGCTGAGAAGGAAGCGCGTATCAAGGCCTTTGCGGGCTATCAGGTCAATGCGGAGCTGATGCAGCTTGCCAAGGAGGGCGCGATGGTGCAGCACTGCCTGCCCGCCTACCGCGGACAGGAGATTACCGACGAGGTATTCGAGGCGCACGCCGACGAGCTGTTCGAGGAAGCCGAGAACCGCCTGCATGCGCAAAAGGCGGTTATGGTCACGCTGATGAAATAAACCTGTCCGGAGGCTGCTTTGCTTCCCGGGCAGGTCTGATAAGCCGGTGATTTTGCGCCGTTCTCGGTGAAGCGCGCATTCCTAGCCGGACACCCCAATCCAACGGCTGTTCCTACCCCCATTATACTCGTGTGCGTTAAAGTTTGCCGTTCGGTTCGCCTGCGCGGCGGGCGGTCCTGCGCGGACAGCGCCAGAGGGACTCATCCCTCTGGACTCCCTTTCTCCGCTGCGGCGGGAATTGGAGCGGCAATCATCGTTGCTGCACCTTGCCCTGCCCGCCAAACGGATGGTGGGCAGGGTGGGTGAATACGGCAAATCTTTTCATTTGTGAGTATAAATAAAAAAGAGGGCTTGCGTTTCGCAGGTCCCCTTTTTATTCCCCCGCAGATTTTTGTATCGGCATCCATTGCGGCCAGCCGTTATTTGCAGTATACTGCCATGGTATGATTGGAGCCGGTCCCGTCAGCGGATTGCTTCGGAGGCCTTCCCTCCGGGATGACAGCCGCTCGAAAATGCAGCGGCAATTCAAATTTGCGGATTGCCTTTTCCGGCGGAATAGGTTACAATATAGATACAACAGATAAACAGGGAAAATGAAACGTGCCAATATACAGGAGGGCTATACAGATGACCGAAGAAACCACCCGTCCGGTGCAGGCGGACTGCGAGGTATCCGCCATCCAAAAACTTGCCGACAGGCTGTATACATTAGAAATCAACGCGCCGGAACTGGCTGTCCGTGCTTGCCCGGGGCAGTTTGTCCATATCGCCTGCGGGGAAGGGAACTTCCTGCGCCGCCCGATTTCGATATGCGACGTGGCGGGCGGCAGCCTGCGCCTGGTCTTTCAGGCAAAGGGGCAGGGCACGCAGTGGCTGAGTACACGCGCACCCGGCGACACGCTCGATGTGCTGGGGACGCTCGGGAACGGTTTCCGCCTGTCCGGCATCGGGGCGCGCCCGGTCTTTGTCGGCGGCGGCATCGGTGTGCCGCCCCTGCTGCTGGCGATGAAGGCCGCAAAGGCGCAGGGCGCGGAGCCTGCCGCAATCCTGGGGTTCCGCAGCAAATCCATGGTGATCCTTGAGGAGGAATTCCGCGCGCTGGGGACGGTCGAAATCGCGACCGACGACGGTTCCTACGGGACGCACGGTTTTGTAACAAACCTCTTCAAACAGCGCTGCCAGGACTTTACCGCAGTTTGTGCCTGCGGTCCCAGGAACATGCTGCGCGCGGTTGCCGCCTGCGCCGGGGAAGCCGGGCTGCCCTGCCAGGTTTCCATGGAAGAGCGCATGGGCTGCGGCATTGGCGCGTGCCTGGTCTGCGCCTGCGCCCTCAAGGACGAAAACGGCGGAACCTACTACGGGCATGTCTGCAAAAATGGCCCCGTATTTGACGCAAAAGACGTTGTTTGGGAATCATAAGGAGGCGGTAAGTATGAATTTAGCGGTAGATTTCTGCGGCGTGACATTGAAAAACCCGATCACCGTAGCTTCCGGCACCTTTGGCTTCGGGCATGAATACGGCCAGTTCTTCAACCCTTCGGCGCTGGGCGGCATTTCGGTCAAGGGGCTGACCCCGACCGAGCGCCCCGGCAACCCCGCCCCCCGCATTGCGGAGACCCCCTCCGGGATGCTCAACTGTGTCGGCCTGCAAAACCCCGGCATTGACCGGTTTATTTCCGAGCAGATTCCTTATCTGAGGCAGTTCGATACCGCGATCATTGCGAATGTTTCCGGCAATACGGTCGAAGAATACTGCGGCATGGTCGAAAAGATTTCCGACGCGGACGTCGATTTGATTGAAATGAACATTTCCTGTCCCAATGTCAAATGCGGCGGCATGGCTTTCGGCACCCAGCCGCGCATGGTGGACGAAGTGGTCTCGGCGGCGAAAAAGTACGCCAAAAAGCCGCTCATTGTCAAGCTCTCCCCCAATGTGACCGATATCGCGGAAATCGCGCGCGCGGCGGTAGGCGCCGGGGCGGACGCGCTTTCCTTAATCAACACCATTCTGGGCATGCGTATCGATACCGAGACCCGCCGCCCGGTGCTCTCCAATACCATGGGCGGCTTGTCCGGCCCGGCGGTGCTGCCGGTCGCGGTGCGCATGGTATACCAGGTGCGGCAGGCGGTGAAGGTGCCCATCCTTGGCATGGGTGGCATCAGCAGCGGGCGCGACGTGGTAGAAATGATGCTGGCGGGTGCGGACGCGGTTTCCATCGGCGCGGCGCTGTTCCGTGACCCGCTCTGTCCGGTCAAGGCGCTGGCGGAGCTGAAAAGCTACCTGAACGTGCATCACATCGAGAATGCTTCCGCGCTTTCCGGAGGTGTATTGCTATGACAACCCTTTATCTGGTACGCCACGCCGAAGCGGAAGGCAACGTTTACCGCCGCTGCCACGGGCAATATGATTCCCTGCTGACCCATCGCGCGCCCGCCCAGCTGGATTGCGTGGCCGACCGCTTTGCGGACGTACCGCTCGCCGCCGTTTACGCCTCCGACCTGTACCGCGCCCGCCATACCGCCAAGGCGATTGCCGACCGCAAGGGCATGCGGGTGCAAATCCGTCCGGCGCTGCGCGAAATCAACATGGGCGACTGGGAGGACGCGCCGTGGGCGCTCCTGCCGCGCATTGCCCCGGAACGCTACGCCGAATGGCAGCACAATCCCGCCCAGTGCGTCGTCCCCGGCGGGGAAAGCGTGATTGCCGCGGGGGAACGCGTTTTCAGCGCCCTGCGGGAGCTGGCGGCGCGGCATGACGGGCAGTCGATCGTGGTCGTTTCCCACGGCTCTGCCATCCGGGGCTGCCTGTGCATCGCCCTGGGGCTTTCGCCCGGGCAGATCGGGGAAATCGGCTGGGGTGACAATACCTGTGTTGCAAAGCTGGAATTTTCGGATGCCGCGTGCAAGGCCGTTTACTGGAATGACGCTTCCCACCTGAGCGAGGCGCTTTCGACCTTCGCTTCCATCGGCTGGACGAACGTCAAGGGCGCGCCATCGACCGCGCAGCTGTGGTTCCGCGGCTACGACCCGGCGCACGACGAGCCGCTTTTCCTGGATTACATGCGCGAGCTGCACCGCAATGCATACGGCACGTTAGAGCACTTCGACGCGGACGCACTGGCGGCGCAGGCGGCAGCATGCGCCGGGGCAGACCCCCGCGCCGTCACCTTCGGGATGCTGGAGGAAACCCCGGCAGCGCTGGTCTACTTAAACATATTGGAGCAGGCCGCTCCCGGCTGTGGGATGGTCGGCGGGCTGTGCATCTCATCGGACTGGCGCGGCGCGGGCCTGAGCCAGCAGATTCTGGGGCAGGCAATCAGCGTATATCGTGCGCGCGGAATAGAATGCCTCTGCGCGCGGGTTGCCGAGCACAACGAGCGTGCAAAAGGATTCTATCAAAAGTTCGCCTTTGAGAATCGCGGCCCGGTTGAGAACGCCTGCGGCAAACATTTCCTGATGGCAAAGCCGATTAAAGTTCCCACGCTGGAAGAAGAAAGCGCGCTGTTTGATTGTTGAAGCAACCCTTACCCCCGTTAGGCGGCAATCCCAAATGGCTGTGAACAGGACTAATATAAGAAAGGGTTATTTCCTATGGCCGATATTGACCGTATTAACTATCTGGCAAAGAAAGCGAAAACAGAAGGGCTGACGCCCGAAGAAGCGCAGGAGCAGAAAGCGCTGCGCAAGGAATATATCGCGGGCTTCCGGCGCAGCCTGCAAAGCCAGCTTGACAACACCGTTATCCTCCGCCCGGACGGCACGGCGCACCGCCTGAAACGAAAGGATGACGGCAGATGAGAGGCTTTTTGCTGCCCGACTGCGTCCACCTTGCGCTGGGCCGGCTGGAAGCTGCCGGGCATTCCGCCTATCTGGTCGGCGGCTGCGTGCGGGATACCCTGATGGGGCGCAGGCCGCACGATTTCGACCTGTGTACCTCGGCAACGCCCGAACAGGTCAAGCAGGCGCTCGCCGGTGAGCGCTTCCTTGATACCGGCCTTCGGCACGGTACCGTGACCCTGCTGCCCGTGGACGGCGGGCCGATTGAAATTACTACCTATCGCGTCGAGGGGAGCTACTCGGACGCAAGGCACCCGGACGGCGTGCGCTTCGTGCAGGATATCCGCTTCGACCTCTCCCGGCGCGACTTTACCGTGAACGCAATGGCATATTCCCCGACACGCGGGCTGGTGGATCCCTTCGGCGGGCGGCGCGACCTGCGCGCCGGGCTGCTGCGCTGTGTCGGCGTGCCCGCCAAGCGCTTCGAGGAGGACGCGCTGCGCATCCTGCGCGGCCTGCGGCTTGCCGCCGAGACCGGTTTTGCGCTGGAGGAGGATACTGCCGCCGCCATGCGGCAGAAGTCCCATACGCTGCTGCATTTAGCGCCCGAGCGCGTTTTCAGCGAGCTGAACCGCCTGCTGCTGGCGCGCTACGTGGGGCGCGTGCTGCGGCAGGGACATGACGTGCTGTCCGAGGTGCTCCCCGAGCTGGAACCGATGGTTGGCTTCGACCAGCACAATTATCATCACCTTTACGATATTTACGAACATACTGTGCGCGTCGTCGAGTCGGTCCCGCCGACCCCTTCCCTGCGCTGGGCGGCGCTGTTCCACGATGTGGGCAAGCCGGAAACCTTTACGCTGGATGAGCACAAGGTCGGGCATTTCTATGGACACCCGAAGGCTTCCGAAGCCCTGGCTGCAAAGCGCATGCGCGAACTGTATGCCCCCGGCGAGCTTCAGCGCAGCGTCGCCTTTTTGGTGCGCCAGCACGATGTCCCCTTCGGCGAGGAGGAACGGCAGGTGCGCCGGCGGCTGTCCAACTGGGGCGAGCAGCGCTGCCGGGAGCTGCTCGTCCTCAAAAAAGCCGACTGCATCGGGCAGGGCACCCACCCGGATTACCTGCGCTGGTACAAGGAAACCGAGCGGCAGCTGAACAGCATCCTGGCGGAAAAACAGCCGCTGACCGTGCGTGACCTGTGCCTGAACGGTTATGATTTGCAGTTTTTGGGGCTTTCTGACGCGGAGATTGGGCGGATGCAGCGCTGGCTGATGTCCATCGTCATTGAGGACCCGTCACTCAACCAGGTGGACACCCTGCGCGATCTTGTCATCGAACGAATGGAGGAAGCACACGCATGAAACAGGCGTTTATGGATATCTTTCAAGAATTTGTGCACCGTCCCGGCGCTGCCAAGCTGCTGGAATGGATGGAAACAACCGATTTTTTCACCGCGCCCGCATCTACGCGCTTTCACGCGGCATACGAGGGCGGGCTGCTTGAGCATTCGCTGAATGTTTACAAGGTTTTCCGTGAAAAGCATTTCGAGGAAGGCGTGGACGATCCGGAGTCGGTCGCTGTTGTGACGCTGCTGCATGATTTGTGCAAGGCGGGCTTTTACACGATTGAAATGCGGAATCGTAAGAATGAACGCGGGCAGTGGGAGAAGGTCCCGGTCTACGCGATTGAGGACCGCTTCCCCTACGGGCATGGCGAAAAGTCAGTCTTTCTGATTGAACGCTTCATGCGCCTGAAAAACGATGAGGCGGTTGCCATCCGCTGGCATATGGGTGGCTTTGATGAAGCGGTGCGGGGCGGCTCCTTTGCGCTGGCGCACGCGTTTGAGAAATACCCGCTGGCGGTCAAGCTGCACCTGTCCGACCTGGAAGCAACCTATCTCCGCGAAAACCGCGACAAGGAGGAAAAAGCATGAAAACCCAGTCCTTTACGCTCGATACCGGCCGGGAAGGCTTCTATAATATTACCGCGGCCGTGCGCCGCGTGGTTTCGGAATCCGGGGTGAAAAGCGGGATTTGCGTGGTGTTCTGCCCGCATACCACGGGCGCGATTACCATTAACGAGAACGCCGACCCCGATGTGCAGAACGACCTGATTTTGGGCTTTGACGAGGCGTTCCCCGACCGGCGCGTGTTCCGGCATATGGAAGGGAATTCGGACGCGCATTTGAAATGCTCGGCGGTCGGCGCAAGCGAAACCATTTTCATCGAGGACGGCAAGCCCATCCTGGGCACCTGGCAGGGCATTTATTTCTGTGAGTTCGACGGCCCGCGCACCCGGAAATATTATGTGAAAGTGATGTCGGATTGATTTCTTCAGGCTATACTCGCGTGCGTTAAAGTTTGCCGTTCGGTTCGCCTGCGCGGCGGGCGGTCCTGCGCGGACAGCGCCAGAGGGACTCGTCCCTCTGGACACCCTTTCTCCGCTGCGGCGGGAAGTTGGAACGGCAATCATCGCTGCTG
>CAJUJQ010000116.1 GCA_910586575.1 uncultured Clostridia bacterium | reverse complement strand
TTCAAATTTCCAATATTTACCTGATACGTTTTACACACAAATTTGGACTTGACTGTAAAGTCTGTATAATGGTGTAAAATAAAAAAAGCCAAAGTGCGAAGCATCAGGTATAATGCTGATAATAACCACAACAACAAAGACCTGAGGAGGCAACACACAATGGCTCAACTGAATCTTACCATCACCAAGGCGCACCTGTTCCGAAGCGCTCACCGCGCCGGAATAGCTCCCCCATATGACGGATGGGAAAAATTTCAAACAGATATTGTGACTTCCTGACATTTGTCCATTGTTTTTCCTTCTCGAATCTGCTACAATTAAGGAGAAAGGATGATTTGGGCAGAAAGGGAGTGGATTTTTGATGACAATTGCCGAAATTGCGCAGCGCGCCGGTGTTTCCAAAGCCTGCGTTTCCCGCTATATCAACCATGGCTACGTGAGTGAGGAGAAAAAGGCCCGCATCCGGGAAGTAATCGAAGAAACCGGCTATACCCCTTCGCGCAGCGCGCAGGTCCTGCGCACCGGCAAGACCGGGATCGTCGGCGTCATCCTCCCCAAAATCAACTCGGAATCCATTGGGCGCATTGCCGCTGGCGTGTCCGAGGTGCTGAAAAAGCAGGGGTACCGCCTGCTGCTTGCCAACACCGAAAACCAGGTGGAACAGGAGCTTGCCTATTTGGAGCTGTTCAAAAATGACCAGGTAGACGGTATTATCTTTGTCGCCGGTATCCTGACCCCCGCACACCGGGAACTGATTTCAGGCATAAACATCCCGGTTGTGATGGTCGGCCAGCGCGCCGATTACCTTTCGTGCGTTTACCATAATGACCGTGCCGCCGCAAGGGAGCTGACCCATCTGCTGCTCTCTTCCGGCAGGAAGCACCCCGGGATGATCGGCGTGACGCAGAAGGACCGCGCGGTCGGCAGCGAGCGGCGCATTGGTTTTCTGGAAGCCTGTGAGGGCTGCGGTATCACCGTGCCGGAGCAGCGGATGGAAACCTGTGAATTTACGATTGAATCCGGCTATGACGCGGCGCGGGCGCTGTTGGAACGCGCGCCGGAAATTGACGCTCTCTTCTGCGCAACCGATACCATTGCCATCGGCGCGGTTCAATATTTGAAAGGCATCGGGCGGCAGATTCCGGAAGAAATTGAAGTGGCAGGAGTCGGGCACTCCCGGATGACCGAAATCATCTCCCCCCGGCTGACGACCTCCCATTTCTTTTATAAGACAAGCGGGATTGAGGCCGCAACCATCCTATGCCAAATCCTGGAAACCGGCGTCGATATCAAAAAACAGATTATGCTCGGCTACGAGGTCATCCGGCAAGAATCCACCTGCATGGAACTGCCCTGGAAGAAGCACGCTTGAGATAACTCAAGCCAAGCAAACCTAAGGAACTGCTCAAAAATAGCTTGCGGCAGTCACATGCACCTTCCCATACTGCGCCCAGTTTCCTTGACAGTCGATAGCCTGCCTGCGGAAACGCGCCTTGTCTGGCGAAAGAATCTGCCCTGTCACAATGATTCACAGTCCCTAGGCTGAAACAACCCCATACGAGACGCTTTGCAATTACGCAAGGCGTTTTTTATTCTCGCGGACTGTTTATCGTGAATATGCTCAAAAATAATCGATATGTTTTGTTATATCTGCCACTTTTCAAATTG
The DNA here is from genome assembly GCA_910586575.1 of uncultured Clostridia bacterium. GTDB lineage: Bacteria > Bacillota > Clostridia > Oscillospirales > Butyricicoccaceae > QXXE01. Next base: position 8,582 of record CAJUJQ010000116.1, on the reverse strand, counting down.
CCTTCGATCTGATACAATATGAAATATAAAAGAAATCGATTTCACATCAGATTCACAAGGATTCATAAGAGTCATGGAGGGAACAGAATGGATTACAAACAGACTGCCTCGGAAATCCTGACCAAAATCGGCGGGAAGGAAAACCTCGTTTCGGCGGCGCACTGCGCAACCCGGCTGCGGCTGGTCATCGCCGACAACGCGAAATGCAGCAAGCAGGCACTGGAGGATGTCGATGGGGTCAAGGGCGTTTTTGAAGCCTCGGGCCAGCTTCAGCTGATCATCGGCACGGGTACGGTCAACAAGGTGTACGACGAGTTTATTGCGCTTGCGGGCGTTTCCGCAGCCAGCAAGGAGGAGGTCAAACAGGCAGCGGCCAGCAAGGCGAACCCCTTCCAGCGCTTCATTAAAACGCTGGGCGATATCTTTGTCCCGATTATCCCCGCTATCGTGGCTTCCGGTTTCCTGATGGGGATTATGGAGTCGCTCAACTTCCTGATTAACAACGGCTATTTGAATCTTTCAACCGAGAACGCGCTGTTTGTATTGGCAAACATGTTCTCCAATACGGCTTATGTGTTCCTGCCGGTGCTCATCGGCTTCTCGGCCGCTAAGGTGTTCGGCGGCAACCCTTTCCTCGGCGGCGTTATCGGCATGATTATGGTGCACCCGAACTTGCAGAACGCGTGGACCATGACCGGCGGCGTTGAACAGTATCTGGATGTATTCGGCTTATGGCAGGTGCCGTATGTCGGCTATCAGGGTCACGTCATTTCGGTCATGATTGCGGTTTTCGTCATGTGCGTGATTGAAAAAGCGCTCCATAAACGCGTCCCCGCGATGCTCGACCTGTTTGTTACCCCGCTGGTTTCGGTTTTCGTCACCGGCTTCCTGACCATGACGGTCATCGGCCCCGTTTTCAACACAGTTGAAAGCTCGATTATCAACGGAATTCAAGCACTCATCGCCATCCCGTTCGGCATCGGTTCGCTGATTATGGGCGCGCTGTATGCGCCAACGGTTGTTTCCGGCATCCATCATATGTATTCCATCATCGACCTTGGGCAGATTCAGCAGTTCGGCGTAACCTATTGGCTGCCCCTCGCATCGGCTGCCAACATCGCGCAGGGCGCGGCGGCACTCGCGGTTTCCCTCAAAACCCGTGACGGCAAGCTCAAGAGCATGGCGCTCCCCTCCTCCCTGTCGGCGTTCATGGGTATTACCGAGCCTGCCATCTTCGGCGTCAACCTCCGTTTCTTCAAACCCTTTGTCTGCGCCTGCATCGGCGGCGGCATCGGCGCAATGTTCGCCTCGATTACCGGCCTTGGCGCGAGCGGCACAGGTGTAACCGGCATCTTCGGCGTGCTGCTCTGCCTGAATGACCCGGTAAAATATATCCTGATGTTCATCATCGCGGCGGCTTCCTCGTTTGCGCTGACCTGGCTTTTCGGCTATAAGGACACGCCCAAGGCGGAAACCGTCCCGGCTGCGGCGGCTCCCAGGGTTGAGGCGTCCAAGGCGGCTGCTGCCCCGGAGGTACGCTCCCCGCTGACCGGCAAGGCGGTTACCCTCCAGGACACTGGCGATGAAACCTTCGCGCAGGAGCTGCTCGGCAAGGGTTGTGCGGTGGAACCGTCCGAAGGCATGGTTTCCGCGCCGTTTGACGGTGAAATCTCGGTGCTGATGGGGCACGCGGTCGGCATGCTTGGCGACAACGGCGTTGAAATCCTCGTGCATGTCGGCATTGATACCGTCAACCTGAACGGCAAGCACTACACCCCCTATGTCAAGGAAGGCGAACGCGTCCGCGCGGGACAGAAGCTGCTCGGCTTCGACATTGCCGCCATCCAAAAGGAGGGCTATCGCACCATTACCCCGGTTATCGTCACCAATTCGGACGATTTCTCCTCCGTGGCCGCAAAAACCGGCATGGATGTGCACACACTGGACGCGCTGATTTCGATTGAAAAATAGAATCATTCTGATACTCACCAGGCAAGCGCCCGGCAGCGGAAACGCCGCCGGGTTTGCCGTCCGCCGCGAAAGGAGGCAGCTATGAACGCGCTGCAAAAGGATTTGAAAAAATTGACCGCGCTTGTCGAGCAGGCAGGACTGCCGGAGGATTCCCGGCGGCTGCGCTTCCACCTGATGCCCCCGGTGGGCTGGCTCAACGACCCAAACGGGCTGTGCCGGTTCCGGGGTGAATATCATGTATTTTATCAGTACGCGCCGTTCGATGCCGAAGGCGGTATTAAATTCTGGGGCCATTATAAATCCCCCGATTTGCTGCGCTGGGTACAGTGCCCGGTTATGCTCTACAGCGACCAGCCGTATGACGTTCACGGCGTTTATTCCGGCTCGGCGCTCTGTGAAGAGGACGGCATGTATTTGTACTACACCGGGAATGTGAAATATATGGGCGGCCACGATTATATCCGAACCGGGCGCGGGCATAATACGGTGCTGGCGTATTCGCCGGACGGCATGACGCTGGGCTGGAAACGGCTGCTGATGGAAAATAAGGATTACCCGGCGGGCGTGACCTGTCACGTGCGCGACCCCAAGGTTTGGAAGCAGGACGGCAGATATTATATGGTACAGGGCGCGCGGATGCAGGATGACGCCGGGGCGCTGCTGGTGTTCGAGTCGGAAAACCGGCTGGACTGGAAGCATATCAATACCATTCAGACAGCTGAGCCGTTCGGCTATATGTGGGAGTGCCCCGACCTGTTCGAACTGGACGGGCGCTGGTTCCTGCTGCTGTCGCCGCAGGGCGCGCCGCGGAGCGGCCCGGGATTTGAAAATGTATACGCCTGCGGCTATTTCCCGTTGGAGGGCGACTTCCGGGGGGCGTGCACGCTGGGTACGTTCGTGCCGCTGGATTACGGCTTCGATTTCTACGCGCCGCAAACCTTCCATGCGGACGGCCGCCGCCTGCTGGTTGGCTGGCAGGGAATGCCGGACGCGGACTACACCAACCCGACCGCAGAGGCAGGCTGGCAGCACTGCCTGACCGTCCCGCGTGAAATCACCTGTGAAAACGGGAGGCTGTACCAGCGCCCCGCGCGGGAGCTGGAAGGCTTGCGCGAGGGCGCGCAGGAATACCGGTTCGACGGCGCGGCGGAAATCGAGCTGGAACAGTCCTCCGAGCTGTTCATCACTGGGAATGTGCAGGCGCTGACGCTGCCGGGGCTGGCGCTGCGCCGCGAGAGCGGCATGCTGAAATTGGAGATCACGGAGGGCGGCTATGGCCGCACGTGCCGCACCGCCCCGGTGGAGTCCGTCCGTCAGCTGCAAATCCTGATGGATACGAGCGCAGCGGAAATCTTCGTAAACGGCGGTGAAACTGTGCTGAGCACCCGCTGGTACCCGGCGGATGGTACGCGCCGCGCAGCCCTCCAGGGGAGCGGCACGGCGACCGTTTACGGGCTGCGCCCGTTGGAAATTACCCGCTAACAGCCTGTCAGAAAACAAAAGCGCTTTGCCCTAGGCAAAGCGTTTTTGTTTGGTCAAAAAGGAAAGCAATGAACCTGTTTCCGCTGCGCGAGAATCGCAAACAGGGGTATAATCTGCGCGGTTTGGTAAAAACTAGCCGCGAGGTGAGCAGCTTATGGAATCTATCTGGCAAAAAACGTCACAGCCCGTCAGCAAGCCGACCCTAACGGGCGATATTTCCACGGAAATTGCCATTATCGGCGGCGGGCTGACTGGCATCCTGACCGCACACTATCTGACGGGAGCGGGGCGGGAAGTCACCGTGCTGGAAGCGCGCCGGGTTGGCAGCGGACAGACCGGCCACACAACCGCCAAAATTACCGCCCAACACGGGCTGTGCTACGCGCAGCTGCTGAAGCAGCACGGGGAGGAAACCGCCCGCGCGTATGCCGCCGCCAATTTGCAGGCGGTCACGTTATACCGGCAATTGGTGGATTCGCTCTCGATTCCCTGCGATTTTGAGGAAGCGCCATCCTTCCTTTATACCTGCCGGGATGCCGGGGCGCTCACAGCGGAAGCCGAAGCGTACCGGGTGCTGGGGCTGGATGGCGGGCTGACCACGGAAACTGGTTTGCCGTTTCCAGTGGCCGGGGCGCTGCGGCTCGACGGGCAGGCGCGCTTTCACCCGCTGAAATTTTTGTACCGGCTTGCAGCCCCGCTGCGCATTTATGAGCACACGCGCGTACTGACGGTGCAGGACGGCACGCTGACCACCGAGTACGGGGCGGTCCACGCTGAAAAGGTGGTCTTTGCCTGCCACTTCCCTTTTGTGAACCACCCCGGCTACTACTTTATGCGAATGCATCAGGAGCGGAGCTACTGCATCGCTGTGCAGGGTGCGCAGCCGCTTGAAGGGACATATCTGGGTATTGACGAGGACGGGCTGTCCTTCCGGCAGGCGGGTAAATTCCTTCTGGTCGGCGGCGGTACGCACCGTACCGGGGACAACCGGCAGGGCGGGCAGTTTGCAAATCTGGAAGCCCGCGCAAAAGAACTCTGGCCGGAATGCAAAATCGCCGCGCGCTGGTCGGCACAGGACTGCATGCCGATGGACGGCATCCCCTATATCGGCGCTTTCTCGTCGGAAACCCCTAATTGGTTTGTCGCGACCGGCTTCCGGAAATGGGGCATGACCAGCGCCATGGCGGCGGCAAGGCTGCTGACCGCACAGATGCAGGGCGAACCGGCGGAATCCAGGGCGCTGTTCTCGCCGCAGCGGTTCCGGCCTTCGGCGTCGGCGGCGCAGCTGTTCCGGGACACGGCGGAAGCCGCGCGCGGAATCTCCCGGACGGCGTTCGGCCTGCCGCGCGCGGTGGCGGACGCGCTGCCGCCGGGACACGGTGGGATCGTTTCCGTCCAAGGCGAAAAGCTTGGCGTGCACAAGGCAAAAAACGGGGATACCTTCGCGATTGACCCGCGCTGCCCCCACCTGGGATGCCAGCTGGAATGGAACCCCGACTCCCTGAGCTGGGAATGTCCCTGCCACGGCTCCCGGTTCGACTACCGCGGGCGGCTGCTCGACGGCCCGGCACAGTCCGGGCTGGCGTGTGAGAAGGGCTGATGGTTCTAACCGCAGTTTATCCGGCGTATACTAACGCAGGAAGGTGAAAAACATGGCAGTCAATCGCAGAAAAAAACAAGAACCCCTGATTACCGGCGGGGATATCCGCCTGCTGCTTTGCGCGGCGCTGTTCCTCGGGGCGGTAATCTTCCGCTACGGCGACGACCCTCGTTTGGACGCCCTGCGCACGCGCGTGCAAACCTTTGTGAATGGAAACGCCAGCCTTTCCGGAGTTGTCGAGGCGTTCGGCCGCAGAGACAGCGAAACCGGTCCGGACGGCGGCGCGCAGGAAGTCTACTCCCCCGAGGATCAATACGTGCAGGCGCTTGCCGAGTCCTCCGGCACGGCGGACGACGTGACCGAAAGGCGAAAAACGAGGTATCCGGACACGGTTGACAAAACGCTTTATGTCATGACGTTTGAGCACCAGAACCCGGTGGAAGGGAGCGTCACCTCAGCATTCGGAGGGCGGGACGACCCTCTCGACGGAGTGAGCGATTTCCACTATGGCCTGGACATCGCCGCGCCCGAGGGCACGCCCATCACCGCGCTTGCCGACGGCGAGGTGCTGGAAACCGGCGTCAGCGCCAGCTATGGCAATTACGCGGTCGTCAGCCACGCCGATGGCTTCACGTCGCTTTACGCGCACTGCTCCGAGGTGACCGCCGCCGCCGGTTCGCTGGTGAAAATGGGCGATCCGATCGCCAAAGTCGGCGCGACAGGCCGTGTAACCGGCAACCACCTCCATCTGGAAATTTGGAAGAACGGGAATGCGGTTGACCCGGCGTCCTTTGTCAGCTATGCTTGAGGTGACGGACAGCGCGGTGGTAATGATCTCGCTTCTGCTGTTTTTTGACAGCGAGAACCTCTTGCCTGTGTTCCTCATTGCCGCCGCGCTGCATGAACTGGGGCACCTGGCCGCGCTCCGGTTATGCGGCGGCAAGCTGCGGCGGCTGCGCCTGTCGGCGGTCGGCGGGCGCATGGATTGTGTAATGCCCGAGGATCGGGCGCGCTGCTTTTTTATCCACTTTGCGGGTGCCGCGATGAACTTCGCGGCATTTGCACTGTTCCGCCTGCTGGACCTTCCCCTGCTTGCCGGGGCGAATTTTGTGTTATCCATTTTTAATCTCCTGCCGGTCTGCCCCCTGGATGGCTATGCCTGCATAGAAGCCCTGTCCGGCGAACGGCTCCCCCACGCCGCAGAATGGCTCGGTACAGGTTTTACAATTCTGCTGTCATTGTTTGGAATCTGGATATTTTATGTCGGAAATGGACTTTCACTGGCAGTGATTGGTTTAAGTTTGACGGTTTTTTCCTGTAAAAACTTGCAAAAAAACTGAGAATCGTGTATAATAGTGACGAGTAGAGAAAATGTTTGCAAGCGCCTGTTTTGCTTCCAGCAAACGCCGCGGTTGGTTCATTCGGCGTGCGGGAAGCGGCAGGCCCTAAGGGGAGGGAGTCACTATGATGTATCAGGTCGGCGATAAAATCGTTCATCCCATGCATGGCGCGGGATTCGTGGACGAGATTGTGGAACGCACGATAGACGGGGAAACCGAATCGTATTACGCGTTGCGTCTCGCTTTGGAACGTGTACTGCTGTACATACCCATCCGCACGAGCGATGCCCTGGGGGTGCGCCCGGTCTGCACGCAGGACACGGCCTATGAAATCCTGGGCAAGCTGCCAGGGCTGGAAATCGACCCGACCGTCAACTGGAACCGCCGCTACCGCGAGAACATGGACCGCCTGCGCAGCGGGAATCTGCTGGAGGTAGCGGGCGTAGTCAAGGCGCTCACCCTGCGGGACCGCCGGCGCGGCCTTTCCACCGGAGAGAAGCGGATGCTGGGGCTTTCCAAGCAGATATTAGCTTCCGAGCTGTCACTGGCGCTCAACCGGGACCCGGAGGACATGAAGCGAGAAATTGTGGACTTGCTTTGCCCGCGGGGCAGGCATACGAAAAAAAGTGCGGGGTCAGGAGTCTAAATCCAATGCTTTTTGGGAAAAAGAAAAAGGGGGCGGTACGTCCCCGTATTTGTGCGGTGCTGCCCGCCGCCGGGTCATCGGACCGGATGGGCGGCGAAAATAAACTGCTGATGGAGCTGGACAGCGTACCGATCCTGGTACATACGCTGTCCGCCTTTGAGCGGTGCGATATGATAGACGACATTATTATTGTCGCGCGTGAGGAAGATTTTGTGCCCTATCATAGCCTGTGCCGGGAATATGGGCTGGAAAAGGTGCGCTTGATTGTGCGCGGCGGAGAAACGCGCGAGCATTCGGTGCTGGAGGGAATCCGCAGCTGCCCGGAAGGCACGGGAATCGTCGCCATCCATGACGCGGCGCGCCCGCTGGTGAGTGACGCGGTCATTTGCGGCGCGGTTGAGGCCGCGATTGCCTTTGGCGGCGCTGCGCCGGTGGTGCCGATGAAGGATTCCGTTAAGCGGATTGAGGACGGCAAAATCACGGCGGACATCCCCCGCAGCACAATTGCCGCAGTGCAGACGCCGCAGTGCTTTGAGCGCAGCCGCATTGAAAGCGCGCTGGTGAAAGCGCTCCGCCGCTGCCTGCCGCTGACCGACGACTGTGCCGCGTTCGAGGCGGCTGGCTATTCCGTGTACGCGACGCAGGGGGACTATCGGAATTTAAAAATTACGACGCCGGAGGACCTTGTAACCGCCGAAGCGTTCCTAAAAGGATGGGAGGGATAATATGGGTATCCGCATTGGACACGGCTACGATGTGCACCGCCTGGTTGCGGGACGGAAATGCATCCTGGGCGGCGTGACAATCCCACACGAAACCGGGCTGCTCGGGCATTCGGATGCGGACGTGCTGCTGCACGCGATTATGGACGCGCTGCTGGGCGCGGCGGCGCTCGGGGATATCGGCCAGCACTTCCCGGACACCGACCCTGCCTATGAAGGAGCGAATTCGCTTGATTTGCTCTGGCAGGTCGGCCTGCTGCTGCAAAAGCACGGCTATACTGTCGGCAACGTAGACGCGACCGTCATCGCACAAGCGCCGAAACTGATGCCCTGTATCCCCGCCATGCGGGAAAATATCGCGCACGCGCTCGGTATCCGCCTGGACTGTGTGTCGGTCAAAGCCACCACCGAGGAAGGGCTTGGCTTCACCGGGGAAAAACAGGGGATTGCCGCCCACGCTGTTTGTATTATTAACCGCTGACAGAGCATTGAGGGGTTACAATCAATGGCCTGCACAAACGCCATCCAGTAAAACGCATCGTCCGTCCCCTGCTTTGGGACTTTTGCATTTTCCTGCCGGAATGGAGGGGGTACTCCCCTTCCGTTCCGGCTTTTTTTGTGCGTGAATTTGGGCGAATAACACCGTTTCTCCGATTCCGTCAATCGGAAAATGCTACAAATTTTCAGTATGGCTTCTGTGCGGTTTACCGATTTTTGTTGCGGGATGCAAAATATTTTTTAGGATGGCTGAAAATTAGATGAAGGGGTCTTCATCGAACAATTCAAACGATGGCCTTCGATTGTCTGTGTTATAGATGAAT
>CAJUJQ010000115.1 GCA_910586575.1 uncultured Clostridia bacterium | reverse complement strand
ACCGCCCGCCGCGCAGGCGAACCGAACGGCAAACTTTAACGCACACGAGTATATTAAACCTGTTTCCTTGAAAAGGGCTTTCCGATACCGCGTAATGGGCGGGGATTTGCTCAACCGGCAAGCGTTGTAATCTCCGTGCCGGGATAATAATGCAACAGTATTTCCTTGTAGGAGCTTCCCTGCCCGGCGAAATATTTCGCGCCGTATTGGCTCAGTCCGACGCCGTGCCCGTAACCGATGGTATGGAACGAAATGGAATCATCCGTAATCGTCAGCGTAAAATTCGCGGAATTCAGCCCGAAAATGTTTCTCAGGTCGGTGCCCTTCACCTGCACATCCCCGAGCGTGCAGACAATAACCGACCCGGCTTCACTGCGGGTCGAGGCGGAAAACCACCGCTTGGGGTCGCCAGACAAATCGGCGGCGGGGTAATTCTCCATCACCTTTTTGCGGAATTCCTCATGCGACAGCCGGACGGTCCCCTCGAATTTGTCACAGGCGGAGCCGCCGGGGCTGACGACGCTCTGTAAATAGGGGATCTCGCTGCCCCAGACCGCTTCGGCGGACTCGGTGCGCGCCGCGCTGGCAGCGTGGAAAACCGCGACAATTGCCGCCCCGTCCTTTGTTACGATTTCACCGGCGGTGTCCCGGACCGCCTCCTGGATTTTTTGCAGCTTTTCACCGGCTTGCTCCCCCCACCTCGCAGATGCCGCAGCCGCCAGGTCAAGATAGGCGGCGCAGTGCGTATAATCGTCACAAACATCGGCTTCGCGGTGCTGCATCGGCCGTCCTGCGTTTATTTTATAGACGGCATAGGTGCGCGCCGCAACTGCTTGCGCCCGGATGGCTTCTTTTGGGAAATCGGGTGAAATTTCAGCGGCGACCACGCCTTCCACGTAGGTTTCCAGCGGCATTGCCTGCGGTTCGCCGTTGACGAGGACGGTAATTTCTTCATCCTGAAGTACCTGCCGGCCCTCGGGGGCTGCGCCGGTATCGGTGCTTGTACCACTGCCGCCGACGCTCCAAACAGAGCTGCTGCCCTGTACGCCCTGGGAATCGGCCGCGGCATAGGAGTTCCCGCTGCTTTGCGCCTGCCCGCCCGCGGCGGACGGGCTGCCGCTTCCGCTGCCTGTCCCATTCCCCTGCTCCGTTTCTGCATATGCTGCAAGCGCATCTTTCGCCTTGTCCCCCAGGGCTGTCCCGGTATAAATCCGGCAGCAGACCGGCAATAAATAGATGATCAGAAGCAACATTGCGCCCGTACCCAGCAATTTCTTCATTTTTTACCCTCTTTTCCTTCACACTCTTGGTGAATATTCCGACGCCTTTGATTTGACTTTTTTGCAAGTTTGCGGTACACTTAATTCATAATAAAATTTTGTATGCTAGGAGAAGGGATATTATGAACCGTGCACCCGATTACATCAAGGACGAGCTTTTAGAAAACTTATGCGCCAACTACCGCGAAAATAACCAGATTCGCAGCGAGCTGTTCAGCCGCTACGGCGTCAAGCGCGGCCTGCGCAACTCGGACGGCACCGGCGTGCTGGCGGGCATTACCAAGCTCGGCAATGTTCATGGTTACGTTTTGAACGAGGGGGAGCGCGAGCCGATCCAGGGCCGTCTGACCTATCGCGGCTATGATATTTTTGACCTGATCCTTGGCTTCGAGCAGGAGGACCGCTTCGGCTTTGAGGAGGTCGGCTATCTGCTGCTGTGCGGCGCGCTGCCGACCAAGAGCCAGCTGTTGGACTTCCAGGAAACCATCGGCCACGAACGGAAACTGCCGGAAAACTTCACCGAGGATGTGATTATGCGCGCGCCCAGCCGCGACCTGATGAACAAGCTTGCGAGCGCAACGCTTTCTTTGTATTCTTATGACCCGAACCCGGATGACTTATCGTTGGAAAACCTGATGCGGCAGGGAATCAGCCTGATGGCGAAATATCCGGTGATTATTTCCCACGCCTATCAGGCAAAAAGGCGCTATTTCGACAACGCGTCGATGTATCTGCATGTGCCGGATTTCAGTAAATCAACAGCGGAGAATATTCTCGGCCTGATCCGTTCGGACGGCGTATACAGCCACGAGGAAGCCATGCTGCTGGATCGCTGCCTGATCATCCACGCGGAACACGGCGGCGGCAACAACTCGGCTTTTACGGCGCGGGTTACGTCCTCCTCCGGAACCGACACGTATTCTTCGATTGCGGCTGCGGTATCTTCCCTGAAAGGGCCGCGCCACGGCGGCGCGAACCTCAAGGTCGCGGATATGCTGGACGATATCAAGGAGAACGTCGAGGATTGGCAGGACGAAGGCGAGCTTTACGCGCATTTATGTAAGCTTTTGCGCGGGGAAGCAGGCGACGGTTCCGGCTTAATTTACGGCATGGGCCATGCGATTTATACCTTGAGCGACCCGCGCGCGGTTGCTCTAAAAAGCGCCGCCCGTCCGTTGGCGGAAATGAAAGGGCTGCTGGACGAATTCGATTTAATCGAACGGGTCGAGCGCCTGACCCCCCGCGCGTTCGCGGAGGTGCGCGGCGTAGATAAGGTCATGTGCGCCAATGTGGATTTGTACTCCGGCTTCGTTTATCGGATGCTGGGCATCCCGCGTGAAATGTATACGCCGCTATTCGCGACGGCGCGCATCGTTGGCTGGATGGCGCACCGCATGGAAGAAATTACGACCGGCGGCAGAATTATCCGTCCCGCTTATAAGCCGTTGTCGCGTCGCGCCGAGTATATCCAGCTCAGCAACCGTTAATTGATTTTGGCACGGATTTACATTATATCAATTTTATTGCAAAATGCAGCCGCCTGCCGCCGCAGAATTTCTGCGGCGGCAGGCGGCTTCCTGTTATAATGCCGTTTATTGCCTCATCGTTCTGTCAATTCACACTCTGTTTTGATAAGAAAAACCGCTGTCCGTGCGGGAACATCAACAGAAAACCGGTTGGAGCTGCCTGCCCTCCAGCGCGGCCCTGACAGCCTCCGGCAGTTTCTCCATCTCCGCAACAACCGAGCACGGCTTCGCCTGCGGCGCATCCTGTTTCATAGGTACAAAATAATAATGCCGCCGGTTGAGCAGCGTGCCGATATTGGCCGCGCTGCCCGACAGCGCGTCATTGGTTGATACCGCAAGCAACACCGGCCTGCCGCCGCGCAGATGGCTCTTGACCGCCATGGTAACCGGTGTGTCGGTAATCGCATAGGCCAGCTTGGCAATGGTATTGCCCGTGCAGGGCGCAACCGCCAAGAGATCAAACAGCGCTTTCGGCCCGACCGGTTCGGCGGCTTCGATGGTGTCAATCGGCGGTTTGCCGCAGATTTCCAGCAGGCGCTTACGCAGTTCGTCCGCTGTACCGAAACGGGTGTCCATCGCGCCCGCGTTGAAGGACAGAATCGGGGTGAGCGCAAAGCCCTCGTCCCGCATGGTTTCCATCACCGAAAGCACACGCGCATGGGTACAAAAAGAGCCGGTCAGCGCGAAACCAACCCTGATTGGCTGCGTCATAAGATCCCCTCCTCGTTGAGGATGGCATAGATCGTATCCCGCACGGCGATAGACGCCGTAACCGGCGCGGCCTTGCCGGGCAGAGACAGCGCGTGTATCACACGGACCCCTGCCGGGGGTGTCGCCGCCAGGTCGATTCCGCCCGGCTGCGACGCCAGGTCGATGACCAGCGATTCCGCCGGAAGCTTTGCCAGCTCGGCCGCGCCCAGCACCGCCGCCGGAACCGTGTTGAATACCAGCGGGAAGCCATCCAATATTTCTGTAAGCCGCCGGGTGTCCGCCGCCGCCATGCCCGCCGCTTCAATCCGCGCAATGTCGCGGCAGCTGCGTGCCGATACCGTCACCTGCACGCCCAGCGCCGATAACTTGTTCGCAAGGACGCTGCCAATCCGGCCATAGCCGATCACCAGTACGGGCAGTCCGTGCAGGGTTACATCGGTTTGCTCCATTGCGATTTGAATCGCGCCTTCGGCGGTCGGTACAGCATAAGCGATAGAGCCATGCAAAAACGTACTTGTATTCTTTCCATTTTTGCAGTATACTAAGTATATTAAAAGAAATATCCGTTTTATAGTCTGGGAAACAGAGGTGATTGAAGATGGCATTGCCAGCCGAACCACTCCAATACACATATGAAGATTATTTGAATTGGGAAGCAGATGACCGAATCGAATTGATTGATGGGGAACCAATTATGATGTCCCCTCCGACGCGGCTTCATCAGGAAGTCAGCGGATCAATTTTTGCACAGCTGCATAATTTTTTAGAAGGGAAACGCTGTAAAGTCTTCCACGCGCCGTTTGGTGTCCGCCTGTTTGAGCAAGCCACGGATACTCCCGAAAATGTCAATACGATTGTAGAACCGGATATCTCTGTTGTATGCGATCTGGAGAAATTGGATCAAATGGGCTGTAAGGGCGCGCCCGACATGGTGATCGAAATTCTTTCCCCTTCGACGCAGCGGCACGACCGCCTTGTAAAGCTGAACCTGTATCAGCGTGCAGGCGTGCGTGAATACTGGATTGTCGACCCGCAAGGCCAAAGCGTCGAGGTTTACCTGCCAGACAGCGGAGGGTCACTGCGGGTCCATGAGGTTTATGGGCGCAAAGACATTGCAAAAGTTAATTCCCTGAACGGTTGCTTTATCGAACTGCGCAAGGTATTTGAAGCGTAGCCTGGATGGTATATTTGTCATAGCGAAAGGAAACGTTTTTTATGGAATTAACATTTGCAACCGCGCTGCACATTCGCAAGGTTCGCCATTTGGAAAACATAGAGATACCTTTAGATGGACAGCATCGGAAAAATCTCATATTGACAGGTAAGAACGGCAGTGGTAAAACAAGCGTGCTGGAAGAACTTGTTTCGCATTTGGAATATATTGTATCGGAAGCGTTTCATTCAGAAGATGAGTGCAGGACTCAGATTATGGCTTTTGAAAAAATGATTCGGCAGTTGACGGATTCTGAACAAGACAAGCGACATAGTATATCTATTCAAAGTAATAAAAAGGCATGGGAATGTGAACTTAAGAATTGGACTGCCGGTGTCGTTGTTGACTGGACTTCTTTAGCTTTGATGAGAGAAAAATATAAAGAAGGGACTTTCATTTTAGCATCGTTTGGCGACAGACGGAATATCGAAGTTGAGATTTCAAAGAATATTGTAAAAGTTGATTTGCATACTGTTTATGGAATCTGCGCAGCGCCTGTTCGCGATTTGGCGAAATACCTTGTAAACTTAAAGTCCACACGGGCATTTGCGCTGGAAAAGGGCGACCAGAAACGCGCACAGCAAATCGGCGAGTGGTTTGATCGGTTTCAGAATATATTGCGGAAAATTTATCACGATCCTTCTCTTGTGCTGGATTTTGATATTGAAAACTACCGTTTTAATATTCTCATTAACGGCCGCCAGCCGTTTGATTTCAATTCTATGTCAATGGGATATTCCGCGGTTTTCGATATTATCGGCAACTTAATCATGCGTATGGAATCGCAGCATCGTTATGACCTGGAAGGAATTGTGCTGATTGATGAAATCGAAACCCATCTGCATGTTGAGCTGCAAAAGGATGTCCTGCCCATTTTAACGGAGCTTTTCCCCAACTTACAGTTTATTATTTCAACGCATTCCCCCTTTGTGATCAGCTCGGCGGAAAATGCTGTTATTTATGATTTAGAGAATCATCTGCTGGTTGAAAATGGCTTAACGAATCTTCCGTATGAGGGAATCGTTGAAGGGTATTTCGGCGCGGATTTGCTTTCACAGGAGCTGCGCGAGAAATTTGAAGAATATCGGGAATTGGCAGTCAAACCGCAGCTCACACCTGCCGAATATGCCAGAATTGGCGAGTTGGAAATGTATTTGGACGAAGTGCCGGATTATCTTGCGCTGCCCCTTTCTTCTGAATATCATCAGCTCAAGCTGGAACTGGATAAGCGGGGTAAACGGCATGGTAAAGATTGAACGGACAATGCCCCCTCCGCGCTCGCTCGAAATTGAAAAGGAAAAGAAAGCCGGCAGTTACACCTGTGAGGATGTAATTGCCCAGCTGGCGCAGGACGGGCACGGCAAATGTTACCTCTGTGAGATAAACGAGCTGCAAAGCATTCAGGTAGAGCACCTGCGTGCACACCATGGCGGAAAAGATAAGAATCGGAAATTTGACTGGAATAATTTGTTTTATAGCTGCGCGCACTGCAACAATGTAAAGAACCAGCAAAAATATGACGAGTTGATTCTTGACTGTTGTGTGGTCGATCCGGAAACCGTGATGAATCAGGTTTTACAAGGCGGGCATGTGATTGTGGAGCCGCTGGACGGCAGTGAAAGCGTCAATTTGACCGCAGGACTTTTAACGGATTGCTTTGAACTGAGGAATACCGGTATCCGAATCCGGGAATGTGATACGCGCTTCAAAGCCCTGCAAACGACTATGACGCTTCTCTACAAAACACTGGACAAACATCGGCAGAATCCTACTGAAAAAACAAGAAAGCAACTGGAAGGCATGTTAAGCCGCGCGTATAAATTTGCGGGGTTCACGCGCACGTATGTGCGTTTACATATCGAACGGTATCCGGATTTGCTTCCTTATGTAACATTGGAAACCACCTTATGAGAGCCGCAGATATCGCCGGGAAGCTCGCTGTTTTGGTGAAATTGCGATTGACGATTTAGGCCTTGTTTGATAATTGCATCAGAAAAAAAGAACTGCTTTGACGGAATACCGCAGAGCAATTCTTTTTTTGTGCCAATTTATACAGATTGATTTTCCGGATTGTCGGGTTCCACTAATTCACAGCGGTCAATTATGGTTGTGTAATTTTCTCCCTTGCCGTGTGTCGAATACCAAATGCGGAAGATGGGCGACACATAATGGATTTTGATTTCTACATATTCCGTAAACACGGTTATGCTTTCGATGGTTTCCCGCAGCAGCTCTTCTGAGCCGTGCAGGTCGGAACGGATTGTTTGCAGGATTTCCTCTAATCCCGCACGCTGGCTTTCGGCGATTTTTAACGCTTCCTCCGCACTGTGCAGCTGCTTTTCCAGAGCTTCTAATTCTCGATCGTATTTTTGCTTCATCACGGTCATTTCATCACTGGTAATCTGTTCACTGAGAAACGCGTCCAGCAGCTTTTCCTTCTTGCGCTGAATTGCGGCTTGTTCGGTATGTATGCGCTCGATTTCCGGTTCCCCGATTTCCGCAGTTTGCAGCTGGCGTATCTCCGATAAAAGCTCGGAGATCATCGTTTCACTATCGTATTCTAATTGGTCAAGGACGAATTGTGCAAGCGTTATCAGGCTCCTTTCGTTGATCATACGCATATTACAGCCGACATACTCGCCGCGCTTATTTTTCTTCCAGTTCCCATAATGGACGCGGCTGTGGCAGCCCCATACCTTATAGATATTCCCGTTCGGACGGGTGGTTGTACGGGGCGTGAACCGGCTGCCACAGGCACTGCAATGGATTTTTCCGGAGCACCAGTAACGGTTGGAATATTTTGTTTTTTCGCAATACGCCGCTCCTCTGCGTTTCAATTCCAGCTGAACCGCATCCCATGTTTCCCGGTCAATAATTGCTTCGTGATGATCGCGAAGGTATACCATGTTTTCCAAACCATGGTTTTCGACTTTCTTATGGGTTAAGTAGTCTGGCGTAACATACTTCTTTTGTAACAAATCACCAACATGCTTTTCGTTTTTCAGGATTCGATGGATCATTGTGCTGGACCAAATCCCGGTTGCGGTTTTGGGCGGGGGGATGCCCGATTCATAAAGTTCGCGCGCAATCACATGGGTGCCCTTTCCTTCGTTCTGGAATTTATGATAGATTAGGCGGATGACCTCCGCTTCTTCCGGCTTTACGGTCAGCGTGCCGCCTTTGGTTTCAAAGCCATAGGTTGAGTTATTGCCAAATACAACGCCAGCCTCCATCCGGCGCTGCTGGCCCCATTTTACGCGGGAGGAAGTCTTGCGGGATTCTTCCTGCGCAATGCTCGCCATGATGGTCAAGCGCAGCTCGCCATCGTTCTCGCGAGTATCGATGTTATCGTTGATGAAGAATACCCCGACGCCCCATTCCTTCAGCTGGCGTGTATAGTTGAGTGTGTCAACCGTGTTACGCGCAAAGCGGGAAACCTCCTTGGTCAGGATAAGGTCAAGCTGCCGCGCCCGCGCCGCCTCAATCATACATTTGAAGGCATTTCGCCGCCTTGTGCTTGTGCCGGAAAGCCCCTCATCTGCGAAAATGTCGATAAGTGTCCAATCTGGGTGATTTTGAATATAATCGCGGAAATAGGTCTGTTGACTGTGCAGGGAATTTGCCTGATCCTCCCGGTCGGTCGAGACGCGGCAGTAGGCGGCTACCCGTAATGACATAATGCTCTCCTTGCGGTCGGACGGGCGCGGAGGGGATGCCTCGCGCGCCCGTAATCCTGTTTAGCGGCTGCGCCGAAGCTTCATCAGCCGCTCATACTGGTTTTGCGTGATCTTGCGCTTGGAATAGAGTTCTCGGATAAGTCCTTTTTTAAGAGCTTCGTCAAATCCGTCCTTCGGTTTGACATGTGGAATATTTGCGCTCATAATGCACCTCCAAATTTTCTTTTTTTGCTGTAATAAATGATATTACTCATTCACTTTAATGCCGACCAATATCATCTCTACTAATATAATATGTATTTGAAAATGTCATTAACACAGTTGTTAAGAGCAATTAAGACTCTTCTTGTCGAACTTCACCATTCTTGGCATGTCCTTCGCTTTATGAGCAGCTGTCTTTTTTTCACCATTTTCCGCAACTAAGCCGCATCCGCGAAGGATTTTCCCTGCCTCGATTGTGGATACGCTTCGATTCGACACCTCGGAGAAGAGTCTGGCAATCGACGACTGGCGAATCATTACCAAATTGTCGTCGCGAAATCCATCATATTCGTCCGCATCTTTTTTGAACTTCTTTAAGCTTTTAGCAATTTCCAACGCTCCATTTTCTATCGCCTCCCGGATGATTTCGCCGGGATGGTTGAGCGAAACACGATCCATATCGCGCAGCATCTCACAATTGCGACGATATGAGACATTGAAGCTTTCGTTGGCAAGTTTCCGCAGCTCCTTGGCCTCCTTCCGGGTCAACGCCTGCTCGGCAACCGTGAAGTCGAGCAGCAAGCAGAAACAGCACTCCAGCTCGTTGAAATGTTGCTGTTGCCGGAGACTCTCTTCGTAAACTGACTTACGGTCGAGAAACGCTTTGATTCCAGCAGTCAAATTGTTATAATTATCAGCGAAATGCTTGATAAAACTGGAAAGTACAGAAGCTGTCAATTCACGATTGTTTTGACTCAGCGACCCCATTTGATCAAGCAGTACCAAAGTCACGCAGCGGGTGGTATCGCTTTCGCTCTGTGGCTTGTGCTCAGCGGTCACAATCATTCCGCATTTCGCATTTATAAACTCCACATGCTTTCCGGATACCAGCTGCCGCCCTGCGGCATTTGCTACGTAACGGATAAGCTGGGACGCTGTACTTTGCCGCTGTCTATCTTCCTTCGGATCAGAGGTCTTGGCGATGTCATCAAGGAGCGCCGGCACATCGCGCATTGAATCAAAAAACCTGCGAAGGGCCGCTGGCGTACCGCCTGCATCAACGAAGCCGAAGGGCATCTTCATCGGTTCCTCGATGTCGAAGGGGAGCGCAAATTTCATGGCAGTTGTCGTTTTCCCCACCCCCTGCTCACCAAGCAGATGCAAGACAAAACGGAGAGGATAGCCGGCTTCCGCAAACGGTGTGTTAAGCAGAGACTTGATTGCATAAGCAATCAACGGAATGAGAATTAAAAAGCAGACTTTGATACAAGCAAAAAACTCTTGCAACAACCTTGCGGTAGGAATTTTGCCATCAAGAAGATGGACTTTGAGAAGTTCCGGCGCGAGCGCGTACTTGATTCCGCCAGGGTTGTCAATCACACGGCCACCCGCGACGTATACCCGGCTGCCATTCAGCAGCCGGGCCCAGCCCATTCGCGTAAAAATAATCCCTAGTTCGCAAGTTTCCAGCTGTTCGGCAATCTGCCTTTGAATGAAATCGTGCACTTTTCGCTCTGCCGTACTGCCAAAGCAGCAAAAGCCAGTATAAATTTTTATGAATTTGAGGGTTTCGATATCCTCCGCAGGAATCGGGTCTAAATTCATTTGGTTATGCCCGTTGTCCAGCGTGATTGAGCACCAGATCCGAGAAGGATCCGGTAAAGTCTGTATAATGGTGTAAAATAAAAAAAGCCAAAGTGCGAAGCATCAGG
>CAJUJQ010000114.1 GCA_910586575.1 uncultured Clostridia bacterium | reverse complement strand
ATTATACCTGATGCTTCGCACTTTGGCTTTTTTATTTTACACCATTATACAGACTATACCGTGCTCCTTTCCTTCCGGACAAACGGCGTCCGGCGCCATCGTGCCTGCGCCGAGCGCTGCGCCGGGTTGGGCGCGGCGAGGGCATACAGCGCGTCCGCCAGCGCGTCCCGCCGGAGTGCGGTCTGCAAGGTTTCCGGCAGTTTGCGTTCTGTTGCCGGTTTGACAATCACTGGGAGCGCCGCTCCGCGCAGCACCTCCGCGCCGCGCCCGCCAAGCGCAAGCACGCGGATATACTGCGGCTCTGCCGGGCAGCTCTCCGGAAGCCCCAGATAAGCGCGCAGCAGCGTCCTGCGGATGCGTGCCAGCGGAAAACGGCGCGTTTGCGCAAGCGCACATACCTCCTCAAAGGTGTTGCCCTCCTGAACCGCGCGGGCAAGCCGGCAGGCGAAACCGTCCTTCGTGGACGCAAACGGGCGCAGGGCGGCGGCGTCCATGCGGCGCAGGTGTGCCAAAAGCGCGCTGTCGCAGTTCCGGAGACGCAGGGGCGCGCGCCCCTCCCGCAGCGCGGCGGAAATACGCGTTTTTGTGGCTTCCGGAACCCACGCCGCCCATGTGCCGTCACCCGCGCAGATTTTCGCCCGCAGGCAGGAGGCCGACGCAAAGCCACCCTCTGGGTTTGCGCTGTCGTGCGCCGCCCCGGCGCGCGGAATCGCAAGCAGCTCCATCCCGGTTTGCCGTATGGCGGCACAGTATGCAATGCCCAGCGTATTGTTCGGTGCGGAGAGCAGCGCGGCGGCCTGTGGGTCGAGCCGTCCCATAGCCTGCTGCATCGCGGCGGGGTAGCTCAGTCCGGCGCGCAGCGCTTCGGCGAGTGCGGGCCTGATTCCCTCCCCACTGCGGAGCGCCGCCGCCCGCTGAAGCAAAGCGGTGTCCGCGCACTCCGCGCCAAAGGACAGCCAGCGGCATCCCAGCGCCGCCAGCAGCGCGGCCCCGCCCCGCGCAAACCCCTCGGCTGAGGAGAGCGCGGCGGACAGCGGCAGCTCGGCGACCAGATCCGCGCCGCATTCCGCCGCCATTGCCGCGCGGTCGTATTTATCCATCAGCGCAAAATCACCGCGCTGTACGTAATTCCCGCTCATCGCGCATACCAAAACCGTATCTGCCCCCAGCCTGCGGCGGGTTTCGGAGAGGTGGAAGGCATGCCCCAGATGAAAGGGGTTATATTCGGCAATGATTCCGCAAATCCTCATACTACAGCGTCCTCCAATCGCTTTTCCGCGCTGTTTCGCTAAAATCCGTTGCTTTTTGGCTGGAAAATAATTCTCTGGTTCCAGAAGTCCGGCGCCAGGCCCGGAGCTTTTTGTACATTTTTGGTAAATTCACCAAAAAAATATCAAGAATCGGTTGAATTTTTTGCCGCTATCGTGTACAATAAAATAAGGTTATTCTATTATACCCTGTTTCCGGTCAAAACGCAAACTTGGAAATTTGGAAACGCGGCAGTGCAGTGCCGCGGAAAGAATTTGAAAAAGGAGATCATTACATGAAAGTTCTGGTTATCAACGCCGGCAGTTCCTCACTGAAATATCAGCTGATCGACACGGCGGACGGCTCGGTTATGGCGAAGGGCCTTTGTGAGCGCATCGGCATTGACGGCGTACTGGTGCATACCGGCAATAAGTCCGATGAAAAGTATACCATCAAGACCCCGATGCCCACCCACGCGGAGGCGATCAAGTCGGTTATCGACATCCTGCTCGACAGCGAAAAGGGCGCAATTTCCTCGATGAAGGAAATCGACGCGGTCGGACACCGTGTTGTGCACGGCGGCGAATTCTTCTCGGATTCCGTGCTCATTACCGAAGCGGTCATCAAGGCGATTGAGGACTGTGTACCGCTCGCGCCGCTGCACAACCCGCCCAACCTCATCGGCATCCGTGCCTGCCAGGAGGTCATGGGACCCGACGTGCCGATGGTCGCCGTTTTTGATACCGCGTTCCATCAGTCCATGCCGCAGACCAGTTATATGTATGCAATCCCCTATGAATACTATGAAAAGTACAAAATCAGAAGGTACGGCTTTCATGGAACCTCCCATAAATACGTTGCGCAGCAGGCCGCCGAGATGCTGGGCCGCGACCTTGACGAGCTGAAGCTGATTACCTGCCACCTTGGCAACGGCTCCTCGATTGCCGCCATCAAGAACGGCAAGTCGTTTGATACCTCTATGGGCTTCACCCCGCTGGACGGCCTGCCGATGGGTACCCGCGCGGGCAATATCGACCCGGCAATCATTGAATTCCTGGCGG
Source organism: uncultured Clostridia bacterium (assembly GCA_910586575.1). GTDB lineage: Bacteria > Bacillota > Clostridia > Oscillospirales > Butyricicoccaceae > QXXE01. Next base: position 8,040 of record CAJUJQ010000114.1, on the reverse strand, counting down.
AGAACGAAGGGCTTTCCGCTAAGGAAGTTATCAACATCCTGAACAAGAAATCCGGCATGCTGGGCATTTCCGGCGTTTCCTCCGACTTCCGCGACCTCGACGCCGCGAACGAGGAAGGCAATGCCCGCGCCAAGCTGGCAAAGGATATGTTCGACAACTCGGTGAAGAAGATTATCGGCTCTTATATCGCGGAAATGGGCGGCGTAGACGCGATTATCTTTACGGCGGGCGTCGGCGAAAACGACCGTTCCGTCCGTTGGGACGTCTGCTCGCACATGGAATACCTGGGCATCAAGATCGACCCGGAAAAAAACAAGTTCCGTGGCCGCCAGATGGATATTTCCATCGATTGGGCGCGCGTCCGCGTTCTGGTCATCCCTACCAACGAAGAGCTGATGATTGCGCAGGATACCGAGCGCCTGGTCAAAACCTCTCAGCTGGAACAGTAAAATAAACTCCCCCGGGAACGTGGACGCGTCCCCGGGGGAGTTTTTATTTGTGCCGGAAAAGCTGCTTAGCGCAGTGGAATTTCGGTACCGCAGACCACAACGCTTTCCATATCTTCCAGCGGGATAATTTCATCGAAAAGCCCACTCTTGTTAAGCTCCGTCTGTCCGTCGGCAGGATGGTCCAGGCCGCCGCCTGCCCAGTAGCCCAGGTCGATTTCCCTGCCGTCCCTGAGCTTCAGGATTACCGCAAGCTGGTCGAGCGCTTCCGAGTTGCCGTCCAGGTAACGCTCGTCGCCGGAATACGCGAATTCGGTGCGGTCTTGCAGGATGGCAACTCGGAAGGCAATCGGGGAGAACGTAATGTCTGTTACCGTGGCGGGCATATCCAGGAATTCTACCGTCTGCCCCACCGGGAAATGCTTTTGCAGGTTTTCAAAGCCCATGTCAAAACGCAGTGTCCATTTGCCCTTTGCAATGACCCGGCTTTTCTGTGTTTCATCGTCCCAGACACAAAGGTTTTTCAGGACTTCCTTGGCCCGGCCCTTCGGCGTGCCGTTCTCTACGGTGCGCTGCTCTACGAACCGGATTACCTTGCGGTCGGGGTCCTCATCCAGGAACCAGCTGCTGCCGTGCGCACCCCATCCGTTTGGGCTGTCGCTGACGACATCGAAATCCAACGTGCTGTCCTCAAAATTCAGATAGCTTTTGTCCGGGAACTCCGTCCATGCGGAGCCGTCGTCCTTGCGCAGAGAGAACACGACACAGACATTGCTGGTGTCGCCGATAATCGCATCGGCAGTGACCGTTATGCCAGCCGCGCTGTCCGACACGCCGATCGGATAGCCAATGCTGTCGATAATTTCGGTATGAGCCGTGCCGAACAGCGGCGCAAAGAAATCACTGACCGCGCCGGTGGCGGCCTCCGCCGCGCCCGCGCCGATGGTCAGGCAGGCGATGGCTGCCGCCGCAGCCAATCCCAGCCGGGGGAACCGGCGGCTGCGCTTTGCGGCCTGATTTTCTGTATTCATAAGCTTCTGAATCATATTGTCCTCCCATTCCTCCGATACCCGGATACTGTCCATTGCTTTCCTATACTCGTACTGATGCTTCATAGGAAGTCCCTCCTAACATGCCGCGCAGCTTCTTCCGTCCGCGGCTTAAATGGGCGCTGACTGCGTTCGGCGTTTCGCCGGTCAGTTCGGCAATCTCCTGCACCTGATAACCCTCGTAATAGTGCAGGTAAATGGCATTCCGGTATTTGAGCGGGAGCGCCTGTACTGCCGCCAGCACCGGGTGATCCTCCAGTTCAGGCATGGCAACCGCGATTTCCGGGGCATCCTCAAAGCTGCCGACCTGCCTGCGCCAGAAGCTCTTTTTCAAGTCCTTACAGGCGTTCAGTGTCATGCGGATGATCCACGCGCGTTCGATATCGGCGGTTTCAAAGGTCGTCCTGCTCGTCAGCAGCTTCAAAAAAACCGTCTGGCTGATATCCTGTACATCCGCAGTGTTGCTGAACCAGGTGTAGCTGATGCGTGCAATCAGGTTGGAATAGGTGCGCACCAGATATTCCACCTGCTCTGCATCAAAGGTTGTTTGCATGGCTTCTGACCTCCTTTCACCTGTAAAACGATTGGGGGGCGCGGAATCTGACAGCTGGGAAAAATTTTTTTTGGCGTGGCGTGGGAGGGGCTTTTTATATAGGAACAGCGGTTCGTATCGGGGACGTATCAGACACGGGAACCAAGCAGCGAAAACGCGGCGGATTTCAGGAACGTTTCATCCTGGCAGTGTTCCAGCTCGATTAGCTGCGCGCTGATTTTGGACAGGAAAAACGGCAGCTCGGACAGTGTTTTGTGCTGTTCGCGTGGGGTGAACTTGGTGCCTTGGAGGACTTGGGAACTGTTCAAAAACAACTTGCGGCAATCGCTTGCATCTTCTTCCGCCATACTGCGTTTCCTTGACAGGCGAAAGAAGATGCGGCGCGCTTGTCATAATTGATTGATTCACAGTTCCTTAGCTCTGGATAAACGTTTCGATATCAGTATCGATTGAAACGTGCATTCCGTCATGTGGCATCTGCTGTAAAATCGTTTCAGCCTGTTTTAGCAGTAGTCCCTTCGTTTCCGCTGAAGCCAGCGTTTCCTCTGTCTGTGAAGCAACATACTCCCGCAGGCCGTTTTGCAGGCTGCGCAGTACGTTGTCCCGCACGCCAACGGTGACATCATCGGTCAGCGTGTAGGTGACGTACACGGTGGCGAAAAAATTAAATTGATACACTGGGTCGGCTTCCAGAATTTTCGCTTCCTCCGGGCTTAGCGGCGCGGCTGGCCTGCGGCGCTCACTAATCGGGATTTGGAAGAAGCAATCTTCATCGAAGGTTTTCGCGTAGATTTCGCTGCAAGCTGCATTCAGCGTAATCTCAAAAAAGTCGGCATCGGTTTCATTTTTCGGAAAGTTCTGTACCAGTGCCGCGTATTTTTCCAGGAGTCCAGATTCGGCATCCCGGTTTGGCGCAATCCGCGCCCGGAACGCGGACGCCGTTTCCGCTTCGTAACCGTCGGTGCGGTAGCTCAGGAGGGCGGCTTGTGCACCCATCTGCGCGATTTCCTTTTCGATAGTTTCCCTTTCTGACTGTCTCCGCTCTATTTCGCGTTCCACCTCGGCAAATTGACGCGTGAAATCAGCGCCTTCGGAAAGCTTGTGTGCCGGGTCTGCATCCCGCGAGCGCGTCAGCCGGAACAGCCAGCGGATTGAATCGCGGTTCCGACGGTATCCGCTTGCCAGCAGCAGCCCCTCCTGCGGGTCGGACGGCAGGATTAAAATGTGAAGCTCACCGCCGCTTTCCAAAACCCACGCTTTTTTCGCCGATTCCCGGATTTCGGATAGGGTTTTGCCTTGCACTTCATCAGGGGCATTAAACAGCGCGTCAAAATTTTGTTCGGTCAGGGTGATTTCCCGCGCAATGCCGAGGATGCTGTTTGCAATGCTGCCATCCACCGTAACCAGGCCGTTTGCACGGATGGTGTAGACCGGCGCGGTTTCGGCGGTGTAGGTGAAGGAATACATCGGCGCGTCATACAGGAATTCCGAAACCCGGTATTCCCCGGACGTGAGCGGCAGCGCTTCCTCCCGCCGCGTGAGGAGGTATGCCCACTGTACACGCGGCGCGGTTTCATCCGGGTTAACCTTCGTGTTGGGGTTGACATCCAACAGATAAAAGCTGCCGTCGTTTTGCAGAAGCAACAGGTAAGAATGGCTTCTATACTCGCACTCGGCACGCCATATACGCCGGTTTTCCCGGAAAAGCGCCTGCGCTTCCTCAGCCTTCATTGAGGTAGAATAGTCGAACAAATCACAAAAGGTGTTTTCTTCCAATTCAGTTTCTTCCATCACCCCACAAAAGGTGGTAGCTTCGATGTCGGGATGGAGTTGGAAAAGCTCAGATTGCTGCACGATAAATTGGCCGATTTCCTCCGGCTGCCGGTTGAAATGGGAGTCGAACAGCCAGTGGCTGCTGATTTCCGTAACTGTATAAATCCCGTCCGGGAGGGGTTCGTTCAGCGCATTGACCGGGTCGGTCAGCAGCCCGCACGCCAGCAGGATCACCGACGCTGCCGCAAGCGGCGAAATGAGCAGCTTGGGGCGCTGGTAGCGGAGGACGTTGACAATCCGCGCCTTTGTGCCGCCCTTGCCGAAGGCAACGCCCGGGATGTGCCCGGCGGACAGCCGCAGCAGGGATGAGGCATAGGCTTGCCGGATTTCCGGTCCCAGCTTCGCAAGGACGGCTTCGTCACAGGAAAGCTCCATATCGCGATCGGCGCAGCGGAGAGCGAGCCAAACAAGCGGGTTGAACCAGTGCACACACAGTGCCAGACAGCCGAGCAGCTTCCAAAGCGGGTCATGGCGGCGAAGGTGGGTCTGCTCGTGCAGCAAAATATATGCCTGTTCTTCGGTTGAAAGGGAGGATGGCAGGAAAATACGCGGACGGAACACGCCCAGCACAAAGGCGGTGCCGATATGGTCGGAAAGCCAGATATTCTCCCGCAGGGGAGCCGCCCCGATCAGCTGCCGGCGAAGCCGCCGCAGCGAGAGCAGCCAGCCCGTCAGCAGCGCCGCCGAGCCAAATGGCCAGACCGCCCGGAGGGTGTTTCGCGCAGCCTGCTGCAAGTTGGGGCGCGGCGCGGCTTGTGGAACGGGCGGCAGCGCTTCAAGGTCTGTCCTGGCGTCAAAGGTGGTGTATCGCGCTGCCGTTGTTGGCGCTGTTGGAACATCATTTGTCAGGGACGACTCAAACGCGCTGACCGAAATCTGTTCGCGCGTGGGCAGCATGCTCACGCGGCTTTGCAGGGTGAACGGGCAGAGCAGCCGCAGCAGTACCAGAACCCATAGGAAGCAGCGGTATTTTGCCGGGGCCTTCCGTAGGAGCAGCCGTGCCAGCAGTACGAGTAAAATTACCCAGCCGCCCGCAAGGCTCATCTCAAGCACCTGGTTGAAAGCGGGATACCATTTCATAATTGAATCACTCCTTTTCATCCGATTCTACGTATTCTGAAATATCAGCGGAACTGCTGTTGTCGCCCAGCCAGTCGCGGAATACTGTGACATCGGCGAAAGCTTCCATTCCTTCCGGCAGCGCGCCGGGAAGCCAGCCCTGCGCCGCTTCGGTCAGCAGGAGGGTCAAATCCCCATGGACGATTTCATCATCCGAAAGGGAGGCGGCATAGCGTTTCAGGTTATCGCGGAAGCCTGTCAGCACGTCGTCCCGCGCGCCGACGGTCACGGCATTGGTCATGCTGTACGTAATCCGGCACGATGCAAGGAAGGAAATCTCATATGGCTGATACGCCGCCGTTTCCGTCAGCAGCAAAATTGGCTCGCTGCTTTCCGGGCTGGTGGGATGGCGCTGCTCCACGATGTCGAATGTATAGGCATATGGCTGTCCGAATTCCTCCGAGCCAAGCTCCTCGAGCGACGCGCCCAGCGTGACGCGGATAAAGTCGGTGTCGCTGCCGTCCGTTAGGGATTGGCTGACGAGCAGGTATTTGTCAAACTGCGCGTTGAGCTGTTCGTTGTCCCGTGCGAGCTGCTGACGGAACGCGGCGGCGGTCTGCGTCCGGTAATCCGCCGTGCGTAATGCCAGCAGGCTTTCATATGCCTCCTGATAAGAAGCATACGTCGTATCCGGCGCGGAGGTTTCCTGAGGTTCAATTGGGGTGGCGGGGATGTCTAGGCGGGTTTCCGAAAGGACAAAAAGCCACCGGATATCGTCGCTGCCCTGATAGCGCGCCAGCCAGAGCTGCCCGTCCTGCCGCAGCATCAGCAGGTGCCGGATGCCGTTTTGCTCGCACGACCACGCGCATGCGGCTTCCCGGCGCAGCTCGTCCGGGTCGAGGCCCTCCGGCGGGAGCACGAACGCAAAGTCATTCTTGGTTAAGGTTACTTTTTTAGGAATGCCGCAGTCGGACGACTGCCCGCCTTCCCTGCATGACAGCCGGAACGGCGCGTCATCGGTTTGCTGTAGGGTATAAACCGGCGCGGTTTCCGGCGAGTAGGTGAACGAATAGGCGGGCGATTGATAAGCAATCGAGCTTACATAATAAGTACCGAACGGGGCAGCCGTGGAATTGACCGGATTGGTCAGCAGTCCGCACGCCAGCAGGATGACCGCCGTTGCTGCGGCAAGCGAAAGCACCAGCGTGGGGCGCTTGTAGCGCAGGACGTTCACAATGCGCGCCTTTGTGCTGCCTTCGCCGAAGGCAACCCCTGCCGACCGCCCGGTGGACAGCCGCAGCAGGGAAGAGGCGTATGCCTGCCGGATTTCCGGCCCCAGCTTCGCAAGGACGGCCTCGTCGCAGGAAAGCTCCATATCGCGCTCGGCGCAGCGCAGGGCGAGCCAAACGAGCGGGTTGAACCAGTGCACGCACAGCGCGAGGAACCCCAGCAGCTTCCAAAGCGGGTCGCGGCGGCGAAGATGGGTTTGCTCGTGCAAAAGGATGTATTCCTGTTCTTTTTCGGAAAGGGACGACGGCAGGTAAACACGCGGACGGAATACCCCCAGCACAAAGGCGGTGTCGATATGGTCGGCAAGCCGGATATTTCCCCGCAGGGGGATTGCCCCGTCCAGCCTTCGGCGGAGCCGCCAAAGCGAGAGCAGCCCGCCCGCCAGCATCACCGCCGTCCCCAGTGGCCACGCCGCGCGCAGGGTGCGCAGTGCCGCCCGCCGGAGCATGGGAAGCGCGGCTTCCTTCGCGGGCGGGGTGTCCTCAAAGGGTTCGGCCTCAGAGGGGAGGGCGGTCAGCTCCTCCGGGGTGTAAAGGTTGACGGTAATCCGCTCCTGTTCGGGCATGACGCTCAACCGGCTTTCCGGGGAGAATGGGCAGAGCAGCCGCAGCAGCACCATCGCCCACAAGAAATAGCGGTATTTTGCCGGGGTTTTCCGCAGGGCAAGGCGCGCCGGCAGTACCAGCAAAATCACCCAGCTGCCGGCAAGGCTCATGCCGAGCACCCGGTCAAACAGTGCGCGCATGGTCAATCCCCCTTGCTCTGATCGATCATCTGTTGGAGGGCGGCAACATCATCCGCGCTGAGCTTTTCCTGTGCGGTGAATGCCGCAAGGAAGCGGGGCAGCGAACCGTCGAAGCTGTCCTGCACATAATGGCGGCTTTGCCGGGCGAGGAATTCCTCGCGGGAGATGCATGAGGTGACAGTTCCGTTTTCGTTTCGGAACAGGCCGCGCTCTGCCAGGCGGCGCAGGATGGTATAGGTGGTTGATTTTTTCCACGAAAGCAGCTCCCCCGCCAGCGTGACCAGCTCCCGCGAGGAAACTGGCTCATTTTCCCAAATCAGGTCGGCAAACTGGCGCTCGACCATACCTAAGATATAATCCTTCATAAGTCGTCCTCCATATGATGACATTGGTTTACAGCCTGTAGACTAATAACAGTTTACACCATGTAAACCAAGTTGTCAAGCGCTGCAGAGGTTACAAAATCACGCGTCAGCCATCAGGTGGGGGAGCGTTGACGGATACAGCCGGTCCTGGGCATCCCCATCAGCAGTACAGTTTTTGCGGCAGCACGTACCCTGGCGCCTGCGGTTTGTCTGGTTCCGCTGGCGTACCTTGCCGCGTTGGTGCTGCTGTGGGAGAAATTTGACCGCTTTTTGACAGCCTCCCCCGCGCGGCGGCGGCGATTGCGGCCTGTGGCGTGTTGGTTGCGGGGGCGGCGGTGCTGGTGCGCCCCGGCTCGGCGGCAATCTTCGCGGAGCGGCTGGAAATGATGGGCAGCGGCTTACATTATCTCTTTCAAAGCCCGTTGACGGGCGTCGGCCCTTACCAATGGCGGATGCTCGACTTGTACGACGGTGGCAAATACTTCAACACCTGGCACATCCATAACCAGTGGATTCATGTGGGGGTGGAGCTTGGTCTGCCCGCGCTTTTCTGCCTTGCGTTTGCGGTGGCACGCTTTCTGCGGCGTCCCAAAACCGACGCGCAAAAAGCCGGATTTACCGCTTTTCTGATCACTGTTCACAACTTACACCAGTTTCCAAGTTTTGAACAAAAAAAGTGAATCATCCTTGAAAAAGCAGT
>CAJUJQ010000113.1 GCA_910586575.1 uncultured Clostridia bacterium | reverse complement strand
GATGGCGGGCAGGGTGGGTGAATACGGCAAATCTTTTCATTCGCGAGTATAACAATGCCCCGGCGGCATTCCTGATACTTCCCGCGCCGGCGGGGCCTCCCCGTCCAAAATCCGCAGATTTTGGACGGATCGCGAAGCGAAAAAAAAACGGCAGCGATGGGCAGGGCGCAACTCGCCCGCCGCATCTCTGTCGCTTGGCCTGAAAGATTCCCGGCGCGGGGGCGCACGGTTGCTTCGTTGGCGCCGCTGCTATGCGCAGCGGCTCTCCAGAGTTCCGTCAGATACCGGTCCTTTTGCCTGAGAGTTTGCTTTGCGTGTTACCCCTTCGGCGCTGGACGGCCAGTCTCTCCCGATATCATCATACGTATATCAGACCTGCGCGAAACCCTTCCAAACGCCATCCGAACGGGTCTGATGCCGCCATCCGGCATTTCTCAGGTTCCCGGGCAGGTCTATTCTGTGGAAAACCGAAACGGTGTTTCCCAGCACTTGCTATCTATAGTATATGGGGTAATCTTCACAATGTCAATCAAAATTTCGCGGTTTTATCCGTTCATTTTCACAAAACACGGAGGGGGTCTTTTTCGGAAAACGCAAAACGGTTGTAATAATTTAGGAAATGCACGAAAACAGCCACCTTTGCGGCCTTCAAAAACCGCTGTACAGGATTTTTCATAAAAACGCCGTACAAAGCGCCGACAGATATCCCGCGTAGACGGCAAGCAGCAGCAGCCCCTGCCAGCGCCGGAAACGTTCGGTCAGCAGCGGCGGCAAGACGGCAATCAGGCAGACCAGGAAGCACGCCGGGAAATCAAGCCGGGCGGACTGCGCGGAAATAGGCAGGCTGCCCTGCGAAATCCATGCGGAAACGGGCAGGATGAGGGTCAGGTCGATGATATTCGCGCCGATGATATTGCCGATGGAAAGCGACGCCTGTTTTTTCGCAATCGCGGTCAGCGTCGTGACCAGCTCCGGCAGGGACGTTCCGATGGCAATCACGGTCACGCCGATGATTCCCTCGGGCACGCCGAGCAGGCGCGCAAGCGCGCTGCCGTTATCGACCAGCAGCTGTGCGCCAAGCACAATCCCGGCAGCGCCGAGCAGGAACTTGGCCAGGTTCAGGATTACGCCGCCCTCCGGGCGCTCCCCGCCGGATGCCAAACCAATGGCGCGCCCGGCTTCGCGGATGTTCTGCCAGAAAAACACCAGGAACACCGCCAGCAAAACCGCCCCGCGCCGCAGGCTGAGCGAACCGCCGCGCGACAGCAGATAGAGCAGCCCGGCGGAAGCAATCATCAGGATGCCCTTTAACGCGAACTGCCCCCGCTTCATCCTGCTGGGCATGCATAAGATGGAGATGCCCATAATCAGCCCGACGTTCGCGGTCACCGAGCCGACGGCGTTGCCGATTGCCATTTCCGTCCGTCCCTGGGACGCGGCAATCGACGAGACCAGCAGCTCGGGCAGCGTCGTGGCAAGGCTGACGATGGTAGCGCCAATCATGAATTTCGGGATATGGAACGCTTCCGCAATCCACGACGAGGCATCGACAAACGCGTCCCCGCCCTTCACAATGAGCGCTACCCCAAGCAAAAACAGCAGAACAATCAAAGCAGTTGACATTCCGAAACCCTCCTCTTTTCCTCAGCGGCGCTTTTCTTTGCCCCTGCCGGGGCTTCCTGTAGATCAGGTGCGACGGTCCCTCAGGCAGTAAGCATCATGCAAAATCCCCCTTGCAAATCACGACAGGATGTGTTATATATAAATATAGATTATGATACTGTTTTATGCAAGCCTTTTTCCTGAGATTTCACAAGGCCTATTTTACGGGAGATCTTGCATCCGTGAAACAGTATCATCCCCACGGCAGCCCGTCCCAACCATGCCAGACTGCCGTTTCCCCGCGATTATGGAAAGGAGGTATCCTTCTCTTGAACCGAAGGAAAATTATCAAAATCATGCTGGCCGTTGTCTGCGTCGTTTGTATCGCCATTCTGGGCGTGCGCGCGTACCACATGCACACCGGCCGCGTACATAACGAGCAGGCACAGGAGCTTGTAAAGCTGCCCAAGCAGATGCCCGCACCGCCCGCCGCCGCGGAGCCGGAAGCCGAGGAAACCGACCCGCTCGCCGAAGCGCTGGCCGATATCGACCTTTCCGCCCTGAAAGCCATCAACCCGGATGTCATCGGCTGGATTTATATACCGGATACCGTGGTTTCCTACCCGCTGCTGATCGGCGAAAATAATAACCAATATCTCCGCCATACCTGGCTGAAGGAATACAGCACCATGGGTTCTATCTTCATGGAAACCGAATCCCAGACGGACCTGAGCGACTTCAATACTATTATTTATGGCCATCGCATGCGGGATATGTCCATGTTTGCGATTTTGCAGTATTACGACCAGAAAGACTATTGGGAGCAGCACCCCAGCGTCTATCTGGTGAACGACAGCGGCGTGTACCGTTACGATATTTATGCCGCCTATGAATCCAGCGTCCGCTCCCCGGCGTATTATCTACAGGTAAACGAGCCGGAACGCAAAGCCGAAGTGATTCAGGACGGGCTGAAAAAATCGGCGGTCGATACCGGCATTGTCCCGACGGAGGACGACAAAATCCTGACCCTGTCCACCTGTCCCAGCCGCGGCACGGCTACCCGCTGGATTGTGCAGGCAGTCCTCGCGGAAACCTATTCCACAGAAACTGCGGCAAGCGAATAAGCCGCAGGCGGTCTGCCCGCAAGGAACTGTGAATCCATAAATTGTGACAGGCGCGCCGCAGATTCTTTCGCCGGACAAGGCGCTTTTCCGCAGGCAGGCTGTCGCCTGTCAAGGGTGGGGGGATTGCGTCTCACAGAAAAAGATGCGGGCTGCTATCACGCATGGAATCCCAGCCCTGCCGGTGCGCGCCGCCATGCAGCTAGGACTTATTGGGACAGCCGTTTTTCGCGGAAAATGCCGTTATACAGGGGAGGGGCAAGCCCCTCCCACACAATAGGCCTGCCCGGTGATACCGGCTACGGGCATAATCCCAAAAAAAACGAATGCGGGACGGGGTAAAACCCCGTCCCGCATTTGTCTTGCTGGTAAAAATATTGGGAAAGTGTGTGGGAAATTTGCCTTACTGGAGCAGCTGGAGAACGCCCTGCGGAACCTGGTTCGCCTGCGCGAGCATTGCCTGCGCGGACTGGATGAGGATGTTGTTCTTGGTGTAAGCCATCATTTCCGCCGCAACGTCGGTGTCGCGGATGGTGGACTCTGCGTCCTGAATGTTCTCCTGCATTACGGACAGATTGTTGATGGTGTGGTCAAGGCGGTTCTGGGTAGCGCCCAGCGTACCGCGGACATCAGATACATAGTTGATAGCGGAGCGAATCTTGTCAATTGCCGCGCCCGCGCTGTCCTGGTCAAGGATGCTGATATTGCCGATGCCCATATCCGCGCACTTCATCTTATAGATGGAGACCTTCATCTGGTTGTATTCGTCAGCAGTATCGCCAATCTGGAGTTTCAGACCCGCCTTACCGTTCGAGAACTTTGCGCTCAGGGACGGGATCTTTCCATCCACCTCGTTCGCGGTAATTGTAACCTTACCATCGTCCGCAACTTCCGGGGTGATACCCTGTGCTACGCTGGCAAACGCGTCGCCCAGGCTCTTTGCGGTTGCCTTATCAAAATCGGCAACCTCAATCGCGATATTTCCGCTCTTTGCCTTTTCACCGGTCTTTACAAACTCGTAGGTCTTGCCAACTTCATCATCGCCAGTCTTTATGGTGATGGTAGAGCCAGCCTGAACCTTCTTCGGGTCAAATGTAAATTCAAGGGTCGGGACATCGTCGCCATAAGGAGTGGTGATTGCCATTGCCTTCACGTCGGAACCCGTATCAGACGTGGTAATCTTCACGGTAGCGCCGTCAGCCGTCGCCGTGTAGTCCGGAGTATTTCCAGTGCCGACCTTCTCCTGAGCGACCCTATTGATCGAATCCGCAAACGCACTCGCAACAGCGCTCAAATCAGACAGGTCAGTCATAACAACCGCTTCGTTACTGCGGTTTGTCACATCACGGGCATCCTTCACAAGCTCGTAGGTCTTGCCGTCAACTGTGATTGCTGTGCCGTATGTCAAGTCATTGTCCAGAGTGAAAGAAGATTCTGCCTCCGTTGGATCAGAACCCTTTGTCAGGGAAGCATCTGCCTTTGCCGGTGCAATGCTGTTGTAAGCAAGGCTTGTGATACCGCCTGCTGCGCCCTTGCCAATGACACCCTTGGTAACAGACTCAAAAGCAACACCAGCGCCCGATGTTGTGATTGTAATTTCCTTGCCAGCGCCAAAAATATCACCGGCTTTTACTTCCTTACCATCGCTCAGCTTTACCATTGTGGCATCATCGCCCGTTTTTTCCAGCTGAGCTTTTAAGGCATTCATACCGGTCTGATAATTGGTAGCAGAAGAGATATCGAAGTCCTTACCTGCTTCCATGACAAGCGAGAATGTACGTCCATCGGAAAGCTGACCAGAAATCGTAATCTTGTCGCCAGCAGTCATCTTGTCAGCCGCGGTACCGCCTGTAAACTCGGCCTTGTGCGCCGTTGCACCCACGGTACCGTTTACATCAGCTGCTTGAGTAAAAGTAGCAGCTCGACTGCTGTCGTCAGCGTTTGTCCGTTTGACTCCCAAAACGCCATAATCGCCGTCTAGCTTGCCCTTTACCTGAATGCTGCCGATTTCAGCAGTCCCCGTTGCATTCGCAGTCTTATTCGCAGCAATGTCAAAGAGATCAGAGACTTTCAACAGGCTCTCATCTGCTACAGTCCCTGCGCTAGCTGTCAGACCGGAACCGCCGATGTCGTTCTTATTCGCTTCGGTTACGTCAATGAAATATGCCTCATTTAGCGCATCAACAACCGCTTGCGTGGTTTGTTCATTAGTGCCATTGATCATATCGGCGGTTACCTTTACTTGCGCAAACAAAGTACTGCCACCAGCTGCGTTTGCAAATTGGAAGGTAAGGACATCGCCTTCCTTTAAATCCAAGCTTGCAGTAGTACCAGCGGCACCGCCGTCAAAAATCTTTGTGAACCCGCCGCCGGTCAGAAGCGCGTTGCCGGCTGCAGGAGTGCCTGCGGTTGTTGTCACAGAGCCAGCACCGAAATTCTTGTCGGTAACCTTCACACTTGTAACAGCGGGCTTGTTAACGCCTTCTTCTTTCGCGGTAAGTGTAACTTTGCCGCCATCAGTGGATACATCAAAGTGCTGGGCTACATTCGCATTACCTGACAGAATCTTCGCGATATTCGTCGCCTGCTCTTCTACCGTAGCTCCATTAAAGTTATTACCAGAGGGATTGGTTCCCTGATAGGTCAAGGTCAGCGTATTGCCCGTAATACCGGCATTTGTGCTGAAATTAATATTCAGGTTGTCACCTTCACCAAATTTGCCGGTAAGGTCTATCGAGAAAGTGCCCTTTGCACCGCCGCCGTCAGTGCCGTCGTTAATTGTCAAACCATCGGTAATGCTCTTAGACGAAGTCACCACGCCATCGGTAGTCAGCTCAGCGTCAGACAGAGAACCGTCAAACAGCTTGATGCCGTTGAAATTGGAGCTGTCAGCGATACGGTCAATCTCAGTACGCAGCTGGTCAAGCTCCTTTTGCAGCTGGACGCGGTCAACGTCGTTGTCATAGGTGCCGTTCGCGGACTGGGTTGCCAAAGTCACCATACGATTGAGCATATCGTGGACTTCGGTCAGCGCGCCTTCAGCGGTCTGCACCAGCGAAATGCCGTCCTTGGCATTCTTCTGCGCGGTTTCCAGGCCGGTAATCTGCGCGCGCATTTTCTCAGAAATAGCAAGACCCGCAGCATCGTCGCCCGCGCGGTTAATCTTATAACCGGACGACAATTTCTCCAGGTTCTTCTTCATTGCGTTGACGTTATTCGTATAGTTACGATAAGCGCCCATCGCCATAATATTATGTTGAATTCTCATGGGTTTACCTCCTTGAAATTAAGCGTCTGCTAAATCCCTGCATCAGCTCCGTTAAGTGAATGCGCTTCCCCCGAACCGGCCAAGTGGCCACATTGCCCGGGCAGGGCCAGCGCGTGGACTCTATTTCAGCCAGCCGCGCGGACTGGATGAATGCAAAAAGCAATTACCCTTCAATAGGGGCAACATGCGCCCGTGCCAGCCGTTCCTCACAGCGCAGCTTGGGCGGGTGGACAGCCCAGCTCTTCCGGATGCTTTCCGGGGTGGGGGCGGACTGTTCCCAGCGTTCGCCGCGGGTGACATACAGTTCCCGCGGGGCGTCGACCGCGACCGCGAAGCCCTCGCCCTGGGTGCGGTAGACCTGGACGAAAATGTCCTCGCCAATGGCGATATAATCGCCGGAATGTAATTTCAGTGTCAGCATGGTTTCAGGTCCCTCCTTCTTCCAGACTGTAAGCGGTTATCCGAACAATTCCCGGAGGCTCACTCCCCCGGTCAGCGGCTATGTTCCCGGCCCGTTCCCTTACAGGCAAATCGGGGACAAACCAGCAAACAGTGGATAACCATAACAGAGAGCCTTTCCGTTTTGACGGCTCAGATTATCTGCCTTCAAAGCTCCCTATGCATGATAATATACTATTATCATTCACTTTTTCCTGATTTTCGCCTGATTTTGACAGATACCCCCCAAATAAATCGCACCCCCTTTGGACAAGCTATCCAAAAAGGGCGCTTCATTTTTGTGAAAAACAGTCTTGACAATCGGCCGATAATAGTATATTATCTGTCACTTTATGGAAACTATTATCTCGCATTTTAGTCAATTATATGTATATCATACCGCACATCTGGGCAAGCTTTTCTTTTTTGCGTAAAAAGACCGCTCCGTGAAACAAACACAAAAAACATGTTGACGGCAGGTAATACAGGCGTTATACTGTAATAAAAGTTACGGTTCCCACGGCTATTCAAAAATGCACCTATGCAAAAGGAGAATCACAGTGGAAAAAACACCCTTGCCTACCCCGGAAACCCAAGCGCTGATTCGTCAGTATTTTTCAGCGTTCAGCCATTTATATGGGATTATCCCGATGCGGCGTGCCCTGCAAATCATCCAGCAGCAAAACCCGGAGTTAGAGCTGGACGAAGCGCAGTTCACCGCCTTTCTGGAAAGCCTTGACGAGAATGTGCGTCATTTTTTGGATGAGGAACCCTTCAACGGCGTGCATTACATCGTTTGCGGGCCGGAAGAAATCGATTATGACATAGAGGGAACAACCCCCCCCGATGGAATGGGAGCTGATCACCGAATACATGTACGTGGCGGACGACTTCGAGTCTTATTATGAAGTAAAAGAAAAACAGGAGGGCAAACCTTTTTACATCCAGGAAAAAGAGAATCTTTTGCAATATGCGGATGATAATTTTCGCGAAAAGCCCCCGGCATATTATGCCTTGGATGATTTCCTGCGGAACAAAATGAAGCTGCTGCGGGTGGGCTACATCCTGGGCGACCTTTGCCTGGGCGCCTACATGAGGTGCGATTTGAATTTCGCACTGGGCAACATAAACCGGTTGGAGTGCAGGAACTGTTTCGAGCACAGAAAGACCCTGGAAGCCTTCGCGCCGCTCTATCTGGAGCTTGTCAGGCATACACGCCAGCAATCCAACCGGGGCTATACGTATGCCGAGCTTGGCATTCCGGTCGATGACGAGGAGGCGTATTCCGGCAAAATGAATGAGGCGGAATTCCGAAAGCTGACAAAAAAGCTGGACGACGAGCTTCGGACAATCCGTTATATTAGGTCCCAGGCGCACAACCTGCCCGAGCTTCCCAAAGCGCCAAAGGTTGGCAGGAACGACCCGTGCCCCTGCGGCAGCGGCAAAAAGTACAAAAAATGCTGCGGGCGCTGAACCGCATCAAAAAATGCTCCCTCCATGGCGGCAGCTTTGCCTGCCTCTCCTGAAGGGAGCATTTCAATTTGGAACCATCATCCCATATTATTTTGTTTCCGCCAGCCGCTGGTAGAGCGCCTGCGCAAACCGATAGGTATCCAGGAATCCCATCGTGGATTCATCCAATGAAAACCGTTTGCGCACCTTTTCCCGCTCGGGGGACTGCGCGGTCTGCTGCGTTTGCACCCCGAGCTGTGCCAGCACGCCCCGCGCGTATGCCTGCCCGAAGCGCCCACGCTTAGCGGCGGTGTCCGCAGCCGCGCTGTCCTGCGAATCCAAAAAGAACCCTTCGCAGAGCACGGCGGGGGCTTTCACCCGGTTCACCCAACCCAGCCGCGTGCTGACTTTGACCCCGCGGCTGTTCTGACCGATTTGCTTGACCTCCTCCTCAATGCGCTCGGCGAGCTGGCGCGCGATGCGGTCGTGCCCGTTGATATAGCACTCGAAACCGTCGCCGCCGCCCGAATTATTGTGCACCTCGACCGCAAGGTCGGGGGCAAAGGCATTGCACTCCCGGATTTCCTCCGCCAAACGGTCGTCTTCGTCGCGGGTGCGGCTGATGCCGACTGTCACGCCGTGCCGTTCCAGCTCGGCTTTCATGGCGAGCGCCATTTCAAGATTGACATCGCTTTCCCGCATACCATTTCCGACCGCGCCGGGGTCGCTTCCGCCGTGGCCTACGCCGATAAATACCTTGCTCACTGCCTCATACCTCCATTTTAGGAACTGTTCGGAAACTGTTGGCACACCCCCGGTTTCCGAACCGGCCTATTATCTTCTCCAAATTGCACCGGTTACCCGCGCCGCTGTCTCATCATCGTAACCCTTTGCTTTCAGGTGGGCCACCGCCGCGCTGGGATCGTATTCGTTCGCGTCCACCATGCGCCTGGTCTCATCCAGCAAGCTTTCAAAGTCCTCATCGTAGGCGGCATGGTACTCCTTGCTGAGGCCGGTGCTCTTGCTGAACCCGTACTTCTTATAATTCGTCGCGATATAATTTTCCGCGTGGCCGCTGTTGTAAGCGTCCCGGAACAGCCCTTCATAATCCGGCGCGCCGGACGAACCGGAAGAAGGGCTGCCCGACGAGCCGCCGCCCGAGGAACGTTTGGAACCCTTGGCTGCAAGCTGCGCCTGCACCGCGCCAAGATAACGCCCCACATCCTGCTCGGACAGCCCCGCCGCTTCCGTGACCGCGTTATCAGGCGCAACGCCCATCTTGAGCCACGCAATCGCCTGATCGAGCGCGGCCTGCTGCTGCTTCCACGCGCGGTTTGCGGCGTCCTCCTCCCGGCTGTAGGCAAGCTCCTCGGCATAGCGGCTGTCGTCGAGCCGGTCGCGCCCCACCTGGTAATCTGCCGTCCATTTCCGGTAGTCCCGGTCATACAGGCTGTCACTAAGGTCCCGGATACCGGAGAACTGATCCTTGAGCAGCGCGCGGTTGGCGTTCCATTCCTGCATCGCGTCGCTGCCCATGGCGCGCAGCGCGTCGATCTGGTTGGTGTACTGTTCGCCCTCGTCGAGCCAGCGGTCATATGCCTGGCCGTACAGCTCGGGTACCTTGTCGGCCATCTGGGCATTGTAGTAGTCCTGCGCCTGCGACGCCGCATAGACCGCCGCCGTGCTGGCCTGCCCGCCGGTCGCGGCGGCATAATTGCCAAGCGTATCCTCCCGGGCGCGCTGCCCCTCGCGCAGATAGGTTTTCTGGTACTGCTGCCAGACCGGGTCGCTGTCCAAGCCGTAAGAAAAGGGGCCACGATCAATATATTCCGAAAGAACCTGTTCAGCCTGCTTTCGGTAAGGATTTTCAAAGGACTCATATGACAGGATGGAATCGGCCAGCTGCCCCAGCGCGTCAGCATAAGGGTCGTCATACGTGAAATAAGTCCCGTCCTTGATATAATCCGAGCCGTCCGTCCCGCCGGAATAGCCGCCGTAGCGTCTGCGGAACGCCTCCGCCTGGTCGTGGCTGCGCTGCGCGGCTGCGGTATCGCCCCGCGCCGTGGCGTCCACCCAATCCTTTTTGAAGCCATACAGGCTGTTGCCGTAGCCAATATTCTTTTTTGCAAGCGCCTTGTCCGCCTCTGACCAGTTCTGCCCGGACGCCGCAATCCCCCGCTCTAATTCTTCCATGTTTTTGAAAGCCATGTCAGTTTGCTCCTTTCAAATGTTTGACTTCCGCTTCAAGCGCGTCCACACGCGCCAGAAGCTGCTGTACCATCGCCGTGTTGAGCGCAACCAGCTCCCCATAGCGGATGGAATATTGCCCGCCGCCGCCGTCCTCCGCCGCCGGGTCGTAATCCTGCTGCACCAGCGCCGCCAGATCCTGCGAGGCCAGGCCGCTTCCAATCAGCGCGTCCCGCAGCTGCTGGGCGATAAACCCGGTATGGAAGCGTTCGCTTCGGCTGCTGTTCATCCGGTAGCGCGCGG
>CAJUJQ010000112.1 GCA_910586575.1 uncultured Clostridia bacterium | reverse complement strand
ATAAGACAAGAATATAATAATCTATTCATTCCAACCGCTCAGGTAGAAATATTTTGTTCACCAAAAGACTTGCAAATAATTCTAATCCGCTTAAGTTGATACCAGTGATCATGCGCTATCTTATCCTCCGATAGTGAAAGAGGGGGGATTCTATCAGCGGGGCTTTCCCAGAACAGGATAGTTTGTTTTTGAACAATTTTCGCAGAGCCAACAGGGAGAGGATCAAAATCGAGGAGGTCATCAGGATCTCTTTCATGGGGAGGATTCCCCCTTTGCCTGTTCCAGAATGGCGGACAGCTCGGCAAGCTCCTCCGTGCTGAGCGCATGGCTGTCTACCATGGAATGCACCATAACCCCCAGGCTGCCGTTGAATACCTTGTCCAGAAAATGCCTGGTTTCGGTTTGGATGGCTTCACTTTGGGGAAGCTTGGCTTCATAGCGCTTTGCCCGCCCTTCCTTATAATAGGTAACCGCGCCCTTGGTTTCCAGCCGGGAGAGCATGGAAATAATGGTGTGCTTGCTCCAACCGGTTTCGTCCTTCAGGGCGGCGGTCAGCTGGGTGATGGTCATGGGGGCGGCGTCCCATAATGCTTTCATCAGTGTCCACTCGCCGCCGGAAAGTCCTGTTTTCATAAAGCCCTCCACTTCAAAGGTAAGTATCTGTTTACCTTTTCTATTCTATCATGAAGGTAAACAACTGTCAACCTATTCCGCAGATCACATCGAATAAATAGGACGGATGTACTAAATTTACAATTTGTTCATTGATTTTGCGGAGGGGAACGACTATACTAAAATGCAGTAGGACGTTCGTACTAATCTGTACAGTTTGTTGATTGATTTCCTGGGAAAAACCAGCTATACTTATACTTGAGAAAAACTACACGGCTGTTTCGGCCGTATGCAAGGAGGGAGCGTATGCTCAAAAGACTTTCGCAGTGCATCCGGGAATACCGCACCGACACGCTGCTGTCACCGCTGTTTGTCTGCCTTGAAGTCGCGATGGAAGTGCTCATCCCCTACCTGATGAGCCGGATGATCGACCGGGGCATCAATGTCGGTGATATGGATTATATCCTGCGGCTGGGCGGTATTTTGGTGGTTTGCGCGCTGCTGTCGCTGCTGTTTGGCGCGTTTTCCGGGCACTTCGCCGCGAACGCGTCGGCGGGCTTTGCCCGCAATGTGCGGCATGATATGTACTACAATATTCAGGATTTCGCGTTTGAGAACATTGACCGGTTTTCTACCGCGGGCCTTGTGACGCGCCTGACGACCGATGTCACCAACCTGCAAAACGCGTTCCAGATGGTCATTCGCATTCTGGTGCGTGCGCCTGTAATGCTGATTTCCGCGCTGTTTATGGCGTTCCGCGTCAACAGCAGGCTCGCGCTGACCTTTTTGGCGGCTACGCCCGTACTTGCGCTGGGGATGGCGGCCATCATCCACTGGGCGTTTCCGAATTTCCAGAAAATGTTCGACTGCTACGACCGGATGAACAGCGTTGTGCAGGAAAATGTAACGGCGATGCGCGTTGTCAAAGCGTATGTGCGCGAATCACGCGAAACCGAAAAATTTGAACATGCGTCCGGCGAAATTTACCGCTATTCCAAGGCGGCGGAATGCGTCGTGGTGTTCAACTCGCCGCTGATGCAGCTGTGCATGTACGGCTGTATGCTGGGCCTGTCCTGGTTCGGCGCGAAATTCATCATCGCGGGCGACATGCTGACCGGCGAGTTAATGACCATGTTCACCTATACGATGCAGATTTTGATGAGCCTGATGATGATTTCCATGATTTTCGTCATGCTCACCATGAGCCGCGCCTCCGCTGAGCGTATTGTAGAGGTGCTCAACGAAAAGAGCCGCCTGAAAAACGGCGCCGCGCCCTTGAAGGATGTCCCGGATGGTTCGATTTGCTTCGACAACGTCGATTTTAGCTATTCCGACGACGCCGGGCAGAAGTGTTTGGACGGCATTTCCCTAAAAATTCATTCCGGCGAAACGGTTGGTATCATCGGCGGCACGGGCAGCGCGAAAAGCACGCTGGTGCAGCTGATTCCGCGCCTTTACGATGTCACGGGCGGCAGTGTCCAGGTAGGCGGGCACGATGTGCGCGACTACGATATTGAATCCCTGCGCAACGAGGTCGCCATGGTGCTGCAAAAGAATACCCTGTTTTCGGGAACCATCAAGGAAAACCTCCGTTGGGGCAACCCGGACGCAACTGACGAGGAGCTTGTGCGCGCCTGCAAGCAGGCGCAGGCCGATGATTTTATCCGCGCGTTCCCGGACGGCTACGATACCCTGATTGACCAGGGCGGTACCAATGTTTCCGGCGGGCAGCGGCAGCGCCTCTGCATTGCGCGCGCGCTGCTGAAAAAGCCGAAAATCCTCATCCTGGACGATTCGACCAGCGCGGTCGATACCAAGACCGACGCCATGATCCGCCGCGCGTTCCGGGAGGAAATCCCGGCTACGACCAAGCTGATTATCGCGCAGAGGATTTCCTCGGTCGAGCACGCCGACAAGGTGATCGTGATGGACGACGGCAGGGTAAACGGCTTCGGTACGCCAGCCGAACTGCTGGAAATCAACCATATTTATCAGGAAGTCTATCATTCTCAGGTTAAGGGAGGTGCGCCGGATGGCGAATAACAGACCTGCCCCGCACGGCCCCGACAGGCGCGGCTTTGGCAAAAAGCCTGACCTTAAATCCATGAACCCCGGCAAAATCCTGCGCCGAATTATGGGATATGTTTCCGGGATTTACCGTGTACAGTTTGTCATTGTTTTGATTGCAATCCTTTTCAGTTCGCTGGCGACGGTGGCAAGTTCGCTGTTCCTGCGGCCGCTGATTGATGACTATATTACCCCGCTGATCGGGCAGGCTTCGCCCGACTTCGGGCCGCTGCTGCGCGTACTGCTGATGATGTGCGGTGTTTACGCGCTCGGCATGCTGTCCACCTATTTATATAACCGGCTGATGATCAACATTTCACAGGGCGTGCTCAAGCAGGTGCGTGATGAAATGTTTGCCCATATGCAGAAGCTGCCCATCAAGTACTTTGATACCCACGCCCACGGCGAAATTATGAGCCGCTTTACCAACGATACCGACACGCTGCGGCAGATGATCAGCCAGAGTATCCCGAATATGTTCTCCTCGGCGGTTACGCTGGTCAGCGTGTTCGTTTCCATGGTCATCCTGAGCTGGCAGTTGACCCTGCTGCTGATTGTCATGCTGGTGCTGATGACAAAAGCGACCCAGTTTATCGGTGGGCGCTCCGGGCGGTACTTTGTCGAGCAGCAGGAAAAGCTTGGCAAAGTGAATGGTTATATTGAGGAAATGATGAACGGTCAGAAGGTTGTCAAGGTATTCTGCCACGAAGCCGCGGCCGAGGAGCGCTTCAACGAGCTGAACGATGAGCTTTGCGACGCGGCGACCCGTGCCAACCGGTTCGCGAATATCCTGATGCCGATTATGGCGAACCTGGGCAATTTGCAGTACGTGCTGACCGCGATTGTGGGCGGCGCGCTGGCGGTTTCCGGGCTTGCGCCGCTTTCGCTGGGCGATATCGCATCCTTTTTGCAGCTGACAAAAAGCTTCACCATGCCGTTTACCCAGATTTCCCAGCAGCTGAACGCGGTTATTATGGCAATGGCAGGCGCGAACCGTATTTTCCAGCTGATGGACGAACTGCCTGAGGAGGACAACGGCTATGTTACGCTGGTCAACGCCAAGTACAACGAACAGGGCGAGCTGTGCGAAACGCCGGAGCGTACCGGCATCTGGGCATGGAAGCACCCCCACAAGGACGGTACGCTGACCTATGCGCGCGTGCGCGGCGAGGTGCGTTTTTACGACGTGGATTTCGGCTATACCGAGGATAAAATTGTCCTGCAAAATATCACGCTGTACGCCAAGCCGGGGCAGAAAATCGCCTTTGTCGGCTCGACCGGCGCGGGCAAAACGACGATTACCAACCTGATTAACCGGTTTTATGATCTTGCGGACGGCAAAATTCGTTTTGACGATATCAACATCAATAAAATCCGCAAGCCTGACCTGCGCCGCGCGCTGGGGATTGTTTTGCAGGATACCCACCTGTTTACCGGCACAGTGATGGAGAACATCCGCTATGGCAAGTTGGACGCGGCCGACGAGGATGTGTACGCGGCGGCACGATTGGCGAATGCGGACGGCTTTATCCGCCGCTTGCCGCAGGGCTACGACACCATGCTCACCAGTGATGGCGAGGGGCTTTCCCAGGGACAGCGGCAGCTGCTCGCGATTGCCCGCGCGGCGGTTGCCGACCCGCCGGTGCTCATTCTGGATGAGGCTACTTCGTCGATAGATACCCGCACGGAACAGATTGTCCAGCAGGGCATGGACCGGCTGATGGAAGGGCGCACGGTCTTTGTGATTGCGCACCGTCTGTCCACCGTCCGCAATTCCAACGCGATTATGGTGCTTGAGCACGGGAAGATTATCGAACGCGGCGAGCACGACGACCTGATTGCTGAAAAGGGAAAGTATTACCAGCTCTATACCGGAGCGCTGGAGCTTTCCTGACAATAAAAATATGATATAGCAAAAGCCAGCTTTTTAAGGAGCTGGCTTTTGCTGTTCATGGAAAGGGATACTTACGGTCAGAAAAGATTGCCATATTCTGATATCTGCTGTGCACAAGGTTACAATCTATATCTGTAGGGGAGGGGCTTGCTGTATGTGGAGGCAATCGTTTTATACAAGAGACCCTCCCCCCTGAAAAAAATGCAGCAAATCTTAACGGCTGTGGGTATATCAAGCTTCGGAATGGTGTTTTTCCGCAAGGTGCTGGCTGATGAACTGGCGGGCGGTGCGGGGGGAGCGCCCGTTCCGGCGCAGGGCAAAGCGTTCGGCGAGCAGGTGCAGCTCGTCGGCGGGCAGGGTAACGCCGTATTCATCGGCAAGTTCGTCCACGATATAGAGATATTCGTCTTTATCCGGCACAGAAAAGGTGATTTCCAGCCCGAAGCGGTCGGAAAGCGAGGTTGCGGTTTCGAGCGTATCGCGCAGGTGGATATCGTCGCCCTGACGTGAGGAGAAGGACTCGCGCACCAAATGGCGGCGGTTGGAGGTCGCGTAAATGACCAGGTTGTCCGGCCACCCGGCAAGCCCGCCTTCAATGAACGCCTTGAGCGCGGCAAAGTTTTCGTCCTCCTGGTCGAAGGCTAGGTCGTCCAAAAAGACGATGAACCGGAAGGGGGAAACCGCAATTCGCTCACACAGCTTGGGGAATTCTGTTACCATGCGGGGAGAAAGCTCGACGATTTTCAGGCCGCGCTCGGCGTACTCGTTGACGATCGCCTTGACGGTGGAGGACTTGCCCGTGCCTTTATCGCCGTACAGCAGGATATTATTGGCGTTCCGGCCGGCGAGGAATGCCAGGGTATTGGTCAGGATGGCCTTTTTCTGCCGCTCATATCCCGGCAGATCGGACAGGCGGATGGGGTCAGGGTGCGGGACGGATTGGAGCACGCCGCCCGCCCGGACGGCGAAGGCTTTCGCGCGGGCAAAGAAGCCGTAGCCGTTTTGCCGGTAATAGTCCGCCAGCCCCGCGCCGGTCGAGAACGGGAGGGCAGCGCTTGAGGGGAAGCCAGGCAGGCCGTCCGTGCAGCCGCCCAAGTCTGGGAACGCTTCCCGCGCGTCCGCAAGCAAGTCCTCGCCGGACAGGGAGAGCAAGCGGTTGAGCACAGACAGGTCATGCGTGGCTGCGTCCAGCACGTACTGCGGGGGGTCGGAAAGCCGGGCGTTGAGCGCGTTTTCGTCGCGGTGGACGGCTTCCAGAAGCGCTTGCCGGACATCGCCGGTGCGGTAAATCAGGTTGCATAACGCGCCGTATTCCCAGCCGAATACGGTGCTGTCGATGCGGAGCGCTTCCAGCGTGCTGCGGTAGTGCCCAATCAGCGGGTGCTCGGTCAGCGCTTCTAAAACTGAAAGAAAATGTAAATGATTTTCCAGTTGCCGATGCATATTTATGAACCTCGTTTCTAAAGGGATTGCCTTTCCATAAGGATAACACACTTTTCCTTGGGTTTCAACATAGCATGAAGGGAGAAACGCTGCTTTCAGCCGGACAGCGTGTCCCGCAGTGCAACGAATCCCGCACGGGAACCGCTTCCCTGTGCGGCAGATATAATAGACCTTTGCTATTCAGAAGAAACAGGAGGGTGATCCCTTTGGATAAAACTTTGCTGATCTGCCAGTCGCAGACCGAGGCGCTGGCGCTGAGACGGATGCTTGCCGGAGCCGGAGTGACCGGCAGGATTGTCCGGCCGCCCCGGCAGGCGGCTGTCCGTTCATGCACGTTCGCGGTAAGCATCCCGCGCCGCGACCTGATGGTCGCCCAGCAGCGGATGCGCGACAGGCATTTTACACCATGCGGCATTTTATAAGGAGGGCAAAATGATTTATTTCGATAACGCGGCGACAACGCTGCTGAAGCCCGCCGAGGTATTCCGCGCCGTACAGGGCGCGATGCGGACGGCTGCCGGGTATGGCCGCAGCGGGCACCAGCCCGCCCTGCGCGCCGGGGAGCTTGTATATGCCTGCCGGGAGCAGGCGGCGGCGCTGTTCGGGGTTGACGAGCCGGAACGGGTGGTTTTTACTCTGAATGCGACACACGCGCTCAATACGGCAATCCACGCGCTGGCAAAGCCCGGGGCGGCGGTTGCGGTCACCGGGTATGAGCATAATTCAGTCATGCGGCCGCTGGCGGCGCTTGGCTGCCGGACAATGGTGATGCGCGCGCCGCTGTTTGACCAGGAAGAGGCTGTCCGGGCGGCGGAACGCGCGGCGGCGTCGGGTGCTGAGTTGTTTATTGTGAACCATGTTTCCAACGTGTTCGGCTTTGTGCAGCCACTGGAACGGATTGACGCGCTGCTGACGCAGGCAGGCATTCCGATGATTCTGGACGCGTCACAGTCGGCGGGGGTGCTGCCGATTGACTGCGGCAGGCTGCACTCGCTGGCGGCGCTCTGCTGCCCGGGGCATAAGGCGCTGTACGGGCCGCAGGGGACTGGGATTCTGTTGGTGCGCTCCGACAGCCTGCGGGAACCACTGATGACCGGCGGCACGGGGAGCCTGTCCGAGCAGCTGGAACAGCCCGCCATGCTGCCCGACCGCTTCGAGAGCGGCACGCCCAACGCCCACGGGATTGCGGGGCTGGCCGCAGGCATCCGGTGGGTGCGCGCGCGGGGTACGAACCGGATTTTGACACACGAACAGCGGCTGATTACACGGCTGGCAAAGGGATTGCATGCAATGCCAGCCGTGGAAGCCTTTACAGGCCCGGCGCAAATCGGCGTGCTGTCCTTCCGGGTGCAGGGGCTGCCCTGTGAGGAGGTCGCGCAGCGGTTGAGTGACCGCGGCGTGTGCGTGCGTGATGGGCTGCACTGCGCGCCGGAGGCACACCGCTCGGCTGGTACCTTCGATACCGGCACGGTGCGGGTGTCGGTGGGGGCGTTCAATTCCGAGCCGGAATGTGTCCGCTTCCTGGAGCTGCTGGAAGACGCGCTGCGCGGGTAATACAGATAACGGGGAGGAAACCGCAGCGGTTTTCTTCCCCGTCATTTTCAGTGCTGGAAAAGCGGCGGGGGCTGTGTTATAATAGTGGCAGGGGCCGGACGGAGGTGGGGTTATATGCGGATTATCATTTCGCCCGCGAAAAAAATGAAAATTGACACCGACAGCTTTGAAGCGGACAGCCTGCCGGCGTTCCTTGACGACGCGGAACGGCTGAAAGCCGCTTTGCGGCAGCTTTCCCCCGGCGAGCTGAAAGCGCTTTGGAAATGCAGCGACGCGATTGCGGAACCGAATATCGAGCGGCTTCGGACGATGGATTTACGGCACTGCCTGACCCCGGCCATTCTCGCCTATGTGGGCATCCAATATCAATATATGGCGCCCGGTGTGCTGGAAACCGCGCCTTTGGCGTACCTCAAAGAGCACTTGCGTATTTTATCCGGCTTTTATGGGATACTCCGCCCGTTTGACGGGGTTGCGCCTTACCGGCTGGAAATGCAGGCGCGGCTGGCGGTGGGCGGCTGTGCCAATTTATATGAATTCTGGGGGGACAGGCTTGCCGCCCGGCTGGCGGGGGAAACCGATTGGGTGCTGAACCTCGCTTCCAGGGAATACAGTAAGGCGGTCGAACCGCATTTGCCGTCCGGCGTCCGCTTTCTGACTTGCACCTTTGGCGAGCGAAAGGGCGGAAAAATCGTGGAAAAAGGGATGCTGTGCAAAATGGCGCGCGGGCAGATGGTGCGCTGGATGGCAGAGCGCGCAGTTTCACGCCCGGAGGAGCTTCCGGCGTTTTCCGACCTGGGCTACCGGTTCTCGGAAGCGGACTCCACCGAAAGGAATCTTGTTTTTTTGAAAGGGGAAGGGATGCTATGATACGGGACATTATGAAGGATGAGGGATTTCTTGCGCAGCCGTCCGAACCGTCGGGGCCGGAGGATATCGCTGTTGCGGAGGATTTGCTTGAGACGCTTGCCGCGCACAAAGAGAGCTGTGTCGGCATGGCCGCGAATATGATCGGCGTGCGCAAGCGCATCATTGCCTTTGACAATGAGGGCGTGTATATGGTGATGTTCAACCCGGAGGTCATCCGGAAAACCGGCAGGTATCAAGCCGAAGAGGGTTGCCTTTCACTGGGCGGCGTCCGGAAAGCCACCCGTTGGAAAAGCATTAAGGTGCGCTATCAAAATGAGAGGTTTCAGGAGCGTTTTATGACCTTCCAGGGCTGGACCGCGCAGATTATCCAGCATGAGATTGATCACTGTGACGGAATCCTGATTTGAATCCAGAGCTTGCGGAAAGCTATGTTTGCGGAATTTCAAAAGGTTAATGGAGTCAGACTTTGTACGCTTTCCCTGTTTTATTGCTTTATCAGGACAACGAAATTGTTGAATTTGACAAGGGCGCTCGCTGCCTTCGGAAAAATTCTGAGGAAATTGAACATTTACTTGGACAAACCATGGAAAATGTGGTATAATATAACTACAGCGTGCAGTTTTGACAAACGTAAGACCGGTTGTCAAAACTGCTGTTTTTTCACCACAGATGGAGAGGAGTCAGGTATGTTCCAAACAGGCGATCTTATTATTTATGGCAGCACCGGCGTGTGCGAAGTGACCGGTATTCAGCCGTCCAAGTTTCCGGGCGAGGAGGGGCTATATTATACCCTGTCCCCGCGTTACAGCAGCGAAACCATTTATATCCCCGTGGATTCCCCCGTGTTCATGCGCCGTGTGATTTCCCGTGAGCAGGCCGAGACCCTCATCGGGCAGATTCCCGAGGTGCAGGAGAGCGCGACCCACAGCGACCATCGCCAGATGGCCGAGCAGTACGAAGCGTCGCTCAAAACCCACGACTGCACCGAGCTGCTCCGGATCATCAAGACAGCTTATCTGAAAACGCGGCGAAGCGTCCAATCGGGACGCAAGCCTGGGCAGACCGACCAGCGTTATCTCAAGCGCGCCGAGACCCAGCTTTATGGGGAGCTTGCGGTTGCGCTGGGGATTCAGCCGGATGAGGTCAAGGGCTATATCGAAAAATCTGTCCGTACCGCGCATTGATAAATTAGGGCGCCGATGATGCTGCCAGCTGACTACTGGCAGCATTTTCTTTTTTTGGAAAATTTTAACTGTCCTTTGGGGGAGATGAAAAGCTACGGCATTTTTCTTGCAATATCCGACATAATCTTATATAATAAAAGGCGAATCCGAAAACCGGGCAGAATCGCCCCGGCGGGTGCGGAAACGGACATCGAAAACCGGGAGGTTTGATAAATGCGTACAAAAAAACAAAAATTGACCAAACAGCAGCGTCAGAAGCTGATCGGATCAGCCATTGTTGTTGTGGCGCTGGCGCTCTCTTACTTTTTCCCCGGCCTGTTCGGGGACGAACCCGCGCAGCTGCCCGATGTGCAGCAGCCGGCTTCGGATGCAGCGCCCGCAGAGGACGCGGAACCGGGCACAATCCACTCTGTCGGAGCGGTTTACTTTATTGACGTCGGGCAGGGTGATGCTTCGCTGATTGGATCGAGCGGGGAATATGTCCTGATTGACGGTGGCCCCGGCTCAGCGGAGGATGACCTGGTTGCCTATCTGGAATCCCTCGGCATTGAGCGTTTCCGGGCGGTGATTGCGACCCACCCGCACGAGGATCATATCGGCGGGCTGGACAAAGTACTTGCAAGGTTCCCGGCGGACGCGTTTTATATGCCCGACCGTGACGCAACGACCGCCTGCTTTGAAAGGATGCTGGACGAGGTGGAAGCTCAAAATCTGGAAATCATCATCCCGGAGCCGGGGGACACCCTGTCCTTTGGGAAT
>CAJUJQ010000111.1 GCA_910586575.1 uncultured Clostridia bacterium | reverse complement strand
CCTTCGACAAAATTATATCTGCAATCTTTGCACAAATATCGTTGCTTACCTCGAATTTTCCCATTTTTGACAATATTTTCACTCTTACTCTTTTTGCATTTTACCATTTTTCATCCCTCCTTACTCCATTTTAACATATTTCTACCTATTAGTAAATACTCCCAAATAAATAACTGAAAGGAGTGCATCTGCTATGGATACTCCCGTATTAAAGCGGGTAGAGCGTTTGGACAGTATCCCGCTGAAAGATACCTACTGGACGGACGAGGGCTATCTCGTGGATAAGCCGATTGTCACTTCGGTAGGTATTTTTGAGTACCACAATGCGGACGGGAGCGTTCGCCGTGAGCTGCGGCTTCCGGAGCACGTATTTGATTCGGAGAGCCTTGCAAGCTATCGCGGCAAACCGGTGATTCTGACCCACAGGGCCGGAAATGTGGATAAGAACAATGTAGACCGCGAGCATATCGGAACCATCTTATCGGAGGGCATCCCGGACGGAGACGATGTGCGGGCAGAAATTGTGATTCACGACACGGACGTTATCCGGCAAAGCGGGCTTCGTGAGCTTTCCCTTGGATATTCCGTGGAATTTGACGAAACTCCCGGCGTTTGGAACGGCCAGCACTATGACGCCATTCAAACCAATATCCGCATCAATCATCTGGCCCTTGTAGATAAAGCACGGGCCGGAGGGCAAGCCAGGCTGAATATTGACAGCCAGGATGATTATTCAGAAGGAGGAACTTCTATGGACAAGAACAAACTGACCCCGGAAGAGATGGAAGAGGCGATTAAGCTGTTCAAAGCATCTCGCGCCAACGGTGATGGTGGCGGCAAAAAGACCGATTCCCCTCCGGGCGGCGACGCTGGGAAACCGGCGGATATGCTTTCCGTTCCGGATGAACCCGCCAACCAAGAGGAAGGCGATAAATCCGAGCAGAAAAAGTCTGACGGCGACGACCCCGTTAGTTGTGTACGGGATCGGCGTGACCGCTGAAAGGACGGAGAGCCGAAATATGATAAGGCATGTGCCCAGCAGATGGACGAGGATATCGACACGCTGCTGAAGGTAATTGAGCAGCTGGAGGCAAAAGCAGATTTCGCAAATACACCTGCTGCTGATAAAAAGGATTCCGACAGCAAGGACAGTCCGGCAAAGCCTATGAATGCAGATTCCGTCGATGCGATTGTACGCGAGCGGGTGGGGATTCTTCGCGTGTGCGATAAGCTGCATCTGGACGGTGCGGATGATATGTCCATCCCCCAGCTCAAGCGGGCAATTATCAAGTCTGTAAAACCTTCACTGCGGTTGGATGATCAGACGGAAGATTACATTAATGCTGCTTATGACATCGCGCTGAACGAAGTCAATGCACGCAAAGACACGGATTATCAGCGGCGGCAAATATTCAACATGGATGCAGCGGCGGCAAAGCCTGCGATGACTGCGGGTGCCCTGGCGCGGCGCGATCAGATGATTCACGATATGGATGGAGGGGATGACTAATGGGTATTTGGAATAACTACAGCAACAGGACGCCTTCCGGCGTGGCGGGCGGACTTTACGATCTCACAGCACACACGGTCGATTCCTTCTGTATGGAAGCAGAGGACGGCGAGATTAAATGCGGCATGGGTGTTGTATTTGGGACGAATCCGGGCGAGCAGGTTGCCTTGCCCAGCGAAGCGAGCACCCTCGACAAGTTTGCTGGTGTTGTCATGAACGGCGGCACAAACGAGATGGACATGGACGGCAATCTCATCATCCGCGGCAGTTCCAGCCAGAGTGTTATGCAGAGCGGCCGCGTTTGGGTTCGTTTGGCTGCGGATGCTGAACCTACTTATGGTGGCCAGGTGCATCTCGTAAACTCCGGCACGAACGCCGGATGTTTTGATACAACCGGCGGCATTGCGGTCAATGCGAGGTTCTTGACGGAAGTGCGGAACGGCATTGCCGCTGTCGAACTGTATAACCAACTGTCCGTTGGCGGCAGTAATTTACCCAAAGAGGAGGAAAAAACTCAATGAAAAAGAGATATGATGCGGAAAAGCCGTCTGAAGCCTATGATATTGCGGACGCTCGGGCACTGATGGCGTCCAATATTCCCGCAATGCTTTCCGGTTCCCCTGCAATGCGCTTTGACAGTGAAGAAGATGCTTCTGTATTCTTTGCCCGCGAGCTGGATCACATCAAGGGTAAGGCATACGATAAGCGTTATCCGGAATTTACAGCGCTTCAGATGTTCCCGGTGACGCATGAGGTTCCGGAGGGCGCTGAAAGCTTCACCTATTATGGTTATGAGCGTACCGGCATGGCGAAGATCATCACCAACTATGCAACCGATCTTCCGCGCGTGGATATTCGAGGGGAGCAGAAAACCGGTTACGTCAAGGGCGTTGGTGACAGCTACGGTTACAATGTACAGGAAATGCGGGCGTCCCGCATGGTAGGCAAGTCGTTGGACGCCCGCCGCGCGGATTCTGCGAGGTACCATATCGACCGTTTGACCAACACCCTGATCTGGATGGGAGACAAGTCCCACAAACTGCTGGGCGTCCTTTCCGAGGATAATGACATCCCGGTTTATGCCCTGACGGCTGGTGCATCTACGAAAAAGACATCCTGGGCGGAAAAGGATGCCGATGAAATTGTCGATGACGTAAAGGGAATGCTGACGCAGATGGAAAGCTCTACACATGGTGTGGAAAAGCCTGACCGGCTTGGGATTCCGTCCGATGTGTACATTTCCTTGTCGCTCCGTCGTATTGAGGGCACGAATGTTTCTGTGCTGAAATATTTGCAGGATAATCTCCCCGGCCTCAAGATCGTGGAGTGTCACGAGCTGAACGCTAACAGCATCGAAACCAATCCCTATGCAAAGTCCGGTGGGGCAGCTGCGGGCGGCCAGGGGGTCGGTATCCTCTACAAGTATGACGCTGACAAGCTTGCGGCGGAAATCCCCCTGCCGTTCCTCCAGCATCCGGCGCAGTACAAGAATCTTGAGGTAGAGATCATGTGCGAGTCCCGTGTTGCTGGTGTTGTAATTTATTATCCCATGTCCGCTATGATTGCGGTGGGCATTTAAGGAGGAAACGTATGCTTATCCGAAATAAAGGGCAGAAAATCATTCACATCGGTAGGACGATGATCTTGCCTGATGAAACCAAGGACATTGATGAGGCTATGGCATCCGGCCCTGCTGTCTGTGCTTTGTTAGGGCGCGGCGCGCTGGAAACGGTACAGCCGACCACCGTGCCTGCAATCGAGCCGCCGTCTGGTGGCGAAAAGGAGCCTGCTCCGCCGTCTGATGACGACAAAAAGAAGAAAGCGGAGCGGAAGTCCGCGAAAGGCGCTGCGGAATAAGGCGGTGAATTTATGACGGTACTGGAAATCTTTCGACTGACGGCTGGGGAGTTTTCATCCGTTCCGGATGATACGATTCAGCAGTGGGCGGAGCTTACCGCGCCCCTTGTCAGTCACAGGCGGTTCGGGAAACTGTATGAGCAGGCCGTCGCGCTTTTGACTGCGCATCGTATGAAATTATCCGGACAGTACGATGCAAAGGGAGAAGGGGCTGCATCTTCGGGGATTGGTTCGATTGCGGATACCCTTCGGATTTCCGGTTATTCGGAGGGTTCTACATCGGTATCGTTCAATAACGCTGCTGCCAATACAGAGTCAG
Source organism: uncultured Clostridia bacterium (assembly GCA_910586575.1). Lineage (GTDB taxonomy): Bacteria > Bacillota > Clostridia > Oscillospirales > Butyricicoccaceae > QXXE01. The sequence goes on along the minus strand of CAJUJQ010000111.1, from coordinate 6,992 downwards.
GCTCGGATTTAGGTTTGACGGCATACGGCGTGCAGTATTCCAATCTGCGCGGTATGGTTATTATACCAATCAAATGCTCTGGGGAGGTGCAGTGATGGTACGGGATAGAATTACTCCGGAGGGAGAACGTTTTTATGCGATGCTGCGGGAACTGGCCGGGAAAGAAGTCCGTATCGGATTCCAGGCTGGAGAAGCCACGGACGAAAACGGTGTCGATATGTGTGACATCGCGGCGTGGAATGAGCTTGGTACAGCAAATATTCCGGCACGCCCATTCCTGCGGCAGAGCGCGGATGAACATCAAGACGAAATCAAGGCGTTCAGTGCCCGGGCAGCCAAAGAAATGATTCATGGAGGCACTGCCGAGCAGTGTCTGGACAAAATCGGCGTCAAGATGAAAGGGATTGTCCAGAAAACGATTCGGGACGGCGATTTCGTTCCGAACGCCCCGTCTACTGTCCGTCGGAAAGGCTCCAGCAAGCCGCTGATTGATACCGGCAGGATGCGGCAGTCCGTCAACTACCACATCAAACCGAAAGGGGGCAGATGACAGTGGGAATCGGCATTTTTCGCAAGCCGTACACAATCCGCCGCTTCCAGCCGCAGAAGATCACGGGCGGCTATGCTGTTTCGGCATACACGGATACGGCCGCGCTTTTGAATGTGCAGCCGCTCACCCCGAACGAGCTGCAAGCCATTCCGGAGGGGGAACGTTCCGTGAAGCTCCTGAAAGCATTCGGTGACCTTCCGCTCACGGCGGCGGACCAGCAGAGCGGCACGCCTGGGGATTGGCTTTGGTACTACGGCCGCTGGTACAAATGCGTTTCCGCGTCCCAATGGGACCATACGCTGCTGGCACATTGTGAGGCGCAGTTTGCCGCCGTTCCCGAGAACGAATCCCCGCAGAACCTTCTGCCCCCGCAGACTGAAACGGAGGCGGCGGAATGAATACAAGGGATGCCAGAAAGCTCGTATATGAGCTGCTAGCTTTATTTTTTGCCGGTGCGGATGTCGTTTACGCCAAGCAGTCGAATACCGTAAAGCCGGCCGCGCCGCTGGTGACGCTGAACACAGTATCCGTGAAGCGCCCGCAGAATCCCCCGATGAAAATCATCGATGGCGTGCCGGTCAGCTATTATCCGACGGTAATGACCATGCAGATTGACCTTTACACGCTTGGTTCCCCGGCGGAGGGTGCGCCGGGGTGCATCGTCCCAATGGAAAACACCGCGGTCAATGACCTGACGCAGTTTGCGAACTTTGCGGGATCTGAATATGCCGCGAACTGGAGCCAGGCGCATGATGTCGCCTTGGCAGTGAACGGTGAGGTTATGGATACGACCGGCATGGTCAACGGAACCGGCTACGAATTCCGGGCAACGCTGGAAATCACGCTGGGCTTTACCGAGGAGTCTGTCGGCTATTCCGGCATCCTCAGCCCATCCAGCATAAAGCCGGGAACCGGCGGGGAATCCCCCGGCAATCCGGCCGATCCCGGCGGCGCCAATCCGCCCGGCGGGGAACATATCGAACCCGAATTCACGCCATCCCCGAGCGGCGGCGGCACGGAAGAACTCGCAAAAGAGGAGATCGGTTACTTCACGGAAGCCGAAATCGAAGCGAAGAAGGAGGAAACATAAGTGGGAAACAACCTTGACCGGATTGTCACGGTGTCGATTGATATTGCATCCCCGATTATTGACAGCACCAGCTTTGACAATCTGCTGATTTTTGGGCCTGCGCCTAAGATTGCCGCGCCCGTCATTCCCCCTGCCGGTACGGAGGAGGATACGGAAGTGTCGGCAGCGGCAGAACAGGCCGCGCCCCTGGCAGAGCAGCCCACGCCCCCGGCAATCGGCGTGTACAACAGCCTGGAGGAGGTCACCAGTGCTGGATTTGTCGCGGTCGGAGACGACGCGGATATTGTCGGCGTGGCTGCGCGGATTGCCTTTTCGCAAAGCCCGAAGCCGTCCACCATTTACATTGCCACGTTTGCAGAGGACGGCAATCTTGCGGAGACGCTGGACAGCCTGCTCGGCATGGATGGCTGGTATGTTCTTTGTCCGGTCGGTTTTACGGAGGATCAGTTGACCACCATAATCGAATGGACCGAAGCACAAAAGAAAATTTGCGGCTACGCGGCTTACAAGCCTGCCACCGCCGCGCAGAAGATTTATTACCGCAGCTTTGGCATCTTCTGCAAGGAAAGTTATGCGCAGCCGGATGATGAGGTTTCCATGGCGAACCAGTGCATTGCCGTGGCATGGGCGACCAAGTGCCTGTTCTATCATGCCGGCCGCGAAACCTGGGCGCACAAATCGCTTTCGGGGATTGCGCCGTCCGCGCTCAACAGCACCGAAATCCGGAAGCTTGAGGATGGCAATATCAGCTATTTCATCACGACGGCATCGAAGAACATCACCTATAACGGAAAAACCCTTGCCGGGGAATGGATTGACCTCATCCGGTTCCGTGACTGGCTGGAAAACGATATGCAGGTGCGGGTAGCCAACCTGTTTATCACAAACCCCAAAATCCCGTATACGGACAAGGGTATCGCGCTGGTGCAGAACCAGATGATTGCGTCCCTGAAATCGGGCATTTACTGGGGCGGCATCGCGCCGGACGAGTACGATGAGGACGGGAACCTGGTTCCGGCGTTCGTGACACATGTCCCGCTTTCCGCGAGCCTGACCGCCGCACAGAAGGCATCCCGCAGGCTCACCGACTGCTGGTTCACCGCGCGGATTGCCGGGGCGATCCACTTCGTGGAAATCAAGGGTACGCTGGCCTATGAGCTGTAAGGAGGGGAAAACCATATGAGCAATGCAATCAAGACCTATGACCCGAAAAAGGTCACGATGTCTTTTGGCAGCCATATTGTCACCGGCTTTGCGGACGATTCCTTCATTGTGCTGGAGCCTGGCGGCGACGGCATCACGAAGAAATACGGCTGTGACGGGGAAATTGCCCGTTCGGTCACACCGGACGATACCTTCAAGATCAAGGTGACGCTGCTCCAGACGTCGGACAGCAGCAAGCATTTGCAGCAGTGCTATGACCGTGACCGCGAAACGTGCGAGGGGCTGTATCCGCTGATGATTAAGGACCTGCGCGGCGGGATGCTGTTCAGTGCGGAGGACGCATGGGTGACGAATGCGACCAGCCGCACCTTTGGTAAGGAAACCAACAACAAGGAATGGACGCTGGAAACCGGCACGGTCACCGTCTCGGAATAACACAGGAGGATGATTATGAAGCAGATGGAAACCATCACCGTAAAGGTCGGCGAAAACACGTTTTACATCACGAAATTTCCGGCAATGACCGCAGCCAATGTGTTCGGCCAGCTCACGAATTTTGTGATGCCGGTTCTCGGCAGTTTTGGTTCGCTGGTTGGCAAAGGCGACGGCTCAGCGCTTGATTTGAACATTGAGGAAGCGATCCCGTCGCTGACGCTGGCGGCATCCTGCATTTCCGGCGCGAAACTGGAAGAGCTGATGATGCAGCTTTTAATCCGCTACAATAACGTAGCGGTAGAGGATCGGCAGGCCGGTGAGGCAGTCCGCCTGAACAAAATCCTCGCCGATGAGATTTTCTGCGGGGAAACGCAGGACATGTTCCTGCTGGCGGTCGAGGTCGTGAAAACGAATTACAGCGGTTTTTTCAAGAAGCTCACCGACCGATTTGGTCCGGTTTTCAGTCGTCTGACAGCGCTGGCGAATACGATAAATACGGTAAATTAGACGCAGGCCAATTCAACGAGCTGGAATTGAGGATGTATACGCTCATCAAGGCGCGGCTTGCGTCCATGCTGGAGCTGAAAACCATATACACGCTGGACGAGGCGCTGAAGCTCTACGCGCTGCACTGCATGGAGCGGGACGTAGAAGCCGGACGCGCCAGGGACGCCGCGGCAGAGAGGGGGAGGTGAGCGCATGACCATCCGTGATATCTTCATTTCCCTTGGCTTTCAGATTGACGAGTCATCCGAGAGCGAAGCCGAACAGGGCATCAACAAGCTGAAGAACCTTGCCCAGAACGCGCTGGGCGCGATTGGTATCGGCCTTTCCATCGCCGGAATCAGCTCCGCAATCAAGGATTGCGTTTCCCTGTCCTCCGAAGTCGAGGAAATGCAGAATAAATTTGATGTCGTGTTCCAGGGCATGACCGATGAAGTGGAAGCGTGGGCGCAGACTTACTCGGATTCCATCGGGCGCAACAAGAACGATATCAAGACCTACCTTGCCGATCAGCAGAATTTGCTGGTCGGCTTTGGCATGACCCGGCAGGAGGGCGCGGAGCTTTCCAAGCAAATGACCACGCTTGCGCTTGACCTTGCGTCTTTCGCCAATCTGGATGAAGCATCCGCGGTTGACAACATGACAAAGGCCGTCATGGGCGAGTCGGAGGCAGCGAAGGCCCTGGGCGCGGTCACCAACGACGTTACCAGGGCGCAGGCCATGCAGGCGCTGGGGCTGTCCGGCAGCTATGATAAGCTGGATCAGCTGACCAAGATGCAGGTCAATTACCAGGCGATTCTCGGGCAAAGCCCGGACGCAATCGGTGACTGTGAACGCAGCCTTGGTTCTTATGCAAGCACCGTCAAAAGCTTTGAATCCAAGCTGAAAGAGCTGAAAACCCTTATCGGCCAGTTCTTCATGCCGACCTTTCAGAAGGTAATCAGCTTTGGCGGCAAGGGCATCGCCCTCCTGCGGGATACTGTGCAGAAGATCAATAACTTTGCCGATAAGGTAGGCGGCGCGGAAAGGATTCTTGCCGTGCTCGGCACGACGATTGCCGCCACGCTTGCGATTGTGAATTTCTCCAAAATCGCGGATGGGCTGAAGCTCATCAGCAAAGGGCTGGGCAGCATCAATGTGAAGGCCGCCGCGATTGCGGGCGCTGTCCTTTTGCTGGTACTGCTGATTCAGGACTTTATCGCGTTCATGAGCGGTGAAAACAGCCTGATAGGCTCATTGTTCGATAATGCCGGAATCGGGGCGGATAATGCCCGCCAGACCATCATCAATGCCTGGACTGCGGTCAAGGATTTCCTGTTCGCCGCTTGGGATACGATTAAATCCTATGCCGAGGTCATATGGGGCGCGCTCACAGACTGGTGGTCTGCAAACGGTGAACAGGTTATGGCGTCCTTCTCGCAAATCTGGGAAGGAATCGTAAATATGTGCATGGTGCTTTGGAATGCGCTGTGCAGTGTCGCACAGACGATTTTCGCAGCCCTGCAAGCGTTCTGGGAAACCTGGGGAGATACCATCATAACGGTATTCACTGTTCTCTGGAACACGCTGATTTCGCTGATTCAGCCCTTCCTTGACGCGATTGCCTCGGTAATCGCGTTCTTTGCAAATGTGCTGACTGCCAACTGGGAGGGCGCGCTCCAATCACTCCTGGATTTAGCGTCTGCTGTCTGGGCGATGATTGTCGCTGTTTTCACCGGCGCATGGGACGCGGTATGGGCTGTTTGGAGTAAGCTGGCTGAGATTTTCGGCAATGTTTTTCAGGCTGCGCTGGGGGCTATCATCAGCAGGGTGTCCGAAATCTACAACGCCATTGTGAATGGGCTGCAAGCGGCAATCAACTGGATTACATCGCTTCCGGCGCAGGCAGTCCAATGGGGTACCGATATCATCATGGGCATCGTGAACGGTATCAGGGGCGCTATTGGCGCAGTAGGTGAAGCCGTGCAGGAAGTGGCGGGCAGGATTACCGCGTTTCTGCATTTTTCCAGGCCGGACGAAGGGCCGCTTGCCGAATATGAAAGCTGGATGCCGGACTTTATCGGTGGGCTGGCGCAGGGTCTCCGCGCTGGGGTTCCGGTTGTCCGCAAGGCCGTGGAGGAACTCTCCCAAAATATGCGTGTGAGTGCCCAGGGGGATTTTTCCGAGGTTTCCACGGACACTGCCGCGCAAGATCGCTACTCCCGGAAAAATACTGCTCCGGGAAGGGCTGGAGTATCCGGCGTTCTGGCTGCGCTTGGGCGGATATTAGCTGCGCTCGGACAGATAAAGGACATTGTCCGGGCGGGGTTCACGCTGGTTCGGAATGTTGTTGCTGAACAATCTGTACCCAAGACGGATGCGCAGCCCTCCCCGTCGAATGTACCTTTACCCGGTGATGTGGTATCCCCGGCGGATCATCAACCCGCCCCGCCAAATGCGTCTTCACCCGGTGGCATAGGCTCCCCGGAAGAGCCGCCGCCCCCTCGGAACGCACCAAAGCCAACAGGCCAGCCGCCGAAGAATCCGGAGACACCGTCTCCGAGAGTTGTTTTGCAGTCGGTTCTGCCGCGAGAGCCAGCTTCCCCGCAAGCCGGAATGGAGATACTTCACAGCCTGGCGGACGCGATTGGTAAGCTTTCCGCAGCCGCGGATACGGTCAGCAATACGGTTTTAAGCGCGGTTGCTTCGCTTGCTGGAAATGATGACAGCTTCTTCGCCGCAATATCCCGTGCCAGCGTGGCCAGTCCCGAAACAATCGCTGTTGCAGGCGGCAGTAATGTTACCTACAACATCACGCAGAACGTCGAAATCAGCAACGAGTTTCACGGCGACCGCGCCGGGCAGGAAAAGAGCGCGGCGGCAATGGACAAGGCTTCCGGGGACGCAACCAGTGAAATGGCACGCGCGTTAAAATTTGCGATAGGATAGGTGGTCTGATATGGGAAAAGCAACGCAGCCGGTCAGCATTGAGGGGATAGAATTTGACGCCCTGATCAGTTCGACCGAAGGGTTTTCCGCGAAATCACCGGATTATCCGATAGAAGATGGCTTTTCTGTGCAGGACACCATCATTCTCGATCCGGAAACGCTTGATTTGACACTGTTCCTCTCCAACCGCCCGGTAACCTGGGCGAAGCGGCTCGGCAATTCGCCGGGCCGCGTTGAGGATGTGGTCAAGCGGCTCAAAGAACTGTAGGGAGTTTTTATCTATAGATAGATAACGCGATATTTTGAAAATGCTCAAACCAA
>CAJUJQ010000110.1 GCA_910586575.1 uncultured Clostridia bacterium | reverse complement strand
GCTCTTCCGATCTCAACGTCGGTACCGTCGTATCGGTCGGTGACGGCATCTGTCACATCCATGGCCTTGAGGAATGCATGGCCAGTGAGCTGCTGGAATTTGAGGGTGGGGTCTATGGCATGGCGCAGAACCTGGAAGAGGATCTCGTCGGCGCCGTTCTGCTGGGTTCGGATCAGGAAATCCGTGAGGGCGATACCGTCAAGCGCACCGGGCGCATCGTGTCCGTGCCGGTTGGCGAAGCCCTGCTTGGCCGTGTTGTTGACGCGCTCGGCGCGCCGATCGACGGCAAAGGCCCGGTCAAAACCAGTGAGACCCGCCCGATTGAAATGCCCGCGCCCGGCATTATTGAGCGCACTCCCGTAAATGTCCCGCTCCAGACCGGTATCAAGGCGATTGACTCCATGATCCCGATCGGCCGCGGGCAGCGTGAGCTTATTATCGGCGACCGCCAGACCGGTAAAACCGCCATTGGGCTTGATACCATCATCAACCAGAAGGGGACCGGCGTTATCTGCATCTACGTCGCGATCGGACAGAAGCGCTCGACCGTGGCACAGGTTGCCGAGACGCTGGCGGCGAACGGCGCGATGGATTACACCATCATCGTTTCCGCGACCGCGTCGGAATCCGCCCCTTTGCAGTATATCGCGCCCTATTCGGGCTGCACCATCGGCGAGTTTTTCATGCACAAGGGCAAGGACGTGCTGGTCATTTATGATGACCTTTCCAAGCACGCGGTGGCTTACCGTGCACTCTCGCTGCTGCTGCACCGTCCGCCCGGACGCGAAGCCTACCCCGGCGACGTTTTCTATCTGCACTCCCGTTTGCTGGAACGCGCGGCAAATATCAAGGACGGCGGCAGCTTGACCGCGCTGCCGATCATTGAAACCCAGGCGGGCGACGTTTCGGCTTATATCCCGACCAACGTGATTTCGATTACGGACGGCCAGATCTTCCTCGAAACCGAGCTGTTTAACTCGGGTATCCGCCCGGCAGTTAACCCCGGTATTTCGGTATCCCGTGTCGGCGGCAACGCCCAGATTAAGGCGATGAAGAAGGTTTCTGGTACGCTGAAGCTGGCGTATTCCCAGTACCGCGAATTGCAGGCGTTTTCTCAGTTCGGTTCTGACTTGGACGCGGACACCAAGGCCCGTCTGGAGCAGGGCGAACGCATCGTGGAGGTGCTCAAGCAGCCCCAGAACAGCCCGATCCCGGTCGAAAAACAGGTCGTCATTATTTACGCAGTCGTCAACAAGATGCTCATGGGCGTGCCAGCTGACAAGATCGGCGAGTTCCAGGATCGTCTGTTTGAATACCTGGAAGCGAACAACAGTGAAATCCTGGCTTCTATCCGCGATACCAAGACCATTGACGCGGTCGGCGAAACGCTGCCCGCCGCCATTGAAGCCTTTAAGTCCAGCTTCCTCTCCGAGCTGTAACCTATCATCCGGTTCGGAAGAGAGGAGGTAAGCTATGGCTTCCGGCAATATGAAAGACATTAAGCGCCGCATTAAAAGCGTCCAGTCCACCATGCAGATTACCAAGGCGATGGAACTGGTTGCTTCCTCCAAGCTGCGCCGCGCTAAAGAGCGCGTGATGCAGTCCCGCCCTTATTTTAACGCCATTTACGACACGATTACCCGGATTTCCGCGCAGTCGCGCGAAAATTCGGTGTATGGCCGCCATCCGGTGGTCAAGAACAGCCTGTTCATCGTGATTGCGGGCGACCGCGGGCTTGCGGGCGGCTTCAACTCCAACATTTTGAAGCTGGCTCAGGCGCAGATGGAAGGGAAAAATGTTAAGGTGCTGACGATTGGCAAAAAGTCGCAGGAATTTTTTGCGAAGCGCGGCTTTTCGTCCATCGGAGATTATCCCGGTCTGGCGGAATCCCTGCGCATTGCGGAGACCCACAAGATCGTTGACCAGTTCCTCGAGCTGTACCGGAAACAGGAGATTGACGAAATTTTCCTGTGCTATACCGAGTTTGTTTCCCCGCTGACGCAGGAGGCGCACTGCATCCAGCTGCTGCCCTCCGATTTCAAGAAGAGCGACGCGGAAACCGGCAAAAAGCCTGCCGCCACCGAATACGACCCCTCTCCGGAGGCGGTTTTCGAGTCGATTATCCCGGAATACCTCTATGGCGTGCTGTATGGCGCGGTGGTGGAGTCTTATGCCTCGGAGCAGTCGGCGCGGCGCATGGCAATGGAATCGGCATCCGATAACGCAAGCGAAATGATCGAGGACCTGAATTTGTCCTACAACCGTGCCCGCCAGGCAGCGATTACCCAGGAAATTACCGAAATCGTTGCGGGCAGCGGCGAGGTAGGCAGTTAACAATGTAGTTAGGAGTTATGCCAATGAGTGAGCAAAATATCGGCACTGTCGTCCAGATTATTGGACCGGTGCTGGACATTAAATTCCCGGCGGAATCGCTGCCCAAGCTCCTCAACGCGATTACCCTGACCGATGAAAAGCAGGACCGTACCGTTACGGTAGAAGTTGCACAACACATCGGGCAGGACACCGTCCGCTGCATTTCGATGCAGTCCACAGACGGCCTGGTTCGCGGCATGAAGGCAGTAGATACCGGCGCGCCGATCAGCGTACCGGTCGGGCATGAGAACCTGGGGCGCATTTTCAACCTGCTCGGCGAGCCGGTTGACAACAAGCCCCCGAAAGAGACCAAGGAGCGTTGGCCGATCCACCGTCCCGCACCTTCCTATGAGGATCAGCAGTCTACCACGGAGATCCTTGAAACCGGCATCAAGGTCGTTGACCTGATCGCGCCGTATGCCAAGGGCGGCAAGGTCGGCCTGTTCGGCGGCGCTGGCGTCGGTAAGACGGTTATCATCATGGAGCTGATCAATAATATCGCAAAGGAACACGGCGGCATTTCGGTTTTCACCGGCGTTGGCGAGCGTACCCGTGAAGGCAACGACCTTTACAACGAAATGCAGGAATCCGGCGTTATTGACAAGACCGTATTGGTATACGGCCAGATGAACGAGCCGCCCGGAGCCCGTATGCGTGTGGGCCTGTCCGGCCTGACCATGGCGGAATACTTCCGTGACGAGGAAGGGCAGGACGTGCTGCTGTTCATCGACAACATTTTCCGCTTTACCCAGGCGGGTTCAGAGGTTTCGGCTCTGCTTGGCCGTATGCCTTCGGCGGTAGGCTACCAGCCGACGCTGGCGACCGAGATGGGTGCGCTCCAGGAGCGCATTACCTCAACCAAAAAGGGTTCGATTACGTCGATTCAAGCTGTTTATGTGCCTGCGGACGACTTGACCGACCCGGCGCCTGCGACAACCTTCGCGCATCTGGACGCAACAACCACACTTTCCCGTGAAATTGCGTCGATGGGCATTTATCCGGCGGTTGACCCGCTGGATTCCACCTCGCGTATCCTGACCAAGGATATCGTAGGGGAGGAGCACTACGAAACCGCGCGTGCGGTGCAGTCCATTTTGCAGCGTTACAAGGAATTGCAGGATATTATCGCAATCCTGGGTATGGACGAGCTGTCCGACGAGGATAAGCTGACGGTTGCCCGTGCGCGTAAGATTCAGAACTTCCTGTCTCAGCCGTTCTCGGTTGCGGAACAGTTTACCGGCATGCCCGGCAAATATGTCCCGATTAAAGAGACCATCCGCGGCTTCAAGGAAATTATGGAAGGCAAGCATGACAACCTGCCCGAGTCCGCATTCCTGTTCGTGGGCACGATCGACGAGGCGGTAGAGAAGGCTAAGAAGGGAGCGTAATATGGCTACCTTTCATTTGAAAGTCCTCACGGCGGAGCGTTGCTTTTTCGAGGGGGATGTTGACCGCCTGATTGTCCGCACGACCGAAGGTGATGTCGGCATCCTGCCGCGGCATATCAATTATGTAGCGGCGCTCAGCATTGGTGGTATGACCATTTCCCAGAATGGCACGAGCCGTCTGGCTGCGGTTTCCGGCGGTTTTGTCGAGGTTTCTCCCACGGGTACGACCGTATTGGCCCGTACCTGCGAATGGGCGGACGAGATTGATGTCAGCCGTGCGCGCGCGGCTGAGGAGCGTGCCAAGCAGCTGCTTGAGCATAAGGAAAGCGCCCAGCAACAGGATATTGCGGAAATGCGCCTGAAAAAAGCCCTCAACCGTATCCGCATTGCGGAAAAATAAATGGCACTTCAAAAACGCATGTATCTAGCGGTACATGCGTTTTTGCCTATTGATATGCGTGGGGTTACGAAGCTTGACAAGGCCGTCGAGTATGTCGCACAGTTGAAAAGTGGTTTGTAGCTGGCGCATAAAGCAGATACTGCTTCATCCTGTGTTTTTCCTCCCCTTAATTATACAAAATCTTTATTTTGTATAATTATATATCCGGGGCCAATAGGGGGTGTGTACTTCCCTGCGGGCATGCCATGATAAAAAGTAAAACTGCAAGCCCCATACGCACACAGAGCTTGCAGCTTTGTCATTTTGATTCTTCACACCATTTTGCAATTTCCGCAATCAACTCCAACGGGAGCAGTTTGGTGTACGGGAATTGGATAGTGCCTTTACTGGTTTTATATTCTGTCAGCCGATCCACAAATTGGATGCTGCGAACTGAATCAGATTGCAGCCCTTCCAATATGTCGGCCATACTCCAGGAAATTTTTTCTTCAGCATCTGGGATACTGGCCCTTATTGCGGCATTGATTTGCAGCAGATAATCCTGCGTTTCCTCCGGCTGGCTGGAAATATATTCCGCAATTGTCGCCGGAGGTTTCCCGCAGTAATGGCTTTGCCCTTTGCTTTTGAACGAACGTCCACACTTGGGACAAATCCACATAAAATCCCTTCCGATTAGAGATTGTCGCGAATCTTTGCGCCCATTTCGCAGGTCGAAAGAACCGTCTCATCAGCATGTGCAATATCAGCGGTACGATGGCCACTGTTCAACGTTTTTTCGACGGCGGCTTCAATCGCATCAGCCTCAGCAGCCAGCCCGAAGGAATACCGCAGCATCATCGCGCAGGACAAAATGGTAGCTATCGGGTTAGCAATGCCTTTCCCGGCAATATCCGGTGCCGAGCCGTGAATCGGTTCATACATCCCGCGTCCGGTTTCGCCAATGGAAGCCGACGGCAACATCCCGATCGAGCCGGTAATCATGGACGCTTCGTCAGAAAGGATATCCCCGAACAAGTTGCCAGTCACAATTACATCAAACTGCCCCGGATTGCGCACCAGCTGCATGGCTGCGTTGTCCACATACATATGGTCCAGCTCCACATCCGGGTATTCCTTGGCGACGCGGGTGACCGTTTCGCGCCACAGGCGCGAGGTTTCCAGCACGTTGGATTTATCGACACTTGTCACCTTTTTCGAGCGTACCCGCGCCATTTCAAAGGCACGGCGGGCAATCCGTTCTACCTCGTAGATCGAATAATTCATGTCGTCGCAGCCCATTTCGCCCCAGCCGCGGTCGCTTTCCTTGCGGTAATGATTCCCGAAGTAAACGTCGCCGGTCAACTCACGGCAGACAACAATATCGAAACCCTCCCCGATGATTTCCGGCTTGATTGGGCATGCGTCCGCGAGCGCTTTGTACATCATCGCGGGACGGATATTCGCAAACAGACCCAAACTTTCACGCAGGCCGAGCAGTGCCTTTTCCGGACGCTTTGCCGATTCGACGCTGTCCCACTTTGGGCCACCGACTGCGCCCAGCAGGACGGAATCCGCCGCTTTGCAGATATCAATGGTTTCCTGCGTCAGCGGGATACCGTTTGCGTCAATAGAGCAGCCGCCCGCGAGTACCTCCTGAAAATCGAACGTATGTCCAAATTTCTGGCCGACCTTTTCCAGCGTCAACATCGCTTCAGTGACGATTTCAGGGCCGATGCCGTCGCCTTTAATGACTGCAATCTGATACTTCACGGATTACGCTCCCCTTTCCTTCAGTGATTTAAGCAGGCCGCCTGCCTTGACAATGCTCTGGATAAAGGGCGGGAACGCTGCCGCCTGATAGATCTCACCCTTGGTTTCATTGGTAATAACGCCGGTATCGAAGTCAATCGAAACCGTGTCCTCTGCCTGAATCGCGTTTGCAGCTTGCTCACATTCCAGAATCGGCAAACCAATATTGATGGCATTGCGGTAGAAAATCCGCGCGAAAGAGGTTGCAATCACACAGGAAATCTGGTTTTCCCGCAACACCAGCGGCGCGTGCTCACGCGAGGAGCCGCAGCCAAAGTTCCGGGTTGCTACAACGATATCGCCGGGCTGGACCTTCTTTACAAATTCGGTGTCGATATCCTCCATTGCGTGGCTGGAAAGCTCCTTTACATCCGCAATATTGAGGTAACGCGCCGGGATGATAACATCGGTATCCACGTTGTCGCCATACTTAAAAACTGTACCTTTTACAACCATTTCCAAACCTCCTTAAAGATCCTCGGGCGAGCAGATAAAGCCCTTGACGGCGGAAGCTGCCGCGACTGCTGGGCTGGCCAGATAGATTTCCGAGCTAATGTGCCCCATGCGTCCGACAAAGTTGCGGTTTGTGGTCGAAACCGAGCGCTCCCCTTGTGCCAGGACGCCCATATGCCCGCCAAGGCATGGGCCACAGGTCGGGGTCGAAACAATCGCGCCCGCCTGGATAAAGATTTTCGCAAGCCCTTCCTCGATACACTGGAGATAAACCTCCTGCGTCGCCGGGATTACAATGGTGCGCACCCCGGGCGCGACATGCCGTCCCTTCATAATATCCGCCGCAATGCGTATATCCTCAATGCGTCCGTTGGTGCACGAGCCGATCACGCACTGCTGGATTTCAATATGGCCGATTTCGTCCGTTGTTTTGGTATTTTCCGGCAAATGCGGGCAAGCAACGGTCGGACGGAGCGCGGATAGATCGATTTCGACTACCCGGGTATATTCTGCATCCGGGTCAGCTTCAAAAACAATCGTTTCGCGGTTTACACGGTCTTTGATATAGTCTTTTGTCGTTTGATCAACCGGGAAAATGCCGTTTTTCGCGCCTGCTTCGATTGCCATATTGCAGATGGTGAAACGGTCGTCCATCGAAAGCGACTGCACGCCTTCTCCCGTGAATTCCATGGACTGGTACAGTGCGCCATCCACGCCAATCATGCCGATGATATGTAAAATGATGTCTTTACCGGAAATCCAGGGCGCTTTTTTGCCCTTGAGTACAAACTGAATCGCGGAAGGTACTTTGAACCACGCCTTACCGGTTGCCATGCCTGCCGCAAGGTCGGTCGAGCCAACACCGGTCGAAAACGCGCCGAGCGCGCCATAGGTGCAGGTATGGGAGTCCGCGCCGATGATCAGCTCGCCAGGGGCAGTCAACCCTTTCTCTGGGAGAAGGGCATGTTCAATGCCCATCTCCCCTACGTCAAAGAAATTCACAATCTGATGCTTTTTCGCAAACTCTCGGCATTCCAGGCACTGCTGCGCCGACTTAATGTCTTTGTTCGGCGTGAAGTGATCCATTACCAGCGCAATTTTCCGGTTGTCGAACACACGGTTAAAGCCCGCCTTTTCCATTTCGCGGATGGCGACCGGCCCGGTGATATCGTTCGCAAGGGTAAGGTCTACATTTGCTTCAATCAGCTGTCCGGCAGTGACCGATTCCAACCCAGCGTGATGCGCAAGAATTTTCTGCGTCATCGTCATTCCCATGTTTGAAAAGCTCCTCTCTCTTCGGATAATCCCTTGGACTCCGGTTTATTCATTGAAATACTTATTGATACCGTTGACATATGCCTTGATAGAGGCTTCAATCACGTCGGTCGAGACGCCGCGGCCGGTCACCCACTCGCTGCCGTCCAGCGAAATCTTAACGATGGCTTCGCCCTGCGCATCCTCACCTTCAGTGATTGCGTTCAGCGAGTAGTCCTCCAGCACAAAATCCTTGCCGACAATCTTATTGAGGGCGCGGAATGCCGCGTTAATCGGGCCGTCGGAAGCCGCGACACGCTCGCAGACATCGTCGCCATGCTTCAGGCGGATAACGGCTGTCGAGGTAATTGCATTGCCCGAATTGATGACAAAATTGACCAGCGTGTAACGCTCGGTGCCCGAAACCGGTACCGCGCCGATGATGGCTTCCAAGTCGCGGTCCTTTATCGTCTTTTTCTTGTCGGCCAGGGTCTTGAACTTATCGAAAGCCTTGTCGATTTTCTCCTTGCTCAGGCTGTAGCCCAGCGCGAGCAGACGATCCTCGAACGCGTGACGGCCGGAATGCTTGCCCAAAACAATCGCGTTCTGCGGGATGCCGACCGATTCGGGGGTCATGATTTCGTAGGTTTCCTTATTGGACAGCACGCCGTGCTGGTGGATGCCCGACTCATGCGCAAAGGCATTTGCGCCGACAATCGCCTTGGTGGGCGCGACCGGCACACCGGTGATGGTCTGAATCATACGGCTTGCGCGGTAAATCTGATTGGTGACAATGTTGGTTTCGCAGCCAAAGAAACCCTTGCGGGTGTGCATCGCCATGACGCATTCTTCCATAGAGGCATTGCCCGCGCGCTCGCCGATGCCGTTGATGGTGCATTCGATCTGGCCGATTCCCGCCATAACGCCTGCCAGGGTGTTCGCAACTGCCATACCCAGGTCGTCGTGACAATGGCAGGACAGTGTGACATTCTCAACGCCCTTGACATGCTCCCGCACATAGCGCACGCGCTCCGCGTATTCCTCGGGCAGCACATAGCCGACCGTGTCCGGGATATTCAGCGTGGTTGCGCCCGATTCAATCGCGGTTTCAAAGACCTTACAGAGGAAATCCGGGTCGGAACGGGTTGCGTCCTCTGCCGAAAACTCAATATCCTCACAGTAATTTTTCGCGTATGCGACATGGTGGCGGACGCTTTCCAGTACCTGCTCCTCGTTCATTTTCAGCTTGTACTCCATGTGTACCGGCGAGGTCGCAAGAAAGATATGGATACGCTTCTTGTTTGCGTGCTGCACAGCGTTCCACGCGGCGTCAATGTCCTTTTCAGTGCAGCGGGCCAGCGAGCAGACCACCGCGTTCTTGACGGTGTCCGAAATCGCGGCAATCGCCGCCGCGTCGCCGGGGGAAGCGATTGCGAAGCCCGCTTCGATGATATCGACGCCCATTGCGTCGAGCTGGCGCGCTACTTCGATTTTTTCGTTGAGGTTCATGCTGCATCCGGGCGACTGTTCGCCGTCGCGCAGGGTTGTGTCGAAAATTTTGACTGTCTTTGCCATTGGGAAAGTCCTCCATTCTGATATTTCATGAGGGAAACAGCGTATAAAGCCAAATCCCCCTCTTCGATTCGGGACAAAAAAAGCTTCGTCCCTTGATTCCACAAAGAGACGAAGCATAAAAACTCCGCGTTACCACTCTTCTTGCCGCAGAAACCCACGGCCACTCAGCGCATATCAAACAATATGCCTCCCCTTTAACGGTGGGGTCACCGACCGCACCTACAGGCTTGTGCGTTCAGCGGGCTGCTCCCGGGCGAGGTTCACAGCCTTCCGCCGCTGCCTTCCACCAAACGGCAGCTCTCTGTGGGCTTTCCTGCTGTTACTTTACCCATTCATCACATTTCAAAAAATCTATTACTTATTCTATAGAATTATGTGCGACTTGTCAATACCCTTTTTCAAATTTTTCTTGTATTTTAACTTGCAAGAATCCCAGTTATGTTGTATGATGGAAAGCAAGGAATTCTACTTGACACTGGAGAAACAAAATTATGGAAGCCATTTTTGAGGTCACTGCCAAAAAAACCGCCGCCCTTCCCCGCGACGGCGCGGCCAAACAAGTCAGCTGGGCGTTGGAGCAGCGGATGGAACTGTATTCCAGGGAACGGCTTCCCGGGCTGTGGAAGGCCACCGATTACCTGCGCAGCGTCCCGGCGGCATCAGAGGTTGTGCTGAAAAAGCGCCGCCGCCGCACCATCCTTTTAAGCGCCCTTTGCCTGGGGCTGGGAATTTATGCGCTGATTCCCGCCCTGATAGAGCCGCGCGACCCGTTTCTTGCTGTGGCTGGCTTCGCGGCGGTTTGCCTAAGTATTTTAAATCTTTGGAACCTCCAACGGAAAAAGAAAGGCCAGTTCGATAAACTGGCTATGGAATTGCTCGACAAACTGTATGCGCTTCCGGAGGATGCTTTGCTCCGCGTTGCCTTTTCCGGTTCGGATATCATCATTGAGGATGTCTCTTCCGGCGCATTGCAGAACTTGCAGGAAATCCCCTATTCCGAGCTGGAATGTGCGGCGGAAACCGAAGATCTATACTTTTTGGCTTATTCTGGAAAAGGAATGGTTCTGCCTAAAAACTGTCTGAATAGCGGTTCCAAGGAGCAGTTCCGCGCTTTTTTAGCCACTAAAACAACCCTGATACAACGTTAGTCCTTTCCGAAAGGAGTATTTTTATGGAAGCCGTTCAGGCGCTTGATATCCAGCTTTTGTATTGGATTGCACAGTATGTGCGAAACGATGTGCTGACCCCTATCCTGACCCTCCTAACCCATCTGTGCGACCACGGCGAGCTTTGGCTGACGTTGGCGCTGCTCCTGCTGCTGCGTCCGCGTACCCGGCGATGCGGCGCGGCTGTCCTGCTGGCAATGGCGCTCGGACTGGTGCTGGGCAACGGGCTGCTCAAGCATCTGCTGGCGCGCCCACGTCCGTTTACCACCTACCCGGATTTGATTCCGCTTG
>CAJUJQ010000109.1 GCA_910586575.1 uncultured Clostridia bacterium | reverse complement strand
AATCTTTCCCTACACGACGCTCTTCCGGTCTGTGGAAACTGTCAAGTTACAGATTCTCTGCATACTGCCCAAAAATTTATATCAAAATCCGTCGGAAATAGGGAGGAAATGCTCTTGCAGTATGCAGCGGGAAGCTATGATGTTGCCGTGATTGGTGCGGGACACGCCGGGATTGAGGCGGCGCTGGCCGCCTCACGCCTGGGGCTGCGCACGCTTTGCTTTACCATCAATCTTGACGCGGTCGGGAATATGCCCTGCAACCCGGCAATTGGCGGCACGGCAAAGGGGCATTTGGTGCGCGAAATTGACGCCTTGGGCGGCGAAATGGCGCGCGCGGCGGACGCATCATGCATCCAGTACCGGATGCTGAACCGGGGCAAGGGACCGGCGGTGCACTCGCTGCGCGCGCAGGCAGACCGTATGAAATACCGTGCGTATATGAAGCACGCTCTGGAGCAGCAGCCTGGCCTGAGCCTGAAACAGAACGAAATTGTTGATATTTTAACTGAAAATGGCGCGGTTTTGGCGGTTGTGACCGATACCGGCGCGGTCTATCGAGTGAAAGCGGCGGTGGTCTGCTCGGGAACCTTCCTCGGCGGACGCACGATTGTCGGGGATTGCATCCGCGAAGGCGGGCCGGACGGCATGTTTGCCGCCGTGCAGCTGGCCGATTCGCTAAAGCGGCTGGGGCTGCGGCTCCAACGGTTCAAGACGGGCACCCCGGCGCGGATTAACCGCCGCTCCATTGATTTTTCGGTGATGGAGGTGCAGCCGGGGGAACGCGAGTTGATTCCCTTTTCCTTTGGGACCAGCCAACCGCCCGAAAACCGTGTGGTTTGCCACCTGACCTACACCAGCCCGGAAACCCTGCGCGTCATTCGCGAAAACCTTGACCGCTCGCCCCTCTACAGCGGCAAAATTGCGGGCGTAGGCCCGCGCTATTGCCCCTCGATTGAGGATAAGGTCGTCCGCTTTGCGGACAAGCCGCGCCATCAGCTGTTCATTGAACCGATGGGGTTGGATACGGAGGAAATGTATGTGCAGGGCTTTTCTTCGTCCATGCCGGAGGATGTGCAGGTGAAAATGCTGCATTCGGTCTACGGCTTGGAGCACGCGGAGATGATGCGCCCCGCCTATGCCATCGAATATGACTGTATTGACCCGTTAGAGCTGAAACCAACCCTGGAAACCAAGCAGTATTCCGGGCTGTATGGTGCGGGGCAGTTCTGCGGCTCGTCCGGCTATGAGGAAGCCGCCGCGCAGGGCCTGGTTGCGGGCGTCAATGCTGCGCTCAAAATCCTGGGGCGGGAACCGCTGATTCTTGACCGCGCCGACGGCTATATTGGCACGCTGATTGACGACCTGGTGACACGCGGGACGAATGAACCGTACCGCATGATGACTTCGCGCTCGGAATACCGGCTGCTGCTGCGGCAGGACAACGCCGATGAGCGCCTTGTCGAAATCGGGACGCGGATTGGCTTAAATCCGCCGGAGCGTTTGGAAAAAACCCGGCAGAAATATGAAACTGTCCGCGCGGAAATCGAACGCACCGAGCACACCGGCATTGCGCCCACCCCGGTGCTGCAAAGCTATTTGGAAGCCTGCCATTCCGCGCCGCTCAAGAACGGCGTGCGGCTGTCCGATTTAATCCGCCGCCCCGAGCTGAGCTATGACGGCCTTGCGCCCTTCGACCCGGATCGCCCCGCGCTGCCGCCGCTGGTGCGGGAGCAGGTGGAAATCCGCATTAAATACGATGGCTATATCCGCCGCCAGCTGGACGACGTGGAGCAGTTCCGCAAGCTGGAAGGCAAGCTGCTGCCGGAGGGAATCGACTATCAAAGCATCCCATCGCTGCGGCTCGAAGCCCGGCAGAAGCTCGACCGAATCCGCCCGCGCTCGTTTGGGCAGGCAAGCCGCATTTCGGGGGTGTCCCCGGCGGATATCACCGCGCTGATGATTTACGTAGCCGGAAGGGAGGGGGAGCAGTGACCGAACGGGAGCTTTTGACGAGTGGCCTTGCCGCGCTGTCGCTGGATAATCCACAGGCTGTGGACAAATTACTGGAATTTTCAAGGCTGCTGCTGGAGAAAAACAAGGTTATGAACCTGACCGCCGTCACCGACCCGATGGAGGTTGTCACCCGTCACTTTTTGGACTGCGCCGTGCTCGCGCCCTACGCCGGGGGCAAGGTGATTGACGTGGGCTGCGGCGCGGGCTTCCCCGGTATCCCGCTGGCGCTGCTGACTGGCGCGGAGGTTACGCTGCTGGATTCGCTCAATAAGCGCATTGCCTGGCTGGGCGAGGTGATAGAAGCTCTGCAAATCCCGAACGCATCGGCGGTGCACGCCCGCGCGGAGGAATTCGGCCACCGTGAGATGTTCGACCTTGCAGTCAGCCGGGCGGTGGCGCGCTTAAATGTCCTTGCCGAGCTGTCGCTGCCGCTGGTGCGCGTGGGCGGCCGTTTTCTCGCAATGAAGGCCGATGACTGTGCAAAGGAGCTTGACGAGGCGAGGCACGCGGTTTCCCTGCTCGGCGGGGATGTTGAGGAGGTGCGCGGCTATACCGTGCCGAAAACCGGCCTTTGCCGGAAACTGGTGGTTATCCGCAAGATTGCCGAAACCCCGGCAAAATACCCGCGCCGCTACGCGAAAATTTCGGCGCAGCCTCTGTAAAATTTGATATCATCGGAACAGAAATCCGGGAAATATAACAGTCTGTAGCATGATTACGGACTGTTATTTTTTGACGAGAAATCGTAGAAAAATGAAAACGAAGCGCCTTATTTGTCGGAATTTCGCGGGAAAAGATGGTTATTGCGGTAATTTCTCCTTTACAAACTGGAATAAAATGGTAATCTATAACTATGGGATGTTACCGGAATGGCGCGGCAGAGAAGGCGCGTTCCACCATGAGCCATTTTACACCGAAATTATCAGAAAGGGAGACTGCTATGACACCATTGTTAAGCTTTACCACAACAGACCGCCCATTGCGCCAAATCCGAATTAACATGATTACCCGCAACCCGTATCAGCCGCGAAAGTATTTTGAACCGGAGGCGATCAACCAGCTGTCGGAATCCATCCGGCTCTATGGGGTGTTGAACCCGTTGACCGTGCGTCGGAAAAACGGTGGCTTTGAGCTGATTGCGGGGGAGCGCCGCCTGCGCGCCGCGCGTGCCGCCGGGCTGACCGAGGTACCCTGTATCGTCATGACGGCGGACGAGCAGGATTCGTCCGCGATTGCGCTGGTTGAGAACCTTCAGCGCCGCGATCTGGATTTTTTCGAGGAGGCCTACGGTTATCGGCAGCTCATCGAGCTATATGGGCTGACCCAGGAGGAGGCCGCGCGCCGTGTCGGCAAGACCCAGAGCGCGGTTGCCAATAAGCTGCGCCTGCTCAAGCTTTCACCCAAGAATATGGAGCTGATCCGCGAGGCCGAGCTGACCGAGCGCCATGCCCGTGCGCTGCTGCGCATTACCAACGAGGAGGCGCGGCTTGCCGCTACCCGCTATATTATCGAGCATGAGCTGAATGTCAGCCGTACCGAGCAGTATATCGACAAGCTGCTGACCGAGCAGGAATTGGCCGCACCGCAAAAAGGGCGTATCCGCATGATGGTAAAGGACGTGCGGCTGTTCCTGAACACGATTGACCGCGCGGTCGGCACCATGCAGTCCTGCGGCGTGCGCGCCGATGTCCAGCGGGAGGAAAACGAGCATGGACTGCGGCTGACGATTTCCATCCCGAACGCCCGCGCCGAGTGACCGGCTTGTTATAGATTGATACCCCACCATCTTTATTGGATGATTCCTTATCGGGAAGCCCCGCATATACAGCGGGGCTTTTTGACATTTATGGGCATTGTAAAACGCTGGGAAACACGGCTGTTCCACAAATTAGTGGTCCATCCGGTTAGAAATTGGAGTTGGACTTGGCGTAGGATTTTCGCAGGGCAAGGCAAAGGACGCAGGCGGGCTGACGCCCGCCAAGAATGATAACGCAGCCATGCGGAAATTCCGATCGAGGACGGCTTTGATTTCTGGCCGGATGAAACATTAAGGTGGTGTTGTTTCACGTGAAACAGAGGACGGCGCACGCGGAACAACAAACAATGTTGAGCAATTTATCATGATGCATGATCATGAAACAGAGGACGGCGTACGCGGAACAACCCTGACTTGATAAAAATTTGCAAAAATTGCCGGAGAAATCCGTAATTTTGTGGAAAGTTGAGTCGTTGATTTCTGATTTTTGCTTGCAAGCACACGAAAAAAGCGATATAATAGGTCTATAAGAAATTATCGAAACATCGAGGCGAGATTATGGCAAAAATTATAGCGTTCGCAAACCAAAAGGGCGGCGTAGGGAAAACCACTACTGCCGTCAATCTGACCGCAGCGCTGTGCGACATGGGCAAACACGTGCTGCTGTGTGACTTTGATCCGCAGGGCAACGCGACCTCGGGCATTGGCGTGGATCCGCGCCGTTTGGAAACAACCGTCTATGACCTGATCCTTGAGGACAAGCCGAATGTGAAGGAAGCCATTGTCCAGACCAAGTGGGCTGATGTGCTCGGTTCCAATACCGAGTTGGCTGGCGCGGAAATCGATTTGATTTCCATGCCCGAACGGGAATACCGTCTTCAGAGAATTTTGAAGCAGGTTGCGGACGATTACGATTATATTATGATCGACTGCCCGCCGTCCTTGGGCATCCTCACGCTGAACTGCCTTTGCGCGGCGGACGCCTTCCTGGTGCCTTTGCAATGCGAATATTACGCGCTGGAAGGGTTGTCCCAGCTGATGAATACCGTGCGCGCCGTCCAGCGGGGGCTGAACAAGGGCATCCGCTTAGAGGGCGTGCTGCTGACCATGTTCGATGGGCGGACAAACCTGTCGATTCAGGTTGTTGAGGAGGTCAAGAAGCATTTCGGTGATAAGGTCTATTCAACCGTTGTCCCGCGCAATGTCCGCCTGAGTGAAGCGCCCAGCCACGGCCAGCCGATTACGGCCTATGACCGTTACTGCCGCGGCTCGGAGGCATACCAGGAGCTGGCGCAGGAATTTATCGCCAAAAACTGACCGGCTGAAAAAACGGAAGGAAGGTGAAGCAATGTCAAAAACGAAAGGCGGGCTGGGGAAGGGGCTAGGCTCCTTGTTTGGCGAAATTGAGGTTGCACCGGACGGCACCGTGCTTTCCGGCGAGCCGCCGCGCACCCTGCCGATGACCCGCATTGAGCCGAACCGGGATCAGCCGCGCAAGGTCTTTGAACCGGAGGCGATGGAGGAGCTGACCGAATCCATCAAAATGCACGGATTGATTACGCCGATTACGGTGCGCAAGCGTGACAACGGGCTGTACCAGATTATCGCCGGTGAGCGGCGCTGGCGCGCGGCGCGCTCGGCCGGGATGACCGAAATCCCCGCGCATATCATTGAAGCGACCGACCAGCAGGTGATGGAGCTTGCGATGGTGGAGAACCTCCAGCGGCAGGATTTGAACCCGATTGAGGAAGCCGAGGGGTTCGAGAACCTGATGAAAACCTGTGGGCTGACCCAGGAGGAAGCCGCCGAACGGGTCGGACGCTCGCGTCCGGCGGTGGCGAATTCTCTGCGGCTACTGTCGCTGTCCCAGCCCTTGCGGGAGATGGTAGCGGAGGGCAGGCTGTCCAGCGGCCACGCAAGGGCGGTGCTCTCCATTAAGGAGGAGGATAAGCGGCTTGAAGCTGCCGAGCGGATGCAGCGCATGACCGTCCGGCAGGCGGAAAGCCTTGCAAAGCGGCTCAATAAGAAGCCCAAGGAGGAGGCTGCCGCACCGGCGGAATTCAACGTCGATTATATTGCTGAGGTTGAACGCACGCTGGAGGGCTCACTTGGGCGCAAGGTGACCATCACGCAGGGCAAAAACGCCGGTTCGGTCGCACTCGAGTTTTACGGCTCCGATGATTTGGAACGGCTGATTCAGGCGCTCAAAGCGCTGCTTGTGTGATTGGAGGCAGAATGATGGAGAAGGACAAAAGCCCGGATCAGAAGAAACAGGCATCCCATTTTATGGCTTTTTACGTGGTGGCGCTCTTTTCGATTGCGCTGGTGCTGATTTTGCTCAGCTACCTGACACAGGTGCGCGCGGATGACCAGATTGCGAATGCCGAAAACCAGTTACAGGAGCAGGTGAGCGCGACACAGGGCATCCAGGCGAAAATGGAGATTATTCAGGAAGCAAGCAATGAGCAGGCACTGCGGATTGCCGAGCTGGAGCAGTCCCTTGCCGAGGCGGAGAAAGCAGCGGCAGATTTGGACAAGCGAAGCGCCGCGCAGTCCCAGCTGGTGAAGGTGTGCGGCCTGGCCCTTGCGGGGGAGACCGAGCTGCTGAAAGCCGAGCTTGACCATTTAATCACCACCTATACGCTGGAAGCGCTGGACGGTAGTGACCCGGAACAGCTGATTTGGACAGTGGA
Organism: uncultured Clostridia bacterium; assembly: GCA_910586575.1. Taxonomy (GTDB): domain Bacteria; phylum Bacillota; class Clostridia; order Oscillospirales; family Butyricicoccaceae; genus QXXE01. Next base: position 4,304 of record CAJUJQ010000109.1, on the reverse strand, counting down.
GGAAGTCAATCTTTTCGAGCGGCTCCGCAGTATCGGGGCTGGCGATGAAAATACCAAGAATCAATAAAAAAGGAAGGGAAAAACGATGCTCGATATCAAATTTATTCGCGACAACGCAGACAAAGTGCGGGAGCGCCTTGCGCTGCGCGGTAAGAGCTATGACGAGGAGGTTGCCGCGGCGCTGGCGCTGGACGACCGCCGCAAGGAAATTATCCTGGAAGTGGAAGGGCTGAAGGCAGAGCAGAACAAGGTTTCCAAGCAAATCCCAAAAATGAAGAAGGCGGGGGAGGACACCACCGCCATTATGGCCGAGATGAAGCAGATCGCCGAGCGCGTCAAGGGGCTGGATGCTGAACGTTCTGAGACCGAAGGCAAGCTGCGGGAAGCGCTGCTCTGCATCCCGAACGTGCCGGACGACCGTGTCCCGACGGGCACGGACGACAGCTGCAACCCGGAGGTGCGCCGCTGGGGCGAGCCGCGCGGCTTCGACTTTGAGGCGCAGGCGCATTGGGATATCGGCGCAAAGCTGGGCATTCTCGACCCGGAGACCGCCGCCAAAGTCACCGGGTCGCGCTTCCATTTCTATAAGGGGCTGGGCGCACGGCTGGAACGTGCGGTGATTAACTACTTCCTGGATACCCATACCGGCGAAAGCGGCTATACCGAAGTCCTGCCGCCCTTTATGGCGAATACAGCTTCCATGACTGGCACCGGCCAGCTGCCCAAGTTTGCGGAGGATATGTATCATCTGGAAAATACCGATTTGTATATGATTCCGACCGCCGAAGTGCCGGTGACCAACATGTACCGGGACGATATCATCCCGGCGGAGCAGCTGCCGATTCGCTATTGCGCCTATTCGGCATGCTTCCGTGGGGAAGGTGGCTCGGCGGGGCGTGACCAGCGCGGACTTATCCGCCAGCACCAGTTCAACAAGGTAGAATTGGTCAACTTCACCGCGCCGGAGGATTCCTGGCAGCAGCTCGACAACCTGACCCATGCCGCCGAAAAGGTGCTGCAAGGGCTGGGGCTGCCGTATCGCGTGGTCTGCCTGTGCACGGGGGATGTCGGCTTCTCGTCTGCGTGTACCTATGATATCGAGGTTTGGATGCCTTCCTATAACCGCTATGTTGAGATTTCTTCCTGCTCGAATTTCCTGGACTATCAGGCGCGCCGCGCCAATATCCGCTGCCGCAATGCTGACGGCAAGCCGGTATTTGCACATACGCTGAATGGCTCGGGTGTTGCGATTGGGCGCACGGTCGCCGCGATTTTGGAGAATTACCAGAATGCGGACGGCACGGTCGAGGTTCCCGAGGCACTGCGTAAATATATGGGCGTTGACCTGATCAAATAAAGGAAACGCAAAACCCGGGCGAGCAGTTTCGTTCGGGCTTTTTGCGTACTGTGGAGGTGACATATGGACGATCAGAAGAAGAAAAAGAGAAAGCGGAAGCGCCGTAGGAAGCGGAGCGGGAGTGAGATTACGGTACAGGAGGAGATGCAGCTGGGAATTCTGGAAAGCTGGTTCCATCCGGAGCAGCTGACCGGCTGCACCCCGGCGGAGCGCTATTTTGTACGGCTGCTGCATGAGGCGCTGTGCATGAGCGCGGCGGAGCGCAGCCGCGACCACTGCCTGTCGATGGGTAAGAAGGCGCAGCGCTTCGCGACCACCTTTTTGAAGATGGAGGACGAGATTGACGGCGGTACCGAACCGGTGCTGACGCGCTTCCGGTACGCGCTGCCTGCCTTTATCCGGCATCCGGAGCACCCGCTTTGCCAGGCGGTTGCCGGACGCTATACGCTCTGCCTGCTGGGCACGGCGCGGATGCAGCTTTCGGACTTCCGGGGGAGGGAGGCGGCGGAGGCTTTCCTTGCGCTGGACGATTTCCCGGTTGCGGAGCTGTTGGATTATTCGCTCTACGCGCTGTATCAGCGGGATTTTGTGCCCAAGTATATTCAGGCGCCGCTGGAACAGCTGATTGAGGTGGATCCGAAGGATGAATACCCGGCAGCGCGGCTGATGCAGCGGCATTTCGTCATTCACGTCGGCGGTACAAATACTGGCAAAACCTATCAATCCATCCAGCGGCTGAAGCAGGCGGACAGCGGGGTTTACCTGGCGCCGCTGCGCCTGCTGGCGTGCGAAATCCAGGATACGCTGAACCATGACGGGGTTGCGTGCAGCCTGCTGACTGGCGAGGAGGAGGACCTTGTGCCGATGGCGCGGCATATTGCCTCAACGGTGGAAAAGCTGAACCTGTACGAGCAATATGAGGTATGCGTCATTGATGAATGCCAGATGATTGCTGACCGGGAGCGTGGGTTTGCGTGGACGCGCGCCATTCTGGGCTGTCAGTCTGAGGAGGTGCATATATGCACGGCTCCCGAGGCGCTGTCGCTGGTGCTTCGGCTGATTAAAAGCTGTGGCGATACCGTCGAGGTGCATGAGCACGAGCGCACGACCCGTCTCGAATACCTCCCTGAGCCAATTTCGCTGGAAGAAACCGAGCCGGGGGACGCGCTGATCGCGTTCTCAAAAAAGACTGTGCTCGAATATGCCGACCGCATGAACGCGGCGGGGCATCCAACTTCGATTATCTATGGGGCGCTGCCATATCCGGCGCGGCGGATGCAGATGGATCGTTTCCTCCGGCGGGAGACCGAACTGCTGGTTGCGACAGACGCAATCGGGATGGGGCTGAACCTGCCGGTGCGCCGCATCCTCTTCACGACCGATAAGAAATTCGACGGAAAGCACAGCCGGGAGCTGCGTCCGGCAGAGGTGCAGCAGATCGCGGGGCGCGCCGGTCGGATGGGTATGTATGACGTGGGTTATGTTGGCTCCCTGAACGGCAGTGAGGTCATCGCGGAGGGCATGCGCACGCGCGTCCAGCCGATTAGCAAGGCCATGCTGGGCTTTTCCGATTTGGTGCTGCGTGTTGACCATGACCTGCTGGAAGTCCTTAAGGTATGGAACGCCATGCCGACCATCGAGCCGTATCAGAAGATGGACATCACCAGCTATATCTGGATTATCGAAAAGCTGAAGGAGCGGGGAATTGAGCTATCGAAAAGCGAGTATTTGCGTGCGGCTTCCATTCCATTCGAGGAAAAGAGCATCGAGCTGCTCGAGCAATTCCTGGGGTATTGCAGCGCGTTCTCACGCGGCGACCTGTCCATCCCGGAGCCACGGCTGCGGTACGATTCGCTTGACAGCCTGGAACTGTACTGCAAGGAGCTGGATTTGTATTATTCCTTCTCGCGGGCGTTCGGTTATGAGCTGGATATCGATTGGGTGCACGCCGAGAAAGAGGGTACAGCTGCGCGGATTAACGATATCCTGATTACCCAAATCCGCAAGAAGGGCAATTCCTGCCGGAAGTGTATGCGCCCGCTGCGCTGGAATTATCCCTACCGGATTTGCGAGCAATGCAGGCGAGGGCTTTGGCGGCACTAAAAGAAGGCCGGATGCACAAAAGGGAAGTGTGTCCGGCTTTTTGAAAATCTGAAATTTATGGAACGATTCTGATTGGTTTGCGTCTAAACGGATAGATCTGAACCAAAGGAGAGGATACGATGAAAAAGTGGATTGCGTTGCTGCTGGTGCTTTTGCAGCTTTCGGGCTGTGCGGGCAAACCGGCAGACAATAGCCCTTATTATGGAGCGGTCAGCAATACGTCGGAGATCTTTGCCGTGCTGGCGCTTTGCGGGAACCGGCTGGTTTATCTGACGCTTGACAAATCGGACGAAGCCGGGATTTCAGTGATGGATGTAAGTACCGGCAAATCCGAGCAAATCTGCACGCTGCCGGATTATCAGATGAATCCGGCAAATGTGGCCTGTCAGGACGGGACACTGTATTTCAACTACATGACGAAGGATGTAGGTCGGAAAATGCTCGCTGTAGATACTGTGGAAAAGTCCGCGAAAACCATCGGCGCATGGGAACCGTCGACCTTCCTGGGGCTGGTATACAGCGTGGCTGGGCCGGACGCGGTTTATTCGCTGGCGCATGACAGTGCCGGATGTTCGGTCATTGAAGAATACCGGATAAAGGAGGATGAAAGCCGTGATGCGTGGCCGCTCACAACGGTGCAGCGAATCCGCGCAATTTCGGTTTTCGAGGGTGATATTTACGCTGTCGTGTCCAGCCTGGAGAAGGATGCAATCGTCCGGTATAACGAATGCGGCGAGCCGGACCAGGAATGGGATATCCGGGAATTTGCCGGGGCAAAAATCCGGGAAGAGCAAATCGGGCATTTTCAGTTTATGGGGGACTGCTTCTATCTGCAAAATTTTTC
>CAJUJQ010000108.1 GCA_910586575.1 uncultured Clostridia bacterium | reverse complement strand
ATACTGCTTTTTCAAGGATGATTCACTTTTTTTGTTCAAAACTTGGAAACTGGTGATTGAATATACAAAAGATGGAATTCTTTTTGTAGGACGACGTAAGAAGGAAAATCCGCCAAGCGAGATTGATAAACATATTTTTTGTATTGATTTAACCTCTTGTGCCCTGCTCAATGAGGAAACTAATCCTGCTAGATTACTTAACATTATTCAGAAAACCTTTAGATTAACATTAAAAATCTGGAACAGATATCCGTTCTCTGCCTCAGAGCGGATTAATGAAACAAAATCAATTTTATTCCCGTTTTCCATAACAGATCACCACAGATTAGTAATTGAGCGATCTAATCAAGTGCCAAGATTGGAAAGTAGAGGCATAATTTTTCCCCTTCTTGCCTATAAATATAATGCCGAGGAACCTGGACAGATATTAGATGTAGTTGAAACTGATGTTCTGCGGCAGGCAGGAGAAGAATATGCTGAGAAAAAATATTCACTACAAAATCAACTGGAGATTGCGCTGTCATCTGGTGAAAAAACTAATAATACAAGCCCTCTTGGATATATTGAGGCCAATATGTGTGTAGGGAGGGACGACTTTATCTACTGGGAGTATGATCGTCAGCTTGAAGCACTTACGGAATCACAGCGAAAAGTCGTTGAATATGGCGCTATCGACACACCTTTACGAGTGGATGGTGCTGCGGGAACAGGAAAAACAATTTCACTAATCATGCGTGCTTACAGGCTTTTGACGATAAATAGAGAAAAAAAACTCCCGTTCCATATTATTTTTTTCGCACATAATGAATCAACTGCACTACGCAATCAGGAAGTATTTAGCTTATATAAGGATAGTGACTACTTCTTATCTTTACAATCAGAACAATCAATATGCTTTACAACATTATTGGCATTTTGTTGCAAATTTGCACACATTGAAGAAACGGCAATTATCGAGTCAAATGCAGCAGATGCTAAAACTTATCAGTTGATGATGATTGATGAAGTTGTAAAACACGCACATAAGACAAATCGCATTAAAACCTATCGACCTCTTTTAAGCCCTGAAGTTTACAGTTTATTTGACACAGAGAAAACAGATTGCACAACCTTAGCAAATATGCTACAGCATGAGTTCAGCATACAGATAAAAGGACGGACAGATTGTTCGATAGAAAGTTACCTTGAATTGGAAACTATCCCAAACGGAATTCCATGTAAAACAAAACCTGAAAAAGAATTGATTTTTTCATTATTTGTAGACTATCAAAAAATGCTCCAAGTACAAGGGAATTTTGATGTTGATGATGTCACAATTGAAGCGATATCTCATCTTAATGCACCAATTTGGCGTAGAAAACGGCAGATTGAAGGATATGATTATATTCTCGCGGATGAGATGCATTTGTTTAATTTAAATGAACAAAGTGTATTTCATTTTCTGAGCAAAGATATGTCGACTAGAAATATTCCTCTCTGCTTTGCCTTAGATTATAGCCAAGCTATTGGAGATCGAGGAAATGTTTCTCACGACTATATCTCAAGCGGTTCATTTGGGAATGTTAAAGAGGAGAAACTTTGCACACTCTTCAGAAACAGCCCTCAAATTATTGATTTCTGTGCTTCAATTGCAGCATCAGGAACATTGATGTTTGGCACAACATTTTCAAATCCTTATGTTAATATGCAGTACCATTTCACTCATGCTGAAGAAACCAAAATGCAAATACCTGAACTTCACATGTATGTAAATGATGATGCAATGATTGCTGATCTTGCTAATCAACTTGGTGAGCTAATGAAGTCACTACAATGTAAACCAAGAGATATCGCAATTATTGCATTTGATAGCAAATGGCTATCAAACGAAGGCGTTCAATTGCTTGAGGTAATTACTGGGAAAAAGTATGCACTGCTAGATCAAACTGTGTCTGTTCCATCAGAGCAGTATATCTTGGCATCACCGTATGCGATTAACGGACTTGAATTTCACGCAGTCGTTTTACTCGGTGTAGATGAGGGGCGACTCCCTCAAACAACAGGAACCGGTGATATTTCACAACATTTCCTAAAGTATTCAGCATATAACATGCTATATCTGTCTTCTAGGGCTAAATATCGAGTAACTATTATGGGGTCAGAGCTCAAAGGAGAATCGAGTTGTTTGGAACATGCTATCAAGGCAGAAACTATACATGTAAAAAGGCATTCATCTGTTATATTGCCTTGAACAAATGAGCGGAGTTGGTTCGGTTTTCAAAACTGAACCAACTCCGCTTTAACTTTTACCAATTCTGTCTGAGAGCCGGTCAATCCGGTACTCTGCCTGCTGGTAGTGTCAAGAGTTTTTCGCAAATTAGTTTGCAGGCTCTGCTTGCTGTGAAATTAGGAATTACCCTCGATCCCGCTGTGTGGACCGGACACTCGTCTGAGATATTCCTCCAAATCACCACAGAGGACTAACTCCGCATAATCCAAAGGAGCATTGTAAACGAGCCAGTCCAGTTCGGAGCGGGCGTTGATGCTCATAGCGACTTCCTTCTCGACCTCGGTACAGTCAATGGAAATCATACTTCTGTCCGCATAACGCAGTTCGACATTGCCAGTGTCGATGTTAAACTCGCACGATAACATCTTACTCATAGTGGAACCTCCGTAAAACCTTGTATTTTGTAACCAAGCCTGACTGACAGCTGCCATTCATTTTTTGATTACTGTTTTACGGACACCCTTCTAAGGCGCGGCTCAAAATTTTACAAGGGTTCAAACCATCATGCCGACACAGTCGAAATAGGGCTTTTCGCGAATGCGATCCATGTTGTCCCTGAACAGTGAGTGACCCAGCGTAACCACGATGAAATCAGCCTGTGCCATTGCGTCGTCGAACGGCAGGTTCGGGATACCGGACACCTCGCCTGCCGGGGCGAACGGCTCGCAGGCAATCACCTTCACGCCTTTTTCCTGAAGCAGGCGGCACAGCTCGATGGAGGGCGATTCGCGCAGGTCGTCAACGTCCGGCTTGTAGGACAGGCCGAGCACCAGCACGGTGTCACTCACCTTTTTCATCGCGCCCAGCACCTTGCCCGCGACAAAGCGCGGCTTGTTCTCGTTGCGCAGGCGCGAGGCATGGATGACTTTTGCTTCCTCCGGGAACTGCTCGTAAATGAACCACGGGTCCACCGCGATGCAGTGCCCGCCGACGCCGACGCCCGGATTGAGGATGTTCACGCGCGGATGGCAGTTTGCCAGCCGGATGAGTTCAAAGACATTGATGCCCATCTTGTCGCAAATCACCGAAAGCTCGTTTGCATAGGCGATATTGACATCGCGGAAGGTGTTTTCAGTCAGCTTGCACATTTCGGCGGTGACGTCGTCGGTAATGCGGCAAATGCCCTTTTCCAGCACCCGGCTGTAGATTTCCTCCGCCATGTGGGCGGCTTCGGGGGTGCGCGCGCCGATAATGCGGTCGTTGTTTTTCAGCTCGTACATCATATTGCCGGGAATCACCCGTTCGGGGCAGTGCGCCACATGAAGGCTGTCTGCCGGAAGGCCGGATTCTTCCTCCAGCACGCGGGCAAGCATTTCGGTGGTACGCGGCGGGACGGTCGATTCCAGAATGACCAGCGAATCGGCGGACATCACCTTGCCAATCATGCGGCCTGCCGATTCGACGTAGCGCAGGTCGGCTTTGTGTGCGCCGCTTTCGTCCTGATAGAACGGGGTCGGCACCGAGATATAGAAAACATCGGAGGGTGCCAGCTCGGACGAAAAATGCAGGTGCCCGCCCGCGACCGCCTTATTGAACGCTTCCTGGAGGCCCGGCTCCACAATATGGATTTTCCCGGCGCGCAGGGTAGAAATCACCTTTTCCGATACATCGAATCCCCAGACCTCAAAGCCTGCCCCTGCCAGCGTAATCGCGGTCGGCAAACCGATATAACCAAGCCCCATTACGGTAATTTTTTTCATGATCTGCAACTTCCTTTTGAACAAAACTTATTTTATCGGGCTGCCCAAAGGTCGCCCGCCGCCCGTAAATTCCAAATAACACAAACAGTATACCACAAAAAGGCTAAAGAAAAAAGATGTTTCCGCAAAAAACGCAGAAATGGGAATTCATGGAATAAAACTGGTTTTCGTGTTCCGTATTTTTGTTGTAATTTACCGAAGGTTCTGCTATCTGGAACGTGTATGACGGGCCTGGAACAGCCTGGGGCTGTTCCGGTGGGTTCTCCCGCTCGGACCACTTTACAAATTCGTTTCGTGATTCCAAAGAGAGGGCGGTGGGGAACATGACAGTTTTAGAAGTATTTGCACGGTTAAACCTGATCATGCAGAACCTCATTCTTGTGGATTCGCATGATCGTATCCGTTAAACGGACTACATAATGGTGACGCCGCCTGATGCTCCGACTAAAAACACCCGGCTCCGCAAAAGCCAGGCGTTTGGGGTCCCGCTCGGTAGATCCCTGCAAAATTCGTCCATAATACCGGGCGGGGACAGCTGCCGGACGGACAAAGCCCTGACAGCTGTTTCTGAGTCTATTATACACGAGGGGCTTGCCAAAGACAAGCCTTTTTCAGCATCCGGAAATCAATTTTGCTCCATCGCGGTAAATAGGAACTTGATTTCTGTGGCAAAAACTGTTTTCAGAAAGAAAAGATTTACAAATTCGGCGAACAGCACTATAATAAGAAGAAATACGTTAGATATTTCGGGAGGAATGAAACCATGCAGACATTGAGCCATGAGCAGGCGCTTGCGCTGCTGCGCAGGTACAACAGCGAGCCGTTCCACATTCAGCACGCCCTGACGGTAGAGGGTGTAATGCGCTGGTACGCAAACGACCTGGGCTACGGGGACGATGCCGATTTCTGGGCAACGGTCGGCCTGCTGCACGATATTGACTTCGAGCAGTATCCCGAGCAGCACTGCCTGAAAGCCCCCGACCTGCTGCGCGAAGCGGGCGTCGGTGAGGATGTCATCCGCGCGGTGTGCAGCCACGGCTGGGGGCTGACGGTCGATATCAAGCCCGAGCACCAGATGGAAAAGGTGCTGTATGCCGCGGACGAGCTGACCGGCTTGATCGGCGCGTGCGCGTTGATGCGCCCGTCCAAGAGCGTGCAGGATATGGAGGTAAAGTCCGTAAAGAAAAAGTTCAAAACCGCCAGCTTTGCTGCGGGCTGCTCCCGCGATGTGATTCGCAGCGGCGCGGAGCTGCTCGGCTGGGAGCTGGAGGAGCTGATGCAGAAAACCATTCTTGCCATGCGCTCCTGCGAAGCGGAAATCCAGGAGGAAATGAGCAGGCTCTAAAAACATCAGCTGTCGGGCTGTTTTACTTGTCATAAACGCCTGCCGCCCCTCATATCATATGGATATCGGGCAAAGAATCCATAGAGGAAAGGCAGGCGTGCAGCATGAAAAAACGACCCGTCCGGGGGCGCGGGAATCCGATCGCCCTTCCCGCGTTCCTGTGCATTCTGCTGGCTGTGCTGCTGCTCGGCGTGCATTGCCTGGGCGGCGAGCCTGCGTTCGAGGCGCTGCTGACGCGGCTGGCTACCAGCGAACGCTTTGTCGCCGGGGCGCTCTCGCTTGAACTTGGGCCGGGCGGGCAAAGCCCGGTTGTGCACACCCCCGCGAAAGCGGCCAGCGGGCTTTCCCTGCCGCCCGAGCCGGAGGAACCCTTCACCGAGGACGAGCCGGTCAGCGAGAGCGCCTTTTCCGCACCCGCGCTTCCGGCGGGCGCGTTCAGCTGTAAGGCCGAAACGGTCGAGGTATCCGGCACGACCGGGCTTTCCTTCGATGTGGACGAAATGCTGCGAAATCCGCTCGAAATCCGCAAAACCGACGGGCCGCAAGTGCTGATTGTGCACACCCACGGCAGCGAAGCCTATACCAGCGACGAAAATTACCGGTATGTCTCCGAGGAGGCGTACCGCTCCACCGACACCCGCTTCAATGTTGTGTGTGTCGGCGACCGGCTGACCGAGGTACTGGAAGCAAACGGCATCCAAACCATCCACTGCCGCACCATGTTCGATTCCCCTGCCTATAACGGCTCCTACGGGCGCTCACTGGCGGAAATCGAAAAGCAGCTGGATGCGCACCCCTCGATCCAGGTGGTTATTGACCTGCACCGCGATGATATCTCGCTCGAAAACGGCGGAAAAATGTCACTCGATTGGGCGCTTGACGGGCAGGAATACGCCCGGATGATGTTTGTCATTGGCTCGGGGGCAAGCGGGCTGAAGCATGACAACTGGGAACAGAACCTGAATTGGGCGGTCAATCTGCAAGCCAAGCTCGACGCGGCCTACCCCGGATTGATGCGCGCGGTCAACCTGCGCAAGCAGCGTTTTAACCAGCATTTGCGCCCTGGCTCGATGATTATCGAGTGCGGCGCGTCGGGCAATACGCTGACGCAGGCGCTCCGGTCAATTGAACTGTTCGGCGGCTTCCTCGCGGCGGAGCTGAACGGCTGACGCATCGCGGGCTTGAAAAGGGGCTTGAAGGGAATTCCGCCATTGCTCAAGGATAAAAACAACCATCATCTGCTTTATGCTGTGAAATACCGTACCCAATCGGGGGCGAATCGGAACCGGGAGAAATTTCGGCAGGCAACAACGCAAACCCTATTCCGCAAATCAAAAGGATGTGCTATACTAAATGCAGAGGAAAACGGAAGGGGCGAGCAACAGCTATGCGAGGGAACCCGATTACAGAGCTTCTTTTGGACGCGCCAATCATCGCGGCGGTCAAAAATGAAGAAGGCCTGCGGCAGGCGCTGGCATCCAACAGCGCGGTTATTTTTCTGCTATATGGTACGGTATGCAACATCAGTGAAATTACGGGGCAGGTAAAGGCCAACGGCAAGCAGGCGTTTGTCCATCTGGATTTGGTAGACGGGCTGTCGAGCCGTGATGTCGCGGTGGATTTCATCCGCCGGAACACCGACGCGGACGGCATTATCAGCACCCGTCAGAATATCATCCGGTACGCGCACGACTGCGGCCTGACGACGGTACAGCGCTTTTTCGTGCACGATTCGCTTGCGCTGGAAAACGTGGTGCGCCAGCCCAGCGACGCCGATTTGCTGGACATTCTGCCGGGCACCATCCCGAAAACGCTGCGGCAGATTTCGCAGAAGGTGCGGAGGCCCCTGATTGCAAGCGGGCTGCTGTCCGATAAGGAGGATATCCTAAACGCACTTGGGGCGGGCGCAATCGCGGTTTCAGCAACGACACCGGCGCTTTGGTTCCTTTGAACCGGACCAATAATGCCAGGCTCCTGGAAATTCAACACCTCCGGCGGGGCATTCGCTTCGGATAAGTTCACAAAGGGGACGGGGCATTTTTGTACATCCTGCAAGAAAATAAAGCTTACGCTCGCTTTATATTAACATTTTTGCCAAAAGCACTTGCAATCCGCCGAAGGATATGGTAGACTAATCGCATAAAGTTCATATCTTGCTTGGAGAATTTGAGTCAAAGTAACCGGAACCATACTTGTGATATGGTTGTGTTTGCTTTGGCTTTTTCATTGCCCGGGCGGGATGGATTGGGAGGAAAACCTATGTATGATGTGGCCATTATTGGCTGCGGCGTCATCGGCGCGTCCATCGCCTACACGCTCAGCCAATACGACCTGCGCATCCTGATCCTGGAACGGGAAAACGATGTCGCAATGGGTACGACAAAAGCAAACAGCGCCATCGTCCATGCCGGATACGACCCCGAACCGGGTACCCTGATGGCGCGCCTGAACGTCCAGGGGTCGGCGCGGATGGAGCAGCTGTGCAGCGACCTTTCGGTCGCGTACAAGCGTGTCGGTTCGCTGGTCCTGGCGTTCGGGCCGGAGGACGAAAAAACGCTTGCGCGGCTGTACGAAAACGGCGTGCAAAACGGTGTGCCGGGCCTGGCTTTGCTCACCGGGGCGCAGGCACGCGCGATGGAACCGGCGCTGTCCGGCGAAGTCACCGGCGCGCTGTATGCACCGTCCGCCGCGATTGTAGATCCGTGGGGGCTGTGCATTGCCGAAGCCGAGACTGCCGTCCGCAACGGGGCGGAGCTGAAGCGCCGCAGCGCCGTAACCGCGATTATGGAAACCGGCAGCGGCTGCCGCATTTCGACCACCGGCGGCGATTTTGAAGCACGTTACGTTGTGAACTGCACGGGGGTGGATGCTGAAACGATTTATCGCATGACCGCCGAGCCGAAATTCAAGACCCTGCCCAGCCGTGGCGCCTACTATCTATTGGATAAAACCAGCGGAAGCCTGGTCAGCCGCGTCATTTTCCAATGCCCGTCCGCCGTGGGCAAGGGTGTGCTCATCGCACCCACCGTGCACGGCAACCTGTTGGTCGGCCCCAACGCCGAGGAGGTGCAGGGGGCGCGGGACAAGGCGGTCACCGCCGCCGCGCTCGATACCGTTGCGGCGGCCTCCCGCCGCAGTGTCCCTTCGGTTGACCTGCGCCAATCCATCCGCAATTTTGCGGGCGTGCGCGCCAACACCACCCTGTCCGATTTCTATATCGCACCTTCCTCCGCGCGGATCCTGCACGCCGCCGGAATCAAATCCCCGGGGCTGTCCGCCGCCCCTGCTATCGCGGAATACGCTGTCGGGCAGCTCGCCGGGATGGGGCTGGCGCTGACCAGACGCGAAGGCTTCGACGGCACCCGCCGGGTGCGCCGTTTCCGTGAATTATCCCCCGCCGAAAAGGCGGAAATGGTGAAAGAAAACCCGCTTTATGGCAGGGTGGTCTGCCGCTGTGAGACCATCACCGAGGGCGAGATTGTCGATGCCATCCGTTCTCCTATTCCGCCCTGCTCCATCGACGGCGTCAAGCGCCGCGCGGGCGCGGGCATGGGGCGCTGTCAGGGCGGCTTCTGCGGCCCCCGCGTGCTGGAAATCCTGGCGCGGGAGCTGGGCGTTCCGCAGTCCGGCATTTTGCAGGACCAGGACGGCACGTTCCTGATCACCGGCGAAACCAAAACGGGAGGTGCGCAAGTATGAGGTATGATATCATCGTAGTTGGCGGAGGCCCCGCCGGGTTGGCCGCAGCGCACGCGGCATGGCAGGACGGCTGCAAAAGCATTTGCATCGTGGAACGGGACAAAGAGCTGGGCGGCATCCTGAACCAGTGTATCCACAACGGTTTCGGCCTCCATTTTTTCAAGGAGGAGCTGACCGGCCCCGAATACGCGGGACGCTTCATTGACATGCTGCGTGAAACCGGCGTGACGGTCAAGACCGATACCATGGTGCTGGAAATCACGCCGGGGAAACAGGTGCACATCGTAAGCGCCGCCGATGGCTACGAAATCCTGGAAGCCAGGGCGGTCGTGCTCGCCATGGGCTGCCGTGAGCGCACGCGCGGGGCGATTGGCATCCCCGGCACGCGCCCGGCAGGCGTGTTTACGGCGGGCGCCGCCCAGCGTTACCTTAATATTGAGGGCTATATGGTCGGGAAACGGGTGGTCATCCTGGGTTCGGGCGATATTGGTCTGATTATGGCGCGCCGCATGACGCTGGAAGGCGCAAAGGTGCTCGCCTGTGTGGAAGTCATGCCCTATTCGGGGGGGCTTACCCGCAACATCGTACAATGCCTGCACGATTTTGACATCCCGCTGTACCTTTCGCACACGATTACCGACATCCAGGGGCGTGACCGTGTAGAGCGCGTCACCGTCGCCGAGGTCGGCCCCGACCGCAGGCCCATTGCCGGAACGGAAAGAACCTTTGACTGTGACACCGTGCTGTTGTCGGTCGGGCTGATTCCCGAAAACGAGCTGAGCCGCGCGGCGGGGCTGGAAATGGACCCGCGCACAAACGGCCCGTGCGTCTATGAAAATATGGAGACCTCGGTTCCGGGCGTGTTTGCCTGCGGCAACGTTGTGCATGTGCATGACCTGGTAGACTTCGTCACAGCGGAAAGCCAGCGTGCCGGACGCGCGGCGGCGGCTTTCTGCGCGGGCGGGAGCGCCGCAGCCACGCCGCTGCTCCCGCTGAAAGCCGGGAACGGCGTGGGCTATACCGTGCCCCAGCAAATCCGCATGGAAAACATAGGGGACGGCGTGCCAGTCTTTTTCCGGGTGCGCGCGGTGTACCGCGATGCAAAAATTGTCGTGCGGGATGCGGAAGGGACGCAGATTGCGGCCTTCCCCCGGGAGCACCTTGCCCCCGGCGAAATGGAAACCATCCGGCTCCCGCGGGTGCTGCTGCAAAAGGCCGCCGGCGCGCTGAAGGTTGAGATTGAGAAAGGGGGCGAAGGGGCATGACCGAAATGATCTGCATTACCTGCCCGAAGGGCTGCCACCTGCAAGTGGACGAAAACGACGGGTTCCGCGTGACCGGCAACGGCTGCCCGCGCGGCGCGGAATACGGCAGAAATGAGCTGCTGCACCCGGTGCGGGTGCTCACCTCGACGGTGCGCCTGACCGGCGCGCGCGTCCCGCGCCTGCCGGTCAAAAGCAGCGCGCCGCTGCCCAAAGACCACCTGTTTAAGGTCATGCGCCTGCTCGACGGCGTAACCGCCACCGCGCCGGTGCAGCGCGGTCAGGTGCTGCTGCACGACGTGTCCGGTACCGGCGCAGACATCGTCGCGACCAAAACGTTCCCTGCGGAATAGGTGCGGCGTCTGGCAAAGGGACTGTCTATTTTGCTGGTTTTTGACCGGAATCCTGCTGAAAAATTGTGAAAAATGCTTCTTTTTCATTGACATTTCCGGTTGGTTTATGTTAGTATTCTGCCATTTCCAGTTTGCTTTTGGCTTTGGTCCACATACGGCAAGCTGCCGGAA
>CAJUJQ010000107.1 GCA_910586575.1 uncultured Clostridia bacterium | reverse complement strand
CATTTTATCACTTTTTCCGCTCTTTGCAACAGTTATTTGCTTACGATTCCTAAGGTGTGCCTGATGATTGGCTTTGCCGCGCCCGCGGCGGTGCTTGCCGCCATGTTCGCGCAGATGCACCACACCGATTACCTCTATGCAACCAAAATTGTCGCACATTCTACCCTGCTTTCGGCGGTTACAATGCCGCTGGTAATCGCGCTGTTTACCGTGCTGGCCGCGTAGCCGCCCGCATGGCACAAAGCTTTCGTAAACCGTGTATCCGGCATATTTCCCCAAAACAGGAGCCGCCCCAGGATGATACTTCCATCATCCTGGGGCGGCTCTTTACCCGTTCAGGGTCTCCTATTCACGTATATCAGTCCTGGAGGGCGTCGAAGCCGACCTCGCCGGTACGGATTTTCACAACGTCCACAACGTCATAAATGAAGATTTTGCCATCGCCGATATGGCCGGTATACAGCGCCTTCTTGGCGGCCTCCACCACGGTATCGACCGGGATCGCCGAAACGACAACCTCCATCTTAATCTTGGGCAGCAGCGTCACCTCGATTTGTGCGCCGCGGTAATACTCGGGTGCGCCGTGCTGGGTGCCGAAGCCGCTGACGTTCGATACGGTCATACCGTTAATGCCGATTTCCGCCATCGCGTTCTTGAGCCGTTCCAGCCGGGACTGCTTGCCGATAATGACCACCTTGTGCATGTTCGAGCTGCCCGCGTTGGTGCTGGCGCTCAGCACGGGGACGGCAGCGTCCGCCGGGACGGCTTCCGCCTCGTGCGCGGCCGCTTCACCTGCCTTGGTGCCCAGCACCGCCGGGACAGGCATAAAGTCCGCATACGCAGAGGACAGGCCGTGCTCGGGCTTGTCGAGACCCATGATTTCTTCTTCCGGGGAGACGCGCAGGCCGATGGCCGCTCGGATGATATGGAATACAATCGTCATCGTCACTGCAACCCAGGCAATGACCGCCACGACGCCCAATATCTGGATGCCAAGGAAATGGAAGCCGCCGCCATACAGCAGCCCCGCGCGTTCGACATCCACCGAAGCGGGCGCGTAGTAAGCAAACAAGCCGGTAAGGATGGTGCCCAGCGCGCCGTTAATACAGTGCACGCCGACCGCGCCGACCGGGTCGTCAACCCGAAGCTTCTGATCGACAAACTCAATGCCGAACACAACCGCGAAGCCGGAAAGGATACCGATGGCAGCAGCGCCCGCGGGTGTTACCATATCGCAGCCCGCCGTAATGGCAACCAGCCCAGCCAGCGAGCCGTTCAGTGTCATCGAGACATCGGGCTTTTTATAGCGCAGCCAGGTGATGCACATGACGGTAACGGTCGCGACAGCCGCCGCCATATTGGTGGTGACGAACACGCGCGCGGCGACCTCCGCGCTGCTGCCGGAGAGCGCGACGGTCGAGCCGCCGTTGAAGCCGAACCAGCAGAACCAAAGGATGAAGCAGCCCAGCGCGCCGAGGGTCAGCGAATGCCCGGGGATGGCGCGCGCCCTGCCGTCCTTGGTGTACTTGCCGATACGCGGCCCGAGGATCATCGCGCCGATGAACGCGGCAACGCCGCCGACCATATGCACCGCCGTCGAACCGGCGAAGTCATGGAAGCCGAGCTGTGACAGCCAGCCGCCGCCCCAGATCCAGTGTCCGGAAATCGGATAAATGACCGCGGAAATCACCATAGAATAAATGCAGTAGGAGGAGAACTTGGTACGTTCCGCCATCGCGCCCGAAACGATGGTTGCGGCGGTGGCACAGAACACGGTCTGGAAAATCAGCGTCGTCCAGTCGTAGCCTTCGCCGACCACGCCGTCCGCGAGGAAGTCAAAGCCGCCGAAAAACGGGCTTGCGCTGCCGAACATGATGCCGAAGCCGACCAGCCAGAAAATCGGCGTGCCCAGGCTGAAATCCATCAGGTTTTTCATGATGATATTGCCCGCGTTTTTGGCACGGGTAAAGCCGGTTTCAACCATTGCGAAGCCCGCCTGCATGAAGAAAACGAGCGCCGCCGCAATCAGTGTCCAGCCGACGTCAAGCGACGCGGCAAGGGATGTAATGTCCATTGGAAAAACCTCCTTAAAATAGGAATGGCGTGTACTCCGGTAAGGGAATACACGCCATTGTGTATTGTGAATTTTTTTCACACGAAATAAATCAATTGCCCGCAGGAAAAACCGCGTCCTTCGTCCCGCCCGCAGGCGGAATGAAGTTTTACGCAATTTTTTTCAAAAAATTGCGGGAGTCCAGAGGGCAGGGCCATCTGGCGCTGTCTGCGCAAGACCGCCCGCCGAGAAGGCGCGGGCGCTTAAACATAATAGAGAATCTTAGAGTAGGTCGGGAACGGCCAGTATTTCTCGCCGACCATCATTTCCAGCGCGTCAGCCGTTTTGCGGGCGCCCTCCATCGCCGGAATCACAACATCGTGATAGTAGCGCGGGGACTCCTGCGTGGACGCGGGCGCGGCGTTAACCGCGTCCTCAAGCGCCTTCTGGTGCGCGAGCAGCTCGGCGGTCCTGCCGGTCAGCGCCTTGACCAGATCCAGCTCGGCGGGCGCGTCTACGCCAATCGATTTCTTGACCGCGACGGTGTCCGCCAGCTCCTTCGAGCAGCTGATGACCGCCGGGACAATCTGCTTTTTGAGCATGTCGAGCATGGTCATTGCTTCAA
Source organism: uncultured Clostridia bacterium (assembly GCA_910586575.1). Classification (GTDB taxonomy): domain Bacteria; phylum Bacillota; class Clostridia; order Oscillospirales; family Butyricicoccaceae; genus QXXE01. Next base: position 8,213 of record CAJUJQ010000107.1, on the reverse strand, counting down.
TGTGCAGTGTCTTGGCGTATTCCTCCGCGAGAATTTCCCCACGGGATTCCATTTCGACCTTGGTATAAACGCCGTGGCGCTTGAACAGGCTGACGTTCTTGTCCGAGGTATAATACGGGATGGCGTCCGGGGTGGATTTCAGGTTGAGCAGGCCGCGCTTTGCCGCTTCCTCCGGCCATTCCGCGCCGTAGCCGTTGCCGTTGAAGATAATGCGCTTGTGCGCCTTGATTTCGCGCTGGATGAGCGCCGCAAGCGCGCTGTCGAAGTCCTTGGAGGTTTCCAGCTCGTCGGCGAACTGGCGCAGCTCTTCCGCAACGGCGGTGTTGAGCATGATATTGGTGCAGGCAATATTGAAGGTCGAACCCGGCATACGGAACTCGAACTTGTTGCCCGTGAACGCGAACGGGGAAGTACGGTTGCGGTCGGTGGTATCCTTGGGGATAGGCGGCAATACCGAAACGCCGATGCTCATCATGGTCTTGTCCACGTCGGTGTAGGTTTCGCCCGCTTCGATGGCTTCCAGGATGGCTTCGATTTCGTCGCCGACGAACATGGAAACAATCGCGGGGGGCGCTTCGTTCGCGCCGAGACGGTGGTCATTGCCCGCGCTTGCGACCGAAACGCGCAGCAAATCCTGGTATTCGTCCACCGCCTTGACGACCGCCGTCAGAAACAGCAGGAACTGCTTGTTGGAAGCCGGGGTCTTGCCAGGCTCGAGCAGGTTCTCGCCCGTATCGGTCGAAATCGACCAGTTGTTATGCTTGCCCGACCCGTTCACGCCGTCAAAGGGCTTTTCATGCAGCAGGCAGACGAAGCCATGCTTCTTGGCGATGCGCTTCATCATTTCCATCATCAGCTGGTTGTGGTCGGTGGCAATGTTGGTCGTGGAGAAAATCGGCGCAAGCTCGTGCTGGCAGGGGGCAACCTCGTTGTGCTTGGTCTTGGCGAGGATGCCGAGCTTCCACAGCTCGCGGTCCAGCTCTGCCATGAACGCGGCAACGCGCGGGCGGATGGAACCGAAATAATGATCGTCCATTTCCTGGCCCTTGGGGGGCAGCGCGCCGAACAGGGTGCGGCCGGTCAGGATGAGGTCCTCACGCTGCTTGTAGTCGTCCTCGTTGATGAGGAAATATTCCTGCTCGGGGCCGACGGTCGTCGTGACGCGCTTGCACTCCTTGCCGAACAGGCGCAGCACGCGGCACGCCTGCTTGCTGATGGCGTCCATGGAGCGCAGCAGCGGGGTTTTCTTGTCGAGGATTTCGCCGGTATAAGAACAGAACGCGGTCGGAATATAGAGCGTGCCGTCCTTGACGAAGGCGTAGGAAGTCGGGTCCCAGGCGGTGTAGCCGCGTGCTTCAAAGGTCGCGCGCAGGCCGCCGGAGGGGAAAGACGACGCGTCCGGCTCGCCCTTAATCAGCTCCTTGCCGGAAAACTCCATAATGACGGTGCCGTCATCATTGGGGGAGATGAAAGAGTCATGCTTCTCGGCGGGGACGCCGGTCATGGGCTGGAACCAGTGGGTAAAATGGGTAGCGCCCTTGGAGAGCGCCCAATCCTTCATGGCGCTGGCGACGACGTTGGCAACGGCGGGGTCAAGCGCGGTGCCTTCCCTGATTGTCTTTTTGAGTGCGCGGAAGATATCCTTGGGCAGCCGGTCTTTCATAACGGACTCGTTAAAGACCATGGAGCCGAACAGCTCAGGAACCTTACTGTTGGTGTTCATGTAACAACCTCCCTTGAATCTATGGAAATATTTTAGCAGACAAAGAAAAACGGAAACCAAATGGTTAAAAAATGGGCGCTGCAGGCAACCAGCCCACAGCGCCTTTGCTGTTTCTATGGGTATTATAGCGGTGCTTCCCGGGTTTGTCAAGGGGAAGCGTAGCAAATTCCATGATTTTGGCACAACCGCTCACAAACCAACTGTTTGCGGGGCAAAAAGCTGTGCAACTTCCCATGGCTGTGCAGCCAAAAAACCGGCGCGGCAGATGCCGCACCGGCTGGGGTTACTTATCCTTAATGAGCATGTTCAGCTCTTCCATAAAGGTATTGATATCCTTAAACTGGCGGTAAACCGACGCAAAGCGCACATATGCGACCTCATCAACCGAGCGCAGCTCCTCCATTACCATCTCGCCGATGAGCTTGGAGGAAATCTCGTAATCCAGCGAGCTAAACAGCCGCTGTTCAATCTTATTGACCAGCTCTTCCATCCGCTGGATGGACACCGGACGCTTTTCGCAGGCTTTAATAATGCCGTTCAGCAGTTTCTGGCGGTCGTATGGCTGGCGGGTGCCGTCGCGCTTGACCAGCATCAGCGGTGTACGCTCGATGGTTTCATAGGTAGTGAAGCGCTTCCCACATTTCAGGCATTCGCGCCGCCGCCGGATGCTGCTGCCCTCGTCCGCCGGCCGGGAATCCACCACCTTGCTGTCCGCATAGCCACAAAATGGACATTTCATTGTCCCGCCCTCCTTTTCCTGTGGGTTGAGAAACAGTCCACCCCAATATCTGGTATATCCTTATTATATCACTCTGTTTTATCATAGAAAAGCTACAATATGGTTACTTCTGGACAGTCTGCCGCCGGGATGCAAAAATGCCGCTGGTTCATAGGAACCAGCGGCATTTCTGGTGGAAGTTAACGGGCTCGAACCGCTGACCCTCTGCTTGTAAGGCAGATGCTCTCCCAGCTGAGCTAAACTTCCGGATGGTGACCCGTGCGGGACTCGAACCCGCGTTACCGCCGTGAAAGGGCGGTGTCTTAACCGCTTGACCAACGGGCCGAAAAAATGGTAGCGGTAATTGGACTTGAACCAATGACCTTTCGGGTATGAACCGAACGCTCTAGCCAACTAAGCTATACCGCCATATCCATTCTTCACAGTCGCGTCATGCATTTCGTTCGGCGACATTGATATTATACGCAGTTTCCCGGGAAATGTCAAGTGTTTTTTCAAAAAATTTGAGCAAATTTCAAAAAAACTTTTTCAGTTGCATAAAACCTGCAAAAACGGCGGATTTTGGGCAGCTGTCGCGGGAATCCGCCGCTTTGCGGTTAAGCTTACTGATATTCCTCCGCCAGCTTTTGGAACAGCGGCAGCGCCCGCCGGATCTGCCCGGTCTGCACACAGTAGGAAATCCGCATATGGCCAGGCGCACCGAAATCAGCGCCGGGAACCAGCAAAAGCTCGTATTTCTTGGCGCGTTCACAGAACGCGCGGTCGTCCGGCTCCAGTGTCTGCGGGAACAGATAAAACGCGCCGTCCGGCTTGACGCAGCGGTAGCCCATCGCGGTCAGCCCCTCGTACAACAGCCGGCGGTTCTCCGCGTAGACAGACAGGTCGGCGGTTTCCCCGGCGCATTCCGCGGCCGCCAGCTGGAACAGGCTGGGGGCGTTGACATAGCCCAGCACGCGCCCCGCGCCGCAGACGGCGGCATACAAATCAATGAATTCGGGCACGTCGGGGACAGCGACATAACCAATGCGCTCCCCTGGCAGGGACAGCGATTTGGAATAGGAATAACACATCAGCGTTGCCGGGTAGAAGCGCGCCGGGCAGGGCAGGGCAATGCCGTCATAAACGATTTCCCGGTAAGGCTCGTCCGAAATCAGGTAGATGGTATGGCCGTATTCCGCCGACTTTTCTTGCAGGAGCGCGGAAAGGCGCGTCAGCGTTTCGGCGGAGTAAGCCGCGCCCGCCGGGTTACTCGGCGAGTTGACGACGACCGCTTGGGTGCGCGGCGACAGGCAGCGGGCAAAGGCGTCAAAATCAATCTGGAAATCCTCGATTCTGGGCGGGACAATCACACATTTTGCCCCCGCCCCCTTTTCGATAAACACCGAATATTCCGGGAAGAACGGCGCAAAAACAATGAACTCATCCTCCGGCGAACACGTCAGCGCCTTAAAACAGATGGAAATCGCCGCCGCAGCGCCGACCGTCATATAAAGGCTGCCCGCGTGGTACGCCGTGCCAAAGCGGCGGTTCAGGGATTCGGCAATTTTCGCGCGCACCGGCTCCGCGCCCTGCGCCGAGGTATAGCCATGCAGCGCGACCGGGTCGGTATTCTCAACCAGCGAAAGCAGCGTCCGGCGCACGGCGTCCGGCGCGGGGACGTTGGGGTTCCCGATGGAAAAGTCGAAAATATTCTCCCGCCCGATTTCCTTCGCGCGGGCGTTCCCATATTCAAATATCTCACGGATGGTCGAGCGTTTTTTTCCCAGCCCGACCAGGTCTTGGTTCAGCATACGGTGGTGCCTCTCTTTCTTTTGCTTTCTTTCTTTAGTATAGCACACTTTTAGCAGAGTGCAACCGGTATGCTTTGCGTTCTGTTTGCAAAATTCAATTTAGGAACTGTGAATCAATCAATTGGGACAAGCGCGCCGCGGATTCTTCCGCCTGTCAAGGAAACCGGGCGCGGTATGGCGGAAGAAGATGCAAGCGATTGTCGCAGGTTATTTTTGAACAGTTCCTTACTGTCCATGGCTGCGGTGGTATGTTAACTTTGGGTGTGCTGTGACGGTGCCGGCACCTGTAGGGGAAGGGCTTGCCTCCTCCCGCGCGAAACGGCGGCTTCCGCGAAAAAACGGGAGGGGCAAGCCCCTCCCCTGCAAATTTTATCGTGCATGCGGCAAGCATGCTCCGGGGTGTGCCGCCTTGTGTTTAGGGGCGCTGTTCCCGGAACTTTCCGGGCGAGCAGCCGGTCTGCCGCTTGAAAATCCGCGTGAAATAGCTCTGGTCGTCGAAGCCGACCGCCAGCGAGATTTCGGCAATCGACATCTGTGAGCTTTGCAGCAGCGTTTTGCTCCGCTCAATGCGCAGGCGGTTGACATATTCGGTGAATGTACAGCCCAGTTCGCTCTTGATAATGCGGCAAAAATACGATTTGGAGAGGTACACCTGCGCCGCGACCTGGTCGAGCGACAGCCGCTCGGACATATGCTCTTTCATATAGGCAGTCGCTTTGAAAATGACATTTTGGTGCTTAATCGCGTTGAAATCAAACACAAACCCGATAAATTGATGCAGTATCATCCCCAGCCAGCGGTTCAAATCCTCAATGCTGTCCAGTGTGTCCAGCTCCTGCTCGTAGCGGCAGCACAGGCTGAAAATTTCATCGGTATCCGCACCGCCGTCGATGGCCGCGCGGTTCATCAGCACCAGCAGCTCCCGGATGCGGGGGCGGATGCGGTCAAGGTCGTTGCCCGTACTGGCGTACAGCTGGGCAAGCAGCTCGTTGAGCAGCTTTTGCGCGGCGGATTTGCTGCCGGTACGGATGTATTCCTGAAGCTGGTGCTCGCTTTCCACCGGATAGGCGCGCGGACGGATATCGACCGCGTAGTCGTACATCATCTTCATAAATGAGGACGATCCCGCGGATTCCTCACGGTTCGCCTGCGGGAACGGCGAAAGGGTCGCCGCCGCCAATTCGCAGAGCGAATGCACCTGCGCGGTGGTCATGCGTGGGATGCCGCTCAAGCTGTCCGGGTCGTTCAGCGGGTCGTCAAACGGGTCCTCCAGGCTGTTGGTCATGATGACCGGGCCGATAATCATGCAGTGCTCTGCCGGTGGCCCGGGCATCTGCGGAATGACCGCGCAGAACACCAGCCCACGCGGGCAATAATAGATATATTTGCCCGCCCAGCGCTGTGCCTCATACGTGCCGTACAGATGGGTATGCGAGGCCGAGCAGTCGCCTGCGTCCAGCGCGCAGCCGTTTTGAAAGGGCGGTATGGCAAAGTCCTTGGTCAGGATGTTCAGCAGCGTGCAATGCACGCCGGTCAGCGCGGTGACATGGCCGCAGAACCATAAACACTGTTCCGGGATATCCATTGGCTTCCTCCTTTTGCAGCGGCAGTACAGCGGGAACGGCAGCGGATTTGCCGCGGTGCGCTGCCTTCTTCTTCTCTGATATATTATAATACCATGTCGGAATACCAGTTTTCTTGTATGCGGTTGTTCTGTTTTTGAATTATTTTCCCGGAGGGCGCGTTCATTGTGCATTCTTCGGAATGCTGCCTGACGGAATCCGGAATCAATATCTGTAAAAAATATATTATATCATACTTTCTGCAATAATACGATCACGGAATCAATCGTTTTCTTTTGAAAATCGATTATCTTTTTCTGCGCGCCTTACAAAAATTCATGACGACGCCGGGAACAGCGGCGCCGCAGCCGCCCCGACAGGCAGGCATCAAGGCTGAAAGCGCCGGAAAGCGCACAAAAAAATGCCTAAACCCACGTTTTGAATGGTGCTCAGGTGCTTGCACGGCGGACCATTCTGTGATAGGATACAGGCAAGGTTCCAGCGGCACAGCGCCGGCTGGCGCGATTTTCAGAAAGGGCGTGTAAAATGATGGACGAACAGAAAGCAGCAAACCGCATCGACCAGGGGCAGGGCGGCAACCTGATGGTACACGGCTGGCCGATCGAACAGTGCGTGGTTTCCGGGCATGACCGCGAAATCCTGCGCGGGCTGGGGGATAAACTGCGTTCCCTTGCGGAGCGCCCCTGTGAACAGGAGAAAATCGCGCTGTGGACAGCACATAACGACCTGAAAACCGAGCAGCCGGTGATTTTCATTGACTGTGAAAACGGCTGGAACGAAATTTTCCCGTGGGCGGAAACGATTCAGTGTGAAGGCGAAATGGCGCAGGATTGGGAAATGTGGCTGCGCAAGGAAATCCACTGGGCGGATGTCCTCAAGGACGACAAGGTCGTCGAAGCCAAACTGTACCTGCCCTATCACGCGGTGGACACCGCTTGGGGCATCGCCGAGGAGCGGATCGGCGACCCGACCAAGGGCGAAGCGTATGTCTGGAAATCCCCGCTGTCTGACTTGGACGAGGACGAATTCGAAGAGCTGGACCTGTCCACGGTAATCAAAACGCCGGAAATCCGGATTGACTGGGAAGCCTCCAACCGCGCCTTTGCGCTGGCGCAGGAGGTTTTTGACGGGATTTTAGAGGTTGAGTTCCGGCATAAATGGTGGTGGTCCCCCGACCTGTCGCTGTCCTATTCCAACCTGCGCGGCATGGAAAATATGATGTGCGATTTCTACGACTACCCCGAAAAGGTACATGAAATGATGCGGCTGTTTACCGACGGCTACCTCGTGAAATTCGACTACCTGGAACAGAACGGCCTGCTGCCCAACAACTGTGAAAGCATGTATATCGGTTCGGGCGGTACGGGCTGGACAAGCGAGCTGCACGGCACGCCGGGACAGGTCAGGCTGATGGATATGTGGGGCTTCAACGAGGCGCAGGAGACCAGCGAGGTTTCCCCGGAGATGGTCAACGAGTTTATCCTGCCCTACCAGACCGAGCTTGCGTCCCGCTTCGGCCTCAATTATTACGGCTGCTGCGAGGGTCTTGACCGCCGCTGGGATTACGTGAAAGCGGCAATCCCGCGCCTGCGCCGCGTTTCGGTGTCGCCCTGGGCCGACCGCCGCAAAATGAGCGAGCTGCTCGGCGGGGATTATGTCTACTGCCTGAAGGTCAGCCCGACCGATATCGCCGTACCGAACCCGGATGAAGCGTACATCCGCAAACACCTCAACGAAGTGCTGGGCTATTGCAAACAGTGTGGAAACCGCGTTGAAATTTTGATGAAGGACAACCACACGCTGGGACGCCGCCCCGAGAACGCTGCACGCTGGGTGCAGCTTGCCCGCGAGGAAGTCGCCCGCGTTTACGGATAATCCGCCGGAAACCGGATTGTGACGGAGGAAATCAGTCCCAGCTAATCAATTCAGGCCTGTCCGGAAACCATCGGTACACCCCGGTTTCCAGACAGGCCTTTTTGATGAATCCAAATTTGATATCCAAGAAATGGGAGGGCTGCGCTTTTGAGGCAGTCCCCCCATTTTTAGAACGCTCAGACCGACGCTGTGAAGCGCAGGAACGCTGCCGTCCCTTCCGGGGTGCGCTTGTACACGCCCGCGTGTTCGAGCACGTTGGCGAACACGAAACCGACTTCCTTCTGGACGATTTCAAACGCGTTTTCGGCGGTGATTTCGTAATCCTTCGCGAAGCCCTCCGCCCAATCGGCGTGCTTCTCGGTGCGCTCGTCCGCGCGGAGATCCGCGCCGGAAGCCAGCTTTTCGGCAACGAGCGAAAGCTCTTCCTTGAGCCGCGCCGGGAGGACGGCAAGCCCCATCACTTCAATTAAGCCGATATTTTCCTTCTTGATGTGGTGCAGCTC
>CAJUJQ010000106.1 GCA_910586575.1 uncultured Clostridia bacterium | reverse complement strand
CCTCCGTGCCGGTCAGCTTATTTATAATACCACGGGCCGCGGGGAATGTCAAGGCCTTTTTTCAGATTTTTTCAAAAAACTTTTTGACCATTTTCTGTAAATTCCGACAAAAGCATTTCTAGAGCGTCAAAAGTTACGGAAACAAGAAAATTTCTTCAATTGGAGTCTCTACGGCGCGGGAAATATCAATTGCTAATTTCAGCGACGGGTTATACTGCGCTTTCTCCAGCCGCATAATGGTCTCACGCCGCACCCCCACCCGCCCGGCGAGCTGCTCCTGGGTCAGCCCTTTCATCAGTCGGAAGGTTTTCAGCCTGCATTCAAAATCGGGCATTCTCACTCCTCCAGCTGCTCGTCGTGATCAAACTTATAAAGAAGGTACTCCCCCAGGAACGTCGCCAGCGCCACGGAAAGCGCCAGCAGAATCGTCACCGCAATCAACGTATAGTCCAAGCTGCCAAACAGCGCCCCGCGACAAACGACAAACAGGGAAACCACAACCGGGATTGCCGCCAGCTTCATTGCCACAAGCTGCGCCCGCTCACGGTTCCTCCGGAAACGCTCATCCATCAGGGTACTGGACATTTTTCCCTCATAGAAGAATCCAAAGAAACCGAAGAACACGAAAAAGATAAACGCGTCTACACCTTTGTTAAAACCGTACTGCCAAAACCCTAAAAACCCCAGGAACCCCAAAAAACCGAGCAGTCCAAGATTCGGATTGATCCGCCGTGTATAATCCTGATTCGCGCGCCTCTTTGTTTCCTTTACCATCGCCCGGAGCCAGAGCGCCGCCAGAAACAGCGCATAAGCCACCACCAAAGAAATCGCCCCAATCATCGGCAGGTCGCGCACCTGAAAGCTGTACTCGGAAAAATCCATGGGCACCACAAGCCGCGCGTCATTATATTGTACAGAATACCAGCACGCCGCCGCTGTAACAGCCGCGCAGGCTGCTCCCAAGCCTACAATCCACTTTGTCAAATTGCCTTTCATCAATAGCACCTCCAAACGAATGAGATATATTTATCTCTTAACAAGACAAATATATCACTTCCTGATTTCCCTGTCAACCCCTATTTCCGAAATCTGTCAAAAAAAACTGCCGTACCCTTTGAAGGGCACGGCAGCTCCGGAAATTGCTTAAATATTCGCGACGTTCTGACAGAACCGCATGAGCATATCCGCTGTCTGTGCACGGGTCATAGCGTCGGTGGGATTCAGGGTTTTCAGCGTGCTTTCCGCAAACAGCTGCTTGCCTGCCGCCCACTGCATTGCACCGAGCGCATACTGGCTGACCTTCGCCGAATCGGTATAGCCTGAAATATCGGCACGCGCGATAGTGTCATATTTCTTAAGCAGCGAATAACGCGCCAGAATGGATACCAGCTGTTCTTTTGTGACGGTATCCTCGGGGCCAAACTTGTCATCGCTGTAACCGCTGACAATGTTATTCGCCGAAGCCCACGCAATCGGGGCCTCGTACCACTGTCCTTCCTCGACGTCCTCAAAGTCGGCCTTCGCGGCAGAGGGCGAACCCTCCAGGCGGTGCAGGATCGCAACCACCATTGCACGGCTGACCGTGGTATCCGGGCTGAACGAGGTCGCGTTCGTACCGGTCATCAGCCCCTTGCTGTAAACGTAGCCAATGGCTGTGCGCTGCGCGCTGCTTGCCGGGACATCAGTAAACGGAATCTGCGCATTGGCAAACGCGGTATTCGCCGTGGTACCCGTCGTTGTACCCGTACTGGTCGCAGCACCGGTTCCATTCGGTATGCCTGCAACGCCGCTTGCACCAGGCCCAAACAGCTGCTGCACAGTCATCTGTGTTTGGGCCGTGGTGGTTTTCTTCGGCTCGTCTTCCTCTTCGTCTTCCTCCTGGAAGGTCGCCTCAACCGTCACACGCTCATCCGGCATGGTAAAAGTAAACTTGCTGTCGCTCTTTTCCTTGAGTTTTAGCTCCTTACCGTTTTTCTTATAAACGATAATTTCTTTCAGCTCGTAACCGTCTTTCGGCTTGACCTTCACGGTTACGGTTTCATCCTCTTCGGCCTCATCCCGCACAGTAACCGTGCCGCCCTTGCCGCTTGCGTCCCGAATTGCATAGGTGACGGGAGTCGGGTCAGGCTTAACCGTAGTGCCGGGATTACTCGTACCGGGATTACTCGTACCGGGATTACTGGTACCGGGATTACTCGTGCCAGGCTTGTCAGGGACAGTAACCGGCTTCTTTGTCACGGTGAGTTTTACGGACGCCTTATCCACCGTGGTATTCAGCACTAAGCCCTTGCTTGACGGTGTCACAGTAACCATTTTTACGTTGCCATTTGCATCCACAACCGCCGCGGAAAATGTGTAATCCTTAGCGGTGGCGTAAGTAATATTATCAGGATAAGCGATCAGAACCGTCCCTTCCGCACCATATACGACAGCGCTGTCAGGCAGTGCGCCGAACACGGCCATTGCAACGGGTGCAGGCGTATCCTCGTCTCCCTCCGCTGCATCCTCATCGGAAAGCACAGACTTGGTGACCAGCTCAATATCATAATAGTAATCCTTGTCACCGGAAGAAAGAACCTTGTCCAAAAGCTCCTTGAGCTTATCGGCGGTATACTCGGGCGTTGGACGGATGCCCGGAGAAACGATGTAATCATCATACTTTGTTCCGCTTGAGCTATTCAGGACATGCGGTACAACCACAATATCGGTAGCAGGCATTACGAACCAGGTCGTCCGGCTGGTCTCGGTATAATCATCAATGAATTTTACGGAAGGCTTAATGCTCCAATCCAGGAACGTCTCCTTGCTGCCGGTCGTAATCGTCAGCTTAACCGTCTCGCCTGCCTTCGCGGGGTTCGGCGTTGCCTTACCGCCCAGCGGCAGCTCAACCTTATAAGTAGGCTCCGGGATTACCGACCAATTGGCATAAAGCACAGTATTCCTGTCAAACTCATAGGTGAGCGGATCAATCTCTGTACCATCGCTCAGCGTCCAGTATTCAAAATTATAACCGAGTCGCGTTACTTTCGGGATCTGGATGCTGCTCAGCTTCGCTTTGCCGCCCTTCTCTTCGGGTTTAATCTTTGCAATCGTGCTGCTCAGCGTAAATCCCTCGCGCGGATCAAAAGTAATCGTATACTGCTCTGCCGTCGGTCTTTCGCCATCAAAAGTCGCATTCTCGAATGCGCTTGTAAACGCAACGCTGATATCTTTGATATCCTTTTTATTCTCCCAATCCGTCTTCGGGCCATAATAGACAATCTTATTAAGCGCGGACTCAAAAAACGCATCCTTGGGGCCCGCCGTATTTCCAACCATGGAACCCTCGATTGTTGTCACCGACGGATACAGATAAACTGTCTCGACGCCACTTTTCCAAAACGCGCCTTCATCGATTATTTCTACCTTATCCGGAATGGTAATGGACGTCAAGTTCTGGCAATTCTTAAACATCTCTTTAGAAACCTTCCTGAGGTCAACAGGCAGATCAAACGGCTGCTGAAGGTTGGTATCTGCAAAAGCCTTTTCGCCGATCGCAGTTACGCCATCGCCAAGCTGGACACTCGTCAGGTTATTGCATCCCTCGAATACCGAATCGCCAAGTGTGCCCTTGAGAACAGTAAAGCCCTCAATACCACTCTTAGAAAACGCGCCCTCTCCTACAGAGGTGACAGATTCGGGAAGCCTGAGCACCCGATCTTCCTCGCCCTTCAGCTTTGAGCAGTCTGCAAAAGCATACGCGCCAATTGTCTTTAAGCCAACGTGGAACTCAACCGTTGTCAGCTCCTTGCATGCTTGGAACGCATAATTGCCAATCGTTACAAGCCACGGCGTGAAAATCAGCGATTTCATCTTGCCGCAATTCTTAAATGCAGCCTCGCCTACCTCTGTCATTCCGTGCGGAAGCTTTACACTGGTCAATGCCTTACAGTCTTCAAACGACGATTTCTCGATCACCTCAAGGCTGTTCGACAGCGCCAACGTACTCATTGCCGCGCAGTTCTTAAAAGCTGCCTCGCCAAGCGTCTTCACGCTGTCAGGAAGCATCACGGCCACCAGCTTCTTATCGCCCTCAAACGCGGATTTCCCAATCTCTATCACCTGGTTGCCAAAGTCAACGGATCCCAGGTTTTCGCATTCCTTAAACGCATTATCACCGATCGTAAGGCTTCGCTCTCTAATGTCCGTGATTGTCGTATCATCCGCAATCGTGACACTTGTCAGCTTGCCGCTTTTATAAAACGCGTTTGCAGCAATTTCGTTCACATAACTCGGAACTGTATAGCTTGCGCCGTCCTTGTTGACAGGATAGCGAATCAACTTCGTCAAATCGTAAGAGAACAAAATACCGCCAGGCGCCTTATAATCACGATTTTCGGGCTTGACAACAAACGCTGTTACACCAGTGCAATTTGTGAACGCATTTGTGGCAATTGTTGTAACCGATGCCGGAATTGTCATTGTCTGGAAAGAACAGTTATCAAACCATCCATTCTCAATGACATCCGTGCAGGGTTCAAATACTACGTTTCTCAGCTCGCTGCGGCCAAACACTTCTACGCCAAAGATTCTATGCGTATGGGTGTTATTCTCGATCGAAGAATTAACAGTAAAAGTAACGTCTGTATTCCCGCCTGTGATGTTTGAAAAAGCGCCGTCCCCAATGACAACCACCTGTTCCGGAATCCGGATGGTGTTCAATCCAGTGCCCGAAAATGCTTCCGCACCGATGGATGTAACCGTCCACGGAATATCAATTTTTTTCAGCGCTTTGCAGTTTTTGAACACGCTTGCGCCTATCGTCTGGAACTTCTTTACCGAGCCATCCTTTGGAAGCTCAGCCGTTCCCAAAGCGCTGCAATTATAAAACGCCTCTGCATCAATTGTTTCTACCTTCGGCAGCTTGATTGCCGTCAGCGCGGCGCAGCCCTTGAATGCTCTCGCTCCTACCTTTGTGACAGTAGAAAAAGTATAATCCTTATCATAGGTCAGGATTGGAGAATAACCGCTGGCTTTTTTCCGCTTGATGGTTTGCAGCTTGGCACACCCCAGGAAGGTATCTTCCTTAATCTCTGTAAGGATTCCCTCCCCATCGTCCGTGGCATTGGGAATCGTAATTTGAGTCATCGAATCACAGCCCTGGAAAGCGCCCTTTCCAATATCTGTAACCGACTCCGGCAGCACAAGCTCTGGTAAGCTTTTGCAGCCCTGGAATGCGTAGTCACCAATCCTGGTAATCCCTTCCGTCAGCGTAACTTCTTTCAAATTCTTCAGCTCGGAAAACGCATAGCTGCCGATTTCAGTCACCTGTCCCCTTTCGGAAGGGGCAGCCGTTGTATCGATTATGACTTTTGTAATTTCATTGCGGTAGTAATACCAAGGCTGTACCTCGCTTTCTGCAAAGTCAGCCATTATGCCGTCCATGAAGACTTTCCCGGCCAGTGTCAGCGTCATATTGTTAGCGCTGCCGGTCAATGCCCAGTGCACCTCGTCACCGGTGGCGCCGCACCAGCCTTCCCTCCTCGGTGGGGTATCCGCTGCCAATGCCGTGCATGGTATCAAGGACAGCACCATGCACACGCACAGGAATATGGATAATAATCGTTTTCGCATAATTGCTCCCTCTTTTCGTTAAAGAAATCGTATTTTTTGCCGGAAAATGAGTGAATCTCCGGAAATTCACCGTTTTACAGCAGTTTCCTTGATTACCTATATTATACCATAGGCCCTATCCAATGACAAGGGATTTTTGTAATCTTTTTGTAATCTTTATTCTCTTGACAGGGCATTTTGACGATTGTGGACAAGCTGTGGAAAACTGTGCAAAAGCCTGTGGACAAGACATCCTGCCGCTGTGGAAAAGCTGTTCCCGGGGGGAAGTTTTCCACAGCTTCCCGGAAAAAGCGGACAGGAAAGCCCCACCTTTTGGCAGCCGCCGCGCCGAAAATTTTACTCCCTCAGATACTGCATTTCCGTGAAGGGGTCGGCATAGACGCCGTGCTCGGTCTCAATGGTTTTGCCCTCCACAGTGAGCACGAACGAGTCCGCGGTCGGGTAATTAAAGAGGAAGGTATTCACCACCGCGTAGAGCGTCATGGACTCCCCGGCGGAGCCGCCCGCTTCGAGCGCGTCCAGGTAAGCGCTGTTGAGATCGAGCCGGAGACGCCCCTCCTCAACCTGGAAAGCGCATTCAATAATCTTGACCGTCTCCGGCAGCGCGCCCTTGGCTGCCAGCCCGTTAATCAGCATCTCGGGCAAGGACTCCCGCGCGGGGACATCGACATAAGAGCCAGTCAGGTATTCCGCCTGCGCGTCCGGCACAAAAACCGAGACTTGGCGGGTTCCCTCGGCGTCCGTCAGCCCTGCGCCCTGCTGCTCCTCCTGCCCGCCGTCAGCCGGGCTGTCCGCCTTGGCGGCACACGCCGATAAAAGCAACATAAAAATACAAAATAGCGAAAAAAATCGTTTTTTCATTCCATTTTACCTCCTCGAATCACGTTCCCCAAGGGTATACCTTTATCCTAACCCCTATTCAGCATTTTGTCAAGAAACGGTATGACTACAAAGCCGGGTTTTACACCTTTTTAACAAAATCCGGCACACAGCGGCGCAATTGATCGCCTATGCCGCGCCGTATCCGTTTACATCCGCGCCCCGATGTGTTATACTGCTTGATATAGGCCCGCAGTACCGGGCAGAAACCGCCCGACGCACTGTATAAACCGATACCGTCCCCACCGATACTATAAGGAACCTGTTCGGAATCCATTGGCGCACCGTCTAGCGCGGGCCTTTGCCGTCATGCTGTGCCGCTTTCCCTAGAAATCGGGCAGGATGGGAAATCGTCCCCCTTCCTGTCGGCAAATCCTCACGCCATCCAGCGCACCACTGGTTTCCGAACAGCTCTAAGGGACTGTTCAAAAATAACATGCGGCAATCGCCTGCATCTTCCCATACTGCGTCCAGTTTCCTTGACAGGCGACAGCCTGCCTGCGGAAACGCGCCTTGTCGGGCGGAAGAATCTGCGGCGCGCTTGTCACAATTGATTGATTCACAGTTCCTAATGACACATTTCACCGAAAAGGAGCGACCCGAACTATGACTACCATCCCCGCCCGCACCGATGCCGACCCGCGCTTCCAATGGGATCTCACCGGCCTGTATGCCACCGACGACGATTGGAAAGCTTCCTTTGCCGCCGCCCAGGACAGCCCGCAGAAGCTGGCCGCCTACGAAGGGCAGCTCGCGGGCAGCGCCGCCGCCCTGCTGGATTTCCTCCGCTACAGCGACACCCTGTCCGAGCTGCTCGACAAGCTGGGCAACTACGCACAGCGCAAATCCGACGAGGATACCCGCAACGCGATGTATCAGGAAATGAGCGCGCTGTTTATCAACCTTGCCATTGAAATCAACCGCGCGGCGGCGTTCTCCACGCCAGAAATACTGTCCATCCCGGACGAAACGCTGGACAGCTTCTACACCGCCGAGCCTGCGCTCGGGCATTACCGCCTGCTGATCGACCGGGTGCGCCGCATGCGGGAGCACACGCTCACCCCGGAAGGGGAAGCACTGCTGGCCGCCGCCGGACAGATGGGCCAGTCTCCAGACGATATCTTCTCATTCCTCAATGATGCCGACATGCGCTTCCCAGACGCCGCCGACAGCCAGGGTGAAGCCCATCCGGTCACACACGGCAGCTTTGTGCCGCTGCTCCAGTCGCCCGACCGCGCGCTGCGCAAATCAGCGTTTGAATCGCTGTACGGCGTGTATGGGCAGTTCCGCAACACCTCCGCCGCCATCCTTTCGGCGCAGATGCGGCAGCTGCAATTCTTTGCGGATGCGCGGCATTACGATTCGGCGCTGCACGCCGCGCTCGACGGCAACGAAGTCCCCGTGGAAATCTACCACAACCTGATTGCCGCGGTACGCGGCGGCCTGCCCGCCATGCACCGTTATGTGCATCTGCGCAAGCGGCTGCTCAAGCTGGATGAGCTGCATTTCTACGACCTGTACACCCCTATTGTTGCCGGACAGGATATCAAGGTCAGCTATGAGGAAGCCTGGCAGACCGCACTCGAAGCGCTCGCCCCGCTCGGCGAGGAATACCTGTCTATCCTGAAGGAAGGGCGCGACAACCGCTGGATTGACGTTTACGAAAACGAAGGCAAACGCTCGGGGGCGTACTCCGCCGGGGCCTACGGCGTGCATCCCTATGTGCTGCTGAATTATACCGATACGCTGGACGATATGTTCACGCTGGTGCATGAAATGGGCCATTCCCTGCATTCCTATCTGTCCAACCGCACCCAGCCGGTCACTTATGCAAATTACGTGATTTTTGTAGCCGAGGTCGCCTCCACCTGCAACGAGGCGCTGCTGACCCAGTATCTGCTCGGCAAAACCGATGACCCCCAGCGCCGCGCCTATCTGCTGAACCACTTCCTGGAACAGTTCCGCGGCACGCTGTACCGCCAGACCATGTTTGCCGAATTCGAGCTGTGGTGCAGCGAACAGATCCGCACCGGCCAGGCACTGACCGCGGACGCGCTCTCCGCCAAGTACAGCGCGCTCAACCGCGAATATTACGGCGAGGAAATCGTCCTGGACGAACAAATCGCGCTGGAATGGGCACGGATTCCGCATTTCTACTACGATTTCTATGTGTACCAGTACGCAACCGGCTTCTCGGCGGCAATCGCGCTTTCCGAGCGCATCCTGAAAGCGGGCGCGCCCGCTGTACAGGACTATCTCAACTTCCTGAGCGGAGGCAGCTCGAAAGACCCGGTTGCACTTCTGCGCGGCGCGGGCGTCGATATGTCCACACCCGCACCGATCGAAGCGGCGCTGCGGCAGTTCGGCACGCTTGTCGATGAGCTGGAAGCTTTGACAGCCGCAAACGAAGGGGCTTAACCGGTTCCCCGGCGGCTACATGTATCCCATTCCCACTCCGTTTTTTTACAAAAAAGCGCCTGCGGCGGCACCGTGCCCCGCAGGCGTTTTCTGTTTAATTGGCGTTTTTCTGCATCAACGGCATCGTGAAGGAAAATTCCGTCTCCCCGCCGTCCGAGCGGACCGAAATATCCCCGCCATGCAGGTTAATGATATTCTTGACGATATAAAGGCCAAGCCCCGCACCCGTCTTATCCAGCGAACGGGAGCGGTCCGCTTTATAGAACCGGTCGAAAATATGCGGGATATCCTCCGGCGAAATGCCCGTGCCGGTATTGGTAATCGAAAAATCACACGCCGTACCCTTTTCGAGCGCCCGCAGCGTCAGCCTCCCGCCCGGCATGGTAAATTTCACCGCGTTATCCACCAAGTTATAAACCGCGCGGAATACATGGTCACGGTCCCCCATCACCCAGAGCCGGTCATCCAGCTCGGCGTCCACCTCGATGTTTTTTTGTTCGATTTTCTGCTCGAACGAAAACAAAATCTGACTTGCCATTTCCGAGAAGTCGAAGGGGGCGGGGCTTAGTATCAGCTCGCCGGACTGGATTTTCGCCGCGTCCAGCATCCGGGTCACCATCCGTGACAGCCGCTTGACCTCCTCGGAAATGGTTTGCAGGTATTTGTCGCGCTGCTCCAACGGGATCGTTCCGTCAATCATGCCATCCACAAAGCCGCCGATGGTGGTCATGGGGGTCTTGAATTCATGCGACACATTGCCGATAAACCCGCGCGTCAGCTCCTCCAGCTGCGCCAGGTCGTTTGCCATATTATTAAAGGCGATCGCCAGCTCGTCAATTTCCTCACAGCGGCTGTCCTCGGGCACCCGCACGCCAAAATTCCCCGAAGCAAATTCCTGCGCCGCGCCCGCCATGGTTTTCAGAGGCCTGGTCATGCGCCGCGATATGTAATACGAAAGCACCAGCGCCGCAATCAGCGTCACCAGCATCACAAACAGCGCCGTATTGGAAAGCGTATGCATCACATTGGAAATCGCCGCGCTGTACGCTGCCACAAAAACCAGCGCCGTCACATCGCCCTGGTCGTTGCGGCATTGCGCGCCGACCGCGTAGCAGTCCCCGTCGAGCACGCCGAGCGTCCCCATTTCGGAGTAATAGCCCATCAGGCGCACCCGCTGCGCCGCGCGCGTGCTGACCTGTACCGTGCTGCTTTTGCTGATCCCGCCATCGTCCGCCCAAAGGCGCACCGCGCCGTATGGATCCGTGACAATGATTGTCACGCCGTTTTCGCTGACCGTGCGCATCAGCCCGCGCTCATAAAGCGCCACGGTATCCTCGGGCGCGCCATCCAGAACCATCGCGGTCTGGTCCGCCAGGTACATCGCGGTGCGGCGCAGCTGCCCCTGCGTCTCGGTGAGCATGTAACGGTCCACCTGGTAAAAAAAAGCCAGCGTCGCCGCCATCACCGATACCAGAATCAGCATGGAATATGAAATAAAATTCCGCCAGAAAAAGCTGCGCCTTGCCATGATTGCCCTCCTGATGTCAAAATATGCCCTAAATGACGCGTCCCGGCACGAAAGCCCTTCGCAGCCTTTCCAATCCGCTTCTAGTGCTCCGTGTTTCCCTGAATTTGCAGGGCATGCTCCTTTTCCACTACTTCTCCTCTTGGGAAACCGTGTACATTCTGCCAAAGCATGTCTGCATTTCCGCATAAACGCCGTTCAGAGGCCGCTATACGAGCCATTCGTTCCGGATGCGCTTTCCCTGTTTCAATGACGTCCGGGCGTATCGGGAAATATCCTCTAACGGGAGCTTCCCTTCCTCAAACATAAGGATATCCAGCCGCACCGAGCGGCTAAACCGGTTTTCCACAAACTGCTGTGTCCGCACATCCACAACCTTCAAATCCGGTTTGTCCAGCAAAATCCGCAGCACCAGCTCGACGCAGGCGGGGCCGCTTTCAAAGCATTTTGTCATGAACGCGTCGCCCAGCAAGGAATCGTAAGCAAATAACTGTTGCAAAGAGCGGAAAAAGTGATAAAATGAA
>CAJUJQ010000105.1 GCA_910586575.1 uncultured Clostridia bacterium | reverse complement strand
GTGCTCTTCCGATCTCTATATCAGCGTGTACTGCAAGGGCGAATGGCACACCCGCCGCACGGTCAACACCAACGGCCGTGACCGCATCCGCAATCATGCCGCCTCCACCGCGCTCGATATGATCCGCCGCTATTTCCTCCCGGAAATCAGGCCTTAACATAATAACTAAAGAATTTGAAAAAAATGTCCAGTAATTTATGAAAATTACTGGACATTTGTTTTCAATTGTTGTATACTATACCTAGTAAGACTGCGCAGAGAGTTGGCTGTATTTTGCGATATTCACAAAGAATATCCCTAACGCCGCCGAAAATTGCAAAAAGAGCACGCTTTTGTGCAAAATTGAGGAGTGAAACAGGTGGAAAAAAATCAAATGACTTGGCCGCTGGAAGAACATGAGAAGCTCTTCCATTCCGGGCAGAACAGCCGTGCATGGGAGTTTATGGGTGCCCACCCGTGCGAGCAGGACGGGCAGACCGGCTATTTTTTCCGTGTCTTCGCGCCCAATGCTGTCGAAGTCGGCGTTATGGGCGAGTTCAATAACTGGGACCGCACCAGCAACATGATGCACCGCGACGACTGGGGCATGTGGACGGCTTTCATTCCCGGCGTCAAACAGTATGACGCTTACAAATACGCGATTGCCACGCAGGACGGTCAGCTCTACGACAAATGCGACCCCTACGCGTTCCATTCTGAGACCCGCCCGG
Organism: uncultured Clostridia bacterium; assembly: GCA_910586575.1. GTDB lineage: Bacteria > Bacillota > Clostridia > Oscillospirales > Butyricicoccaceae > QXXE01. The sequence continues at coordinate 10,417 of CAJUJQ010000105.1, read as the reverse complement.
CGAACGCTTCCAAGGTGTACGACATTGCCGGTTACGAGTGGCACGACGACAGCTGGATGGAATGGCGCAAGAGCCACCTTCCCTATGAAAGCGCAATCAATATCTACGAAATGCACTTCGGCTCCTGGAAGATGCATGAGGACGGCTCCTACTATTCCTATCGCCAGATGGCGGAAGAGCTGGTTCCCTATGTAAAGGAAATGGGATACACCCACATTGAGGTAATGCCGCTGACCGAGCATCCCTTTGACGGCTCCTGGGGCTATCAGGTGACCGGGTATTTTTCCGCAACCTCGCGCTTCGGCACGCCGCACGACCTGATGTATTTCATCGACACCTGCCATAAGGCGGGCATTGGCGTTATTATGGACTGGGTCCCGGCGCACTTCCCCAAGGACGGGCACGGCCTTTGCGAGTTTGACGGCGGCTACCTCTATGAGTACGCCGACCCGCTCAAGATGGAGCACAAGGAATGGGGTACCCGTATCTTTGACTACGGCAAGATTTCGGTGCGCTCGCTGCTGTTCTCCTCTGCTATGTTCTGGATTGAAAAGTTCCATTTTGACGGCCTGCGCGTGGACGCGGTCGCTTCCATGCTGTACCTGGACTACAACCGCCAGAACGAATGGCGTCCCAACATCCACGGCGGGCGCGAGAACCTCGAAGCGGTTGACTTCCTCCGCCTGCTCAACCACAAGATCCTCTCCGACCATCCCGATGTGATGATGATTGCGGAGGAATCCACCGCGTGGCCGATGGTAACCAAGCCGGGCGACGTGGGCGGCCTGGGTTTTAACTTCAAATGGAACATGGGCTGGATGAACGATATGCTCTGTTATTGCAGCGCCGACCCGTTCTTCCGCAAGGATATGCATGACAAGATTACTTTTTCGTTTATGTACGCATTCTCCGAAAACTATATTCTGCCGCTTTCGCATGACGAGGTTGTGCACGGCAAGGCGTCGCTCATCGGCAAGATGCCCGACCCGTATGAAAATAAATTTGCCTCCCTGCGCACGCTCTATGGTTATATGATGGGACACCCGGGCAAGAAAATGCTCTTTATGGGCGGTGAATTCGCGCAGTTCTCCGAATGGGCTTACCAGCGCGGCCTGGATTGGATGCTGCTCGATTACCCGGCGCACAAACAGATGCAGGACTACGTCCGCGCGCTCAATCACTTCTATCTGGATACCAAGCAGCTGTGGGAGAACGACATGGACTGGAATGGCTTCGAGTGGATCTCCAACGACGATAATTACAACAATATCATCGCGTTCCGCCGCATTGCGAAGGACGGTACTGATGTCATCGCGGTTGTGAATTTCGCGCCGGTTGGTCATACCGACTACAAGATTGGTGTGCCGTATGACGGCAAATACGAGGAAATCTTCACGTCGGACGCGCCGCAGTTCGGCGGCTCAGGCGTTACAAACGGCAAGTTGGCCGCTGTCGCGGGCGAGTGCCACAACCGGGAACAGTATATCGAGCTTTCCATCGCCCCGCTGTCCATCCTCTATCTCCAGGGCAAGCCCAAGCCGAAGCGCCGCACCAAGGTGGAAACCGAGGACACGGCGGCAGACCCTGCGGCCAAGGCGAAAAAGCCGGTTAAGAAAGCCGCACCGAAAGCGAAAAAGACGGATAAAAAATAAATGCAGGTTGGTTCCCTGCCGCACGGCGGGTCAACATAAACAAGGTTTATTCAACACGATTTAGTGGAAGAAATGGAGAGTTCAACATGTATCGGAAGAAAGAATGCGTTGCAATGCTTCTGGCCGGCGGCCAGGGCAGCCGTTTGTACGTGCTGACCACAAAGGTCGCCAAGCCCGCCGTCCCCTTCGGCGGCAAGTATAAGATCATTGATTTCCCGCTCTCGAACTGCGTCAACTCTGGCATTGACACGGTAGGCGTGCTCACCCAGTATGAACCGCACGCGCTCAACTCCTATATCGGCTCCGGCCAGACCTGGGACCTTGACCGTATGCGCGGCGGCGTCTACACACTGCCCCCCTACCAGCGTTCGAAGGGTTCGGAATGGTACAAAGGCACTGCAAACGCCATCTATCAGAACATCAATTTTATTGATGAATATGACCCGGATTATGTCCTGGTCCTGTCCGGCGACCACATCTATAAGATGAATTACAACAAGATGCTCCAGCACCACAAGCAGAACGAAGCCGATGCCACCATTGCAGTGCTTGATGTCCCGATCGATGAAGCGCCCCGTTTCGGCATCATGAACTGCAACCCTGACGGCAGCATCTACGAGTTTGAGGAAAAGCCCAAGCATCCGAAATCCACGCTGGCCTCGATGGGCATCTACATCTTTACCTGGAAGAAACTGCGCCAGTACCTGATTGAGGATGAAGCCAAGGAGGATACCTCCAACGACTTCGGCAAGGATATCATCCCGGCAATGCTGAGCAATGGCGAGAAATTGATTTCCTACCGTTTCGAAGGCTATTGGAAGGATGTCGGAACCATCGAATCCCTTTGGGAAGCCAATATGGACTTGCTTAGCCCAAAATCCGGCCTGAATCTGTCCGACGATACCTGGCGTATCTATGGCCGCAACAACGGTGCGCCCCCGCACTTCACCAGCAAGGAAGCTAAGGTTACCCATTCGCAGATTTCCGAGGGCTGCGAAATCCACGGCAATGTTTCCGAGTCCATCCTGTTCAGTGATGTTGTCATCGGCAAGGGCGCGACAGTCGAGTATTCGATCCTGATGCCCGGCGTTGTGGTCGAGCCTGGCGCATCCGTGCGTTATTCCATCGTAGCTGAGGGTGCGCACATCTGTGAAAGCGCTGTTATTGGCGGCGCGCCGAGCGAAGTGGAAGCGGACGCGTGGGGCGTGGCGGTTGTCGCCTCCGGCGTGCGGATCGGCAAGGGCGCAAAGCTCCCGGCCAAGGAAATGGCGGGCGAGGACCTGCCGGACGCAGAATAAGGAGGATTTACGACGATGAAAAACGTATTAGGCGTAATTTTCGCTTTTGACACTGACAACGATCTTCGCGAGCTGACCGACCACCGTACCGTATCGGCGGTGCAATTCGGCGGCCGCTATCGCGTGATTGACTTTATGCTTTCCAACATGGTCAACTCCGGTATCTTCCGTGTTGGCATCCTGATGAAGGATAAGTACCAGTCCCTGATCGACCACATCGGTTCGGCCAAGGACTGGGATATGAGCCGTAAGAACGCGGGCGTTACCCTGCTGCCCCCGTATTCCTACTCTCGCAAGGCTTCCCCGCTGGTTACCGGCGAATACCGCGGCAAGATTGACGCGCTGGCAGGCGCGATCGACTACCTCCAGAAAAACCGCGCGGACTATGTCGTGCTGGCGGACGGCGACGTGATTGCCAATGTTGCGTTGGACGACGTTGTTGAGCAGCACCGCAAGAGCGGCAACGATGTGACGATGGTCGTCACCAAGCGCCGCCAGGAGGACAACCAGTTTGCGACCTACTGCGAACTGTCCCGCCGCCGCGAGGTAGTTGACATCCGTGTCGGCGACCACAACGACGGCAAGTGCCGCTATGAATCGATGGGTGTTTATGTCATGAGCCGCGCATATCTGATTCACCTGATTGCGGACTGTGTCGCGCACAACTGCACGCATTTCGAGCGCGAGATGTTGACCCGCGCGCTGATTGACGACAAGGTAGGCGCATACGTATTCAACGAATACACAGTCAAGATTTTTGACGCAAAGGATTATTTCCAGGCGAGCATGGACATTCTCGACAAGGATATCCGCGACGAGCTGTTCCTCCGTTCCCGTCCGATTTTCACCCGGATTTACGACGAAGCGCCTGCATACTATGGTGACAAAGCCGACGTACAGGATTCACTGATTGCGGACGGCTGCCACATTGAGGGCAAGGTGAGCAACTGCATCCTGTTCCGCGACGTCATCATCGAGAAGGATGCCGATGTCAAGAATTCGATTATTATGGAAAACGGCCGCATCCTGTCGGGCGCTTCGCTTGATTATATCGTAGCGGATCGCGGTGTAACGGTCCGCGAAGGCCGCACGATGATGGGTCACGAGAACTACCCCGTAGTGATTGGCAAGAGCGCTGTAATTTAATTGCTTCCGCAACAGGCGCCAAAGGGACTCGTCCCTCTGGACTTCCATTCCCGCCTGCGGGACGGGAAATCTAGATATTCCGTAAATCGAAAGAACCTCTGGTCAGGCCGCCAAAACGACGGCGGCCTGGCTGGTTTATTATGGCAGTTATGATCTATGTTCCAGGCAAGCCCCTTCTGCGGCTGTCTGGCGGCACAGTCTGCCACTGTGCCGGTACGGCCTTTCACCGATAGTCAGGACCTTTTTGCCGGTATCCCCATCGGCTAAATATAATATGGAGGGGTTCCTATGAAAATTATGTATGTGGCCAGTGAGGTCGCACCGTTTATCAAGACAGGCGGCCTTGGCGACGTGGCAGGTTCGCTCCCCAAGGCTCTGGCGGCAAAAGGACACGAAGTCAAGGTCTTTTGCCCGCTTTACAGTGCAATCAAGCCCGACTGGCGCGAAAAATTTACCTATCTGAAGAACGCTTATGTCCGCCTTGGCTGGCGCAACCAGTACTGCGGCGTTTTCCATTACGAGATGGACGGCGTCGATTACTACTTTATTGACAATGAATATTATTTTGCCCGCGCACAGATGTACGGCGAGTACGACGATGCGGAGCGTTTTGCTTATTTTTCCAAGGCAGTGCTTGAAATCCTTCCCGATATCGATTTCAAGCCCGATATCATCAACTGCAATGACTGGCAGACTGCCCTTGTCCCGGTTTATTACAACCTGATGTTTGCGGCCCGCCCGTATTACTGGGGTATCAAGACGGTTTTCACCATCCATAATATCCAGTATCAGGGGCAGTATGGCCGGGAGATCCTGGAATATGTCCTTGGCATTGACGACGCGCATTTCCGTTCCGGCTTTATGGCGATGGACGGTGACGTCAACCTGATGAAGTCAGCGATCGTGGCCTCGACTGCGGTTACGACGGTTTCCCCCACCTACGCACAGGAAATCCAGACCGCTTATTATGGGCACCGCTTGGATTCGGTGCTTCGCGCCAACAACTACAAGCTGCACGGCATCCTGAACGGGATTGATATGGAGTCCCTGACCCCCATGACCGACCCGGCACTCTTTGTCAACTACGGTCCCAAGAAGCCAAAGGGCAAGCTGGAAAACAAGCTCAAGCTGTTGGAGCTGTGCGGCCTGGAAGGCGATGAAAATGTACCGGTCATCGGTATGGTTTCCCGCTTTGCCGACCACAAGGGCTTTGACCTGCTTGAGGCTGTCCTCGACGACCTGCTCCAGGACGATGTGCGCCTGATTGTACTCGGCAAGGGCGAATGGCGCTACGAGCAGATGTTCCTGGAAGCCAAGCGGCGTTATCCGGACAAGATTTCGGCTTCCATCATGTTCTCCAGCGAGATGGCGCAGCGCATTTACGCTGGCTCGGATATGTTCCTGATGCCCTCCAAGAGCGAGCCTTGCGGCCTTGCACAGATGATTTCCCTGCGCTATGGCACCATTCCGATTGTCCGCGAAACCGGCGGCCTGCGGGATACCGTCACCGCGTTTGTGGATTACCTCGGCACCGGCAACGGTTTCACCTTCGCCAGCTACAACGCGCATGATATGCTCCATGTCATCCGCGAAGCGTGCGAAGTGTTCCGCAACAACAAGGACGCTTGGAAAAAGCTCGTGCTGGGCGGTATGGAAAGCGATTTCAGCTGGGATTCCTCGGCTGACCAGTATATCGAGCTGTATCAGTCGATCTAAAACCAGCTCTCCGGCAATTGAATCCATTATTTTTCCCCGCAGTGAGAACGCCATATTCCGGCGCCGCGCTGCGGGGATTCCTTTTGTGGATCATTTTCCGTGAATTCGCATATTTCTTACAAAAACGCGCCGTTTTTCCGGCAAAATTTCTGCCGAACGCGCCTTGCTAAATCCTGCGTTTCGTTTTACACTATTAGAATAGGGTTCTTACTCCCCTTCCCAAGAGAAAAGGAGGCCAAAAAGCCATGCAAAAAGCAGTTATTACCGTTGTCGGCAAGGATGCCACAGGCATTATTTACCGAGTCACCGGCGTGCTCTTCCAGCGCAACGCCAATGTGCTCGATATTACCCAGACTATCATGCAGGAGATGTTTACCATGATTATGCTGATTGATATCAGCATGCTGAATATCTCCTTTGACCAGCTTGTACAGGAGCTGAACCAGCTCGGCACCGAGCACGGCCTGTCCATCCACTGCCAGCATGAAGATATTTTCAATTCCATGCACACCATTTAAGGAGGGTATCCATGATCAATTATTCTGATATCCTGGAAACCATTAAGATGATTGAGCAGGAAAACCTCGATATCCGCACGATTACCATGGGCATTTCCCTGCGTGATTGCTGTAGTGACAGCCTTCAAACGGTTTGCGATAAGGTTTATGATAAAATTACCCGCTGCGCACAGGATCTTGTCCCGGTCGGCGAAGCGATTGAGCGCAAATACGGCATCCCGATTGTCAACAAACGCATTTCGGTAACGCCGATTGCCCTGATTGCCGAAAGCTGCGGAAGCGAGGATATTTCCACGCTTGCGCACACCCTTGATAAAGCAGCGAAGGCCACCGGGGTCAACTTTATCGGAGGCTATTCCGCGCTGGTACACAAGGGGTACACCAAGGGCGACCGCAGGCTGATTGATTCCATCCCACAGGCGCTTGCCGAGACCGAGCTGGTTTGCTCGAGTGTGAATATCGGCTCTACCCGCGCGGGCATCAACATGGACGCGGTGCGCGAGATGGGCGCGGTCATTAAGAAAACCGCCGACCTGACCGCTGACCGGAACGCCATCGGCGCGGCGAAGCTGGTCATATTCTGCAATGCGGTGGAGGATAACCCCTTTATGGCAGGCGCATTCCACGGTATCGGCGAGGGAGAGTGCGTCATCAATGTTGGCGTTTCTGGGCCGGGCGTGGTCGCCAACGCGCTGAAAAAGGTTCCGGACGGGGATTTCTCGGTCATTGCAGATACGGTCAAAAAGACGGCGTTTAAGATTACCCGCGTCGGACAACTGGTCGCCCACGAGGCCAGCAGCGCACTACATGTGCCCTTTGGTATCGTTGACCTTTCGCTTGCGCCGACCCCGGCGGTGGGCGACAGTGTCGCGCATATTTTAGAGGAGATGGGCCTGGAATGCTGCGGCACACATGGCACGACCGCCGCGCTTGCGCTGCTGAACGATGCAGTGAAAAAGGGCGGTATTATGGCCTCTTCCCATGTCGGTGGGCTGTCCGGCGCGTTTATCCCGGTCAGCGAGGACGCCGGTATGATTCATGCCGCAAAGTGCGGCGCGCTCTCTATTGAGAAGCTGGAAGCCATGACGGCGGTTTGCTCGGTCGGTCTGGATATGATTGTCGTGCCCGGACACACCAGCGCGACAGCAATTTCAGGCATTATCGCGGATGAAGCTGCCATCGGCATGGTGAATTCCAAGACAACAGCCGTCCGTATTATCCCTGCCCCGGGCATGGATGTCGGCGACGAGCTTGACTTTGGCGGCCTGCTGGGGCGCGGGCCGGTCATGCCGCTGTCAAACTACTCCTGCGACCGGTTTATTGCGCGCGGCGGGCGTATCCCTGCCCCGCTGCAAAGCCTGAAAAATTAAAATTTATAGATTAGGCCTGTTCAAAAGTGCTGCCGAGATCATACGGCAGCACTTTTTTATTGATTCACATATTAGAAATAAGATGCCAGCGCCGGGATTTTTTGCAGCACCGCCGCTTCCAGCGGGAAGTCCCGCGCAAGGCGTGACGCGCATTTCCCGCAAAATGCGTCATATGCTTCCGGGTTCTCCCGCATCTGCTGTTTGAAGCCCCAGACATGGGTAAAAAACTGCTGCCCGGAAGTAAAAAGCGATTCAAGCGTCGATAAATCCCGCACCCGGAACCCCTCCGCTAGCATCGCCAACAGCCGCTGTTCGGCAAGCACCATATAAATCAAAGAATCCCGCGCCCCAGGCGAATGGCGCATAATCTCAAACGCTTTTTTGCAATACCGATCCCGCAGCTCCGCATTCGCAAAATAAGCCAGCGCGGTGTTCAGCGGGCGCACCGTCCAGTCCAGCTTTTCCAGCCCCAAGTCGATGTCAAACGTGAACGCGCCCAGCGGCGGGTAAATCCCCGGCATGATATCCTCCCGGTGGATGGCGGCGCAGTCACAGTCCTTCAGCAGCCCACTGATATCGCGCCACACGATAAAATCGGTGTCTATCATCACGCACGGCAACTCCATCTGCCGTAAAGCGTACAGCTTACCCGCCGCCCAGTAGACGCAGGGGTCAATTTCCGCGGGAATATCATCCAGCGCAGTCCTCAGACCCCCGTCCCAAAGGATTTCCAGCCCCAGCATCCGATAATATGCCGCGCCCGCGCCATCGGTCAGCATGGTAACGGTACCGCCAAGCCTGCGCCATTGCAACGCCGAAAGAGCTGTTGTAAACAATTCGAACGGTTCAATTGTGAAGGAACTGCCCGGATTTCGGGCAAAAAACGGCCTTGTCCACGTGCTGTGGAACGCATGCATTCAAATCAGCTCCAATCCGTATCCCCCAACCGCAAAAATGCACGAACCGGAGCTAAAAAAGCTTCCGGAACCCGAACCGAACCGGTAAGAAGTCAAATAAGAAGTGGTAAAAGAAGTCATGTACGATCCCGAACCGGAGCCGCCGCCATAAACCAGCGTGCGCGTCTGCCCGACCGGCGTGCGGATTACCTCGACCGTACGCACCGGCGCAATGAAATATTCCGGCGCGGGGATGTTTTCCGGCATGGCAGGCGGCACAGCCCCCGCCATAATCGGCACCGACGGCTTGCCCTCCTCCTCCGGGTACCAGCCGATATGCTTCGGATCGGTATAGAAAGTCGGTCCGGCTGCTCCCCCATCGGCTGTCGTTTCCTCAGAATTTTCCTTCGGCGCGGCCTCTTCTGCGGCTTCGCAGTGCTGCAAATACCGCGCATAGCTGTCCGCATCAAAAACAACACCGTCCACTTCATACAGCTCGTCTGCGCTCATTTCAAGTATCCTGTTTTTCCGCACTGCACCCACTCCTTACTTTAATCCGCTAACTACTTCTATTATAGATGAATATCGTGAAAAGCGCAACAAATTTTCTCGAAAAAGAGATTTTTTTTGCTGATACTTTACAATTTCGCAGAAAAAGACTATAATGTAGGAGGAAAACATAGAAATGAGGTGGGTTTATGGCCTGGAACGGACAAACCGCGTGGGAAATGCTGGGAAATGAAAGCCGCCCGATTCTTTTATACGGCATGGGCGACGGCGCGGACAAGATTTTAAGCGTCTTTTCGGAAAAGGGGATCCGGGCGTCCGGGGTTTTTGCGAGCGATGATTTTGTACGCGGGCACAGCTTTGCGGGCTTCCCCGTGCTGCGGCTTTCCGAGGCCGTCGAGCGGTTCGGAGAAGATTTGGTCATTGTGCTGAGCTTCGCGAGCCAGCGCCCCGAGCTGCTTGCTCGCTTTGACGCGCTGGACGCGCGGTTTACGCTGGTCGCGCCTGATGTGCCGGTTTTCGGGGACGGGCTTTTTGACCGGGAATATGTGCGGGCGCACCGCGCGGAGCTTGAACAGGCATATTCCCTTTTGGGGGACGAGCAATCTCGAACAGTATTCCGGAAAACGGTTGCCTTCAAGCTGACCGGGAATATTCGGGAGCTGCGCGCCTGCGAAACCGATAAAGACGAGATTTTCGGACTGCTCTCCCCCGGTTCGGCGGAGGACTTTGCAGATTTGGGCGCATACAACGGCGACACCATCCGGGAATTGCTGCAATATACCGGGGGTCGTTTCTCCTCCGTGACCGCGTTGGAACCTGACAAGCGCAATTTTAAGAAGCTCTCCTGTTACGCGTCTGAACATTTAACCGGACAGGTGGAATTGATTCCCGCGGGGGCGTGGGACTGCTGTGAAACGCTGACCTTCGCCGCGAAAGCGGGGCGCAACTCCCGCATCGCCAGAGCAGGCGTTGAAACGCCGATGCGCTCGCTGGACAGCGTTTTGCAGGGCAGGCGGTGCAGCTTCCTCAAGCTCGATGTCGAGGGCGCGGAAGCCAAGGCACTGCTCGGTGCACATCAGACCATCTCCCGCTGGCACCCCAAAATAAACTGTGCCGCATATCACCGGAATGAGGATTTATTTGCGCTGCCGCTGCTGCTCCACGAGCATTGGCCGGGCTATCGGCTACTGCTGCGGCACCATCCCTATATTCCCGCATGGGATACAAACCTCTACGCGGTTTGGACGGAATCATAAAGGGACATGCAGAAGCGCGGCTGCCGCCCATATGGGCAGCAGCCGCGCTTGATGA
>CAJUJQ010000104.1 GCA_910586575.1 uncultured Clostridia bacterium | reverse complement strand
TGGCATGGCACAAACTTCGTGTGGAAATTGCGTGTTTTCAACTCTTGATTCGCATTACAAACCAGGAAATCATATTGAGGGTTTCCAAGGAAGGCTATGCGACATCTGCATATACCATCTATAAGCTTGTAGTGATGCCTGCTGATGAAAGCGTACAAAGAATTCTTGAGAAAGAAGAAACGCTTCCCGGAATCGATGGAACGCAGGCCTCGGAGAATACCGTTCCTGATGAAGATGATCTTGGCGATGAGGCAGAAGGCCCCGGCGAAGGCGGTTCCGGCGATGAGGTAGAAGGCTCCGGTGAGGGGCGGTTCCGGCGATGAGGCAGAAGGCCCCGGTGAAGGCGGTTCCGGCGATGAGGCAGAAGGCCCCGGTGAAGGAAGCTCCGACGATACGGCAGAGAAGGAGGATGAAGGCAGTACAGTTAAAGGGCTTTCTGAAAATGAGATAGAGTAACCGTTTTCTGTTAAATTGAAGGAGAGGGGATTGTTTCTCCCGTAAAAAACGGCATTTTCCAAGTAGAAAACGAAAGAGGACAACCCCCTGCATGTTGTAGACTTAGTGACGTATTACTCATCAGATGTAGGAACACATTAATTTCATAGATTCAATATTCCCCATAGAGCAAATGAAAAAAACAGCTCTATGGGGGTGTTTTTTATAACGTAAGAGGCGGTGTGCTGAAGGCGTAGAAAAAGGACAGGGGTGGGGTACGAACGGCTGAAGATATCGTGGACTGGCATATTCAGATAGGAAGGCAGCACGAAAATTTACAGAAGTTATCAGGAAAGGCTTGCTTTTCCGGAAAGATGCTTTATAATAGAAAAGGATGAAAGGATTGTATGTGATGCAGATATCCTATGAGCTGATCCGCTCGCGCCGCCGCACGCTTTCCATGGAGGTCACGCGGGACGCACGGGTTGTAGTGCGTGCCCCCGCCCGCTGCGCAAAGCGGGAAATCGAGCGCTTTGTCGAGGAGCACCGGGACTGGCTGTCGGAGCACCTTGCGCACGCGCGGGAACGGCAGCTGCGCCACCCCGAGCCAACCCCGGAGCAGGAAGCCGCCCTGCGGGAGCGTGCCCGCCGGGAGCTGCCGCAAAAGCTGGCTTACTACGCCGAAATGATGGGGCTTCACCCCGCGGGGATGCGCATTACCTCGGCGCGCACACGCTTCGGCAGCTGCAGCGCGCGCAACAGCATTTGTTTTTCGTGGCGGCTGATGCAGTACCCGGACGAAGCGGTTGATTATGTGGTTGTGCACGAGCTGGCGCATATTCAGGAAAAGAATCACGGACGCGCGTTTTATGCGCTGGTCGGGCGGTACATGCCTGATTGGCGCGAACGCCGCGCGCTCCTGAAGGAGTAAGGTTGATGAAAAAAACGTTCTTTTTTATCCCTGCCATTCTGCTGACGGCTTATTATGGCGGCCTGGCGGTGGGGGCGGGGGCGGCTGCGGTGCAGCCGGTGATGTGGATTGGCCTGCTGCTTTTGTGGGGCGGCGGAATCCTGCTGTCGCGGCGGTTTATCTGGGGCGCGTTTTGCGGGGCGTTGCCGGGGCTGCTCCTGATTTACCAGAGCACGCGGGAGGCGGCGCAGCTGGTACGGGTTGAGCTGCCAATCGGTATGGCACTGCTGCTGTTTTACATGTTCTGCGTCTGCGCTTTGTATCAGAGGAGCTGACGCATAAATTGCCTTTGCGGCGGGAACCAGGAGACGCCGGACGGGCCTGCTATATCTTGAAAAAAATGCTGTCATCCAGACGGCATTTTTCGTGTACCATTAAAATAAAGAAATCATAAAAAGGAGATAAAAACGATGTTGTTTGTATGTTATCCGAAATGCTCGACCTGCAAAAGGGCGCAGGCGTGGCTGGCCGCGCAGGGGATAGAAGCCGAGGTACGGGATATCAGGGAAAACAACCCCAATGAGGAAGAGCTGCGCCGCTGGCATGCCATGAGCGGCCTGCCGCTGAAACGGTTTTTCAACACCAGCGGGCAGCAGTATCGCGCGCTTGGGCTGAAGGACAAGCTTCCGGGGATGAGCGAGGACGAGCAGTTCGCGCTGCTGGCGACGGACGGGATGCTGGTCAAGCGCCCGATTCTGGTCGGTGAGGAAAGCGCGTATCCCGGATTTAAGGAAGAAGTGTGGGCGGCACTGAAATGAGGGCGGAAAACGACCTCCGACACGACAAAATCGGCCCGCTGGTGCTTCGGATTGCCTTACCCAGTATGCTTGCGCAGTTTGTCAGCGTGCTTTACAGCATTGTTGACCGGATGTTCATCGGGCATATCCCGGAGGTGGGCGCGCTGGCGCTCGCCGGGGCGGGCGTTTGCGGGCCGACGGTGACGCTGGCGGCGGCGTTTTCGTTCTGGATAGGCTGCGGCGGCGCGCCGCTGATGAGCATCCGGCTCGGGCAGCGGGACGAGCGTGCCGCCGGGCGGATTATGAGCTGTTGTTTTTCGCTGCTCCTGCTGTTCTCGGCGGTGCTGATGCTGCTGCTCATCCCGCTGCGCACACCGCTTTTGCGGCTGTTTGGGGCAAGCGATGTCACGCTTCCTTACGCGGTATCGTATTTTACGCTGTACTTATTGGGTACGCCGTTTGCGCTGCTGTCCGGCGGCATGAATCAGCTGATTATCTGCCAGGGTTTTGCGCGGGTCGGTATGAAATCGGTGCTGTTGGGCGCGGTGCTGAATATTGTGCTCGACCCGGTTTTTATTTTTGGGCTGGGGATGGGCGTCCAGGGTGCAGCGCTGGCGACCGTGCTTTCCCAGATGGCAAGCTGTACCTATGTGCTGCGCTTCCTGCGCGGGGAACAGCCGCCCGTCCGGCTGCGTTTCGCAAAGCCGGATTTCGATACGGTTGGCCGGGTGCTGCTGCTGGGGATTTCCCCCTTTTTGATTATCGCGCTGGACCAGGTGATGCTGATTTCCATGAACGCCCTTTTGCAGCGCTACGGCGGCACGTCGCAGGGGGATTTTTACATCACCTGCAATACCATCGTGCAAAGCTTTATGTTGGTGGTGACCATGCCGCTTGGCGGGATCTCTGGCGGCACACAGAGTATCCTGGGCTACAATTTCGGCGCGGGCAAGCCCAAGCGCGTCCTGCTTGCGCAGCGGTATATTTTTGCGCTGTGCGCCGGGTTCACGGCGGTGATGTTCGTGCTGGCGCGCACGGCGGGGCCGTATTTTATCATGCTGTTCAACCGCGACCCGGCGGTTGCGGAAACCACCCATTGGGCCATCTGTGTCGAGACGCTTGCAATCGTCCCGCTCGGCTTGCAGTACGGGCTGGTGGACGGCTTCACCGGCATGGGGCAGGTGCAGTATGCCATGCCGCTGTCCTTCTGGCGGAAGTCGGTCTATTTTGTATCGCTGTTCCTGCTGCCCGCGCTGCTCGGCGTGAGGGCCATTTTCTGGGCGGAGCCGATTTGCGATGTTCTGGGCGTGCTGGTGTCGGTAACGGTCTATCTGCGCTGCATCGGCAGGCTGCTGCACAAGCGCCCCGCGAGGGCTTGAAGGCTACAAATTGAGAAAAGGGAATAGAGAACAAAAAAGTTCTGCAAATCTGCATTTTGCGTGATTTACAGAACTTTTTTGTTGCAGAATCAAATATTCAGCACTTTTGTTGGAATTGGTTCTTTGCTAGTTGCGGTCTTGCATGGAAATCGTAACATTACCATCCCGTTCAATCCGCCAGTGAACCCATCTTTGGCATTTTATGCAATGACTTGTACCGGATCCGCCAAGCTGGGTTGTCTTATGCACAACATACCCGCAGTCACACTTAACTTCGATCCATTTACTCAATGGAAGCACCTCCTTAAATGAGCGCCTGTATGCGAAGCCGGACGATTTTGAGAAAAATGCACGCCGGTAATTCTAAAATACAGGTTTTTATAAATTTTACAAAAGTCCGCGTCTCCGAGCTTCAGCTCGAACCAGCTCGGATGTAGCGTTGCTAATCTCTCCGGTATCGCATCTCCGCAAGCATCGTTCTAATTCTTCATCACTGGCTTTGCGCAGGGTGCTGGCAGTCAGTCTCGCATACGCATTTCCTTTCTCCATGACATATTCTCCCAGCGCATTAGCAATTTTACCGAAATCCATATTAAAATCACTCCTTTATTTTATTTTTCGGTTTATGACCCAACTATGAGGACGATCCCCTGTTTTACGGGGGCATTTTCCAGGCATTGGGCGCCCCATATGAACTGATTTTGTTTCTTTGCGTCCGCATTGTGTACACATATATTCAATCCGTTCCGTTACAGCCACCTCCATTCGCTGATGATAAATAAGTCAGAAAATGATAAAAAAACAAGCAATCGTCACAAATATCGCCGCAGCCCAAACAAGACCTTTGTTTTCCTCATAAAATTCTATGAAATTCTCAAACAAAATGATTTTTCCCAAAATACCGGCTATCATAAAAATTTCATCCAGATATGGGATTGGATCAGGAAAAAACATGTTTACAATAAAAACCAATATTCGGGTCCATAGCGGCAGCGCTAAATAAATAAGTGCCAGAAAGGCAATTACAATCCAGAAGAGAATACTGCACACCCCCTGTTGAGAACCTGAATTCATAATCGGTCAAGTTGATTGGATATCGACCGGGCAGTTTTCGATGGAAAACGCCCTGAAAATACAAGTCTCTGCGTTCCCTGCTACTATCATACACCTATCTTTATGTTTTGTCAATGGATATAACAATATTTATTTTACATTGATGTATCAATTTGCCTGGGATGCATACTATGGATATGATTCCAATATGAGGTGATTTTCCATGAATGATGTAGCCGCGCGGATTGGCAAGCGTATACGGGAGCTTCGGCACTCACAGGGTGTCAGTCTTGAAGAATTGGCGTTTAAGGCACATATGAACGCCCCCCATCTTGGGCAAATTGAAAGAGGACTGCAAAATCCAACAATTGTGACATTGAATCAAATTTGCACTGCATTGGGAGTACCCATTGAAGAACTTTTTGCAGAAAATGAATCTGCCAAACCGGAAAAAAGCAGTCTGGCAGAGCCTTCGGTATTATCCAAAATCAATGCGCAGCTTCACGCGATGACACCGGAACAACAAACAGATATGTTAAAAATCATCCGCATTATTCGCAAAAATATAAAGTAATGCTTTTCGGTATTGCGGATGCTTTCAAATCGTTTGTCATTCGTTTTCTGCAAAATAGAGCGGCCCTTCTTGCAGATCTGCATTTTTTTGTGCAGAATTTCGTAAAACATTGTTCAAAATGGGCGGTTTTAGCGGCTTTCTCGGGGCTGCTTTTGTGCTGTTCTGCAATTTTTAATTTCGCGACTTGCAAAAATAAAAAACTGCGATATAATAGGGAAGGACTAAAACAAGGGGGTATCATTTTATGGTACAGGAATTAAAGCCGATTTCCAAAATCGCATCCAAAGTGCAGGCTTCTACAACGCTGACCATTGACGCGATGTTCAAGGAGATGAAGTTGAATGGCATTGATGTCGTCGGTTTCGGTGCGGGAGAGCCGGACTTCCCCACACCCGACCGCATTAAAGACGCAGCAATTACCGCGATTTTCAAAAATAAAACCAAATACACGCCGGCTTCCGGCCTGCCCAAGCTGAAAAAGGCGATTTGCTATCGCTTCAAAGAGGATTTCGGGCTGGAATACGAGCCGAACCAGATTGTTGTCACCTCGGGCGCAAAGCATGTGCTGTATACCGCCCTTCAGGTGCTGTGCGATTACAAGGACGAAGTGGTCATCGGCGCGCCGTACTGGGTTTCTTACAGTGAGATGGTGCGCCAGGCGGGCGCAATACCGGTGCTGTGTGAAGCGGGCGAAGAGCATCATTTCAAGATTGAGCCGGACGCGCTTGAGGCTGTCATCACCGATAAAACCAAGGTGTTTATGATGAACTCGCCGTCCAACCCGACCGGCATGGTTTACACCAAGGATGAGCTGGCCGCGATTGCCGAGGTCTGCTGCAAGCATAACCTTTATGTCATTGCGGACGATATTTATGCGAACCTGATTTATGACGGCCTGGAATTCTATTCGCTGGCGCAGTTCGGCGAGGATATGAAAAACCGCACCATCGTTGTCAACGGTGTTTCCAAGTCCTATGCCATGACCGGCTGGCGTATCGGCTACGCGGCGTGCAACCAGTATCTTGCCAAGATGATGAGCAACTATCTCAGCCATTCGATTTCCAACCCGTGCTCGATTTCGCAGTACGCGGCGATTGAGGCGCTGACCGGCCCGCAGAACGACATAGAGGAAATGCGCAAGGCGTTTGAAGTGCGCCGCAACCATTTGGTGGAGCGGATGAACAGGATTGAGGGTGTATCCTGCCTGAAGCCGCAGGGAGCGTTCTATGTGATGATGAATATGAAGTCGTTCATCGGCAAGACGATGTATGGCCATGTGATTGAATCCGATGAGGATTTTGCCCAGCTGTTCCTGGAAAAAGGCCTGGTTGCGACCGTGCCCTGTACCTCATTCGCAGCGCCCGGCTATATCCGCTGGAGTTACGCGACCTCCATGGAGGAGATCGACAAGGGCCTTGACCGTCTGGAAACGTTCATCAAGAATGCGTGAACTTATGCGCCCCGCGCGTAAGTGCTTCATTTGAAGCCGTGGGTTTGTGGAAAATGCCTGAAATTGTCTTTTTGACGTGATTTTCCTTGTCATTTCCCCGGGTGAATGATAAAATATAAGACGGACTGAGAAAAGGTCCGTCTTATTTTGTTAATAGGACGGTTTTTTGCGGGCAGCCGCAAATAGGAACCAATATATTCGCAGCCGTGAAAAATTGCCGCATTTGTTTGCGGGGGGAGCGCTTGCCCCTCCCGCGCAAAACGGCAATGCTTTCTGACCGTGGGTATAGAAACGGAAAGGATGTCGAAAGTGAACGCAGTTTATGAAAGCCCGTTTTCCGCCCGGTACGCTTCCAAGGAGATGCTGTATATTTTCTCCCCGGATATGAAGTTTACCACCTGGCGGAAGCTCTGGGTTTCCCTCGCCAAGGCTGAAATGACGCTCGGCCTGCCCATTACGCAGGAGCAGGTGGACGAAATGGAAGCCAACGTCAACAACATCGATTATGAGACCGCCCGGCAGCGGGAGAAGGAGGTCCGCCATGATGTGATGGCGCACGTCTACACCTTCGGCAAAGCCGCGCCCAAGGCGGCGGGGATTATCCACCTCGGCGCGACCAGCGCTTACGTCGGCGACAACACGGATATCATCCAGCTGCGGGAGGGCCTGCTGCTGGTGCGGAAAAAGCTGGCGGTTGTCCTTGACCATCTCGCGCGGTTTGCCGACGCACACAAGGCGCAGCCGACGCTGGGCTTTACCCACTTCCAGCCCGCGCAGCTGACCACGGTCGGCAAGCGCGCCACCCTGTGGATGAATGAGCTGCTGATGGATTTGGAAGAGGTCGAATACCGGATTGGACACCTGCGCATGCTCGGTTCGAAGGGGACAACTGGCACGCAGGCAAGCTTCGTGGAGCTGTTCGACGGGGACGACGGGAAAATCCGCCGGATGGAGCGCATGATTGCGGATGATTTCGGTTTTGAGGGGGTTGTGCCGGTTTCCGGGCAGACCTACTCGCGCAAGGTGGACGCGCAGGTGCTCGCGACCCTTTCCGGGATTGCGCAGTCGGCGTCCAAGTTCGCGACCGATTTGCGGCTGCTCCAGCATTTGAAGGAGATGGAGGAGCCGTTCGAGGCGCATCAGATTGGTTCCTCGGCGATGCCGTATAAGCGCAACCCCATGCGTTCCGAGCGGATCTGCGCGCTGGCGCGCTACGTCATTTGCGACAGCCTGAACCCGTCCTTTACGGCGGCGACCCAGTGGTTCGAGCGCACGCTCGATGATTCGGCAAACAAGCGCATTTCGGTGCCCGAGGCGTTCCTGGCGGTCGATGCCATCCTGAATATTATGTTAAATGTCGTTTCCGGGCTGGTGGTTTATCCCAAGGTGATTCATCAGCGGGTGATGAACGAGCTGCCCTTTATGGCGACCGAAAATATTATGATGAGCGCGGTCAAGCGCGGCGGCAACCGGCAGGAGCTGCACGAGCGCATCCGTACGCACTCCATGGCGGCGGGCAAGCGCATCAAAGAGGACGGCATGGACAATGATTTGATCGACCGTATCGCCGCCGACCCCGTGTTCGGGCTGACCCGTGAGGAAATCCTCAGCGAGCTGGACCCGGCGCGCTATATTGGCCGCTGCCCGGCACAGGTGGACGAATTTCTGGAAGAATATGTCCGCCCGCGTATCGCGCCCTGCCTGGACGGGGAAACTGTGACGGTGGAAATCAGCCTGTAAAACTATCCAGCGCGAAAAATATTGACTTTTCGGTCGAAAAGACCTATAATATGTGAGTATGCGAAAAAACGAAATGGAGGTTTCAGCATTGAAGAAAAGTATTGTGTCCCTGATTGTGGTGCTGCTTGTCATTGCCCTGCTGGGCGGCTCTGCGATTACCGGACTGTGCATCCCGGGCGGTTTCACGACCCCGGCGGAGGACGACGACAGCAGCCGTGTCCTGATTCCGGCCGTCACCGACCAGACGCATGGTATCCGTCTCGGTCTCGACCTGGTCGGCGGTTCGTCCATCACCTACGAGGCGGTTATCCCGGAGGGGTATTCCGGTGACCTTGCCAGCGATATGAACGTTGCGATGGCAATGGTGCGCGCCCGCCTGACCGCGCAGAATTACACCGAGGCAACCGTCTCCCTCAAGGGTGACAACCGCATTTATGTCGAAATCCCGAACATCAAGAACCCGGAAGAAGCGGTCCAGGTGCTCGGCGCGACCGCCCAGATGCTGTTCATCGATGCCGACGGCACTGTTTGGATGACCGGCTCGGATATCAAGAAAGCCGAATACTATTACGGCCAGGTGAACGGCTCGCCCGTCAGCCAGCACGCTGTAACCGTTGAGTTTACCGCCGAAGGCGCGGCGAAATTCGCCGAGGCGACCGGCTCGATTGCCGCGCGCACCGGCGGCGATAATTATCTCGCTATCCTGATGGATGATTCCATCGTTTCCATGCCGATGTGTGACGAGCGCATCAACGGGGATTCCTGCGTGATTTCCGGTTCCTTCGACCAGGAGTCCGCGCAGAACCTGGCAGACCTGATTAACATCGGCCAGATGCCCTTTACCCTGGAGCAGGTCGAGCTGCGCGCGGTCGGCCCGCAGCTTGGTATGGACGCCCTGCGCACCTCAATGATTGCGGGTGCAATCGGCATTGCGCTGATTGCCTTGTTTATGCTGATTGTTTACCGGATTCCCGGCCTGGTTTCCTGCATCGGCCTTGCGTTCTATATCGCCGTGGAGGCTGTCGTGTTCGGTATCATCCATGTCAACCTTTCCCTTGCCGGTATCGCGGGCATCCTGCTGTCCATCGGTATGGCGGTTGACGCGAATGTCGTTATTTTCGAGCGCATCAAGGAAGAGCTGCGCGCGGGCAAGTCGGTGAAGTCCGCAATCGAGTCGGGCTTCAAGCGCGCGTTTGCCGCTATCCTGGACTCTAACGTGACGACCCTGATCGCGGCGGTCGTACTCGGCTTCATGGGCACCGGCACCATTGTCGGTTTCGCGATTACGCTGGGCATCGGCGTTGTCGTTTCCATGTTTACCGCCCTGACCGTGACCCACATGCTGCTCAATGCCATGGCAAACTTTGGCATCCGCAGCCCGAAGGCCTACGGCGCGTAAGAAAGGAGGAGAGGACACATGAACAGCAAATTCCCCATTGTGAAAAATTTTAAGATTTTCGGCATTATCTCCATCCTGCTGTGCGCAACCGGTCTGGTCGCCCTGTTGGGGCTTCCGTTCGGGCTGAACCTGTTTAATTTCACCATCGATTTTGTCGGCGGTACAGAGATGGAATTCAATATGAAGCAGGCGGTTACCGCTGATATCGAGAGCCAGGTTGCGGGCCTGTTCAAGGAAGTGGCCGGCGTTGACGGCTCGGTGACTGCGGCGGGCAACTCCGGAGAACAGGTCGTCATCCGCTCGACCTCCATTGACTCCGAAACCCGTGCACAGGTGATCTCCAAGATGAACGAGACCTTCGGCCTGACCGATGACGACCTGTACGGCAACGAGGATGTCAGCCCCACGGTGGGCAGCGACCTCCAGCGTGCGGCGATTATGGCGGCGGCGGTTGCCATCGCGCTCATGCTCATTTATATCGCGTTCCGGTTCGAGCTGACCTCCGGCCTGGCCGCGATTACCTGCCTGGTGCACGATATGCTGATTATGATCAGCGTATTCGTGATTTTCCGCCTGCCGGTGGACGGCAACTTCATCGCCGCGGTACTGACCATTTTGGGTTATTCCATCAATGCCTCGATTATTGTCTTTGACCGCGTGCGTGAGAACCTGCACAACGCGCGCCGCGAAACCTTCGAGGAGGTTGCGGAAAAGTCGATTTGGCAGACCCTGGGCCGCACCATCAATACCACCCTGACTACCATGTTCGCGGTTGGAGCGATTTATCTCCTTGGCGTTGATTCGCTGAAGGATTTCACGCTGCCGCTGCTCATTGGCTTCGTCGCGGGCGGGTATTCCTCCATCTTCCTGGCGTCCTCCCTGTGGGGTTCCTACCGGAAGCTGCTGAAAAGAAAAGCCTGATGAAATGCAAAACCTCCTGCATGATTGTGCGGGAGGTTTTTTCTTGGCTTGAATGCAACTACACGCTTTGCCAGCGGCGGGGCTATTTGATCTCCTGCTCGAGGTTCAGGAATTCCGGGCAGTCGAAAAATTCGGGCAGGGTCATTTCCGGGGCGTTACACAGCTTTTGGGATGAAAAGAGGATGTAAAGGTTGGCAGAGAAATTTTCTGATTGCATTGTTCGTAGGGATTATTACAATGGATAACGCAGGTGCCATAGGAACACAAGCGGTCGATCCTACCTACAGCGGCATACAGGGAACTGGGTAAAATCTGTATAATGGTGTAAAATAAAAAAAGCCAAAGTGCGAAGAGTCAAGTCCAAATTTGTGTGTAAAATGTATCAGGTAAATATTAGAAACTCGAAAAAGTGCGCTTGATTGGAACGAGAAATGGCCAAGGCAGGGAAGTTGTCGCCAGCGGCAGCTTCCTTGATGGGGCGGCTTGTTAGCCTCCCAGCCTTGCAAAAAATGTGATTAGACCGTCCGCAGACTGTGCTGCACAT
>CAJUJQ010000103.1 GCA_910586575.1 uncultured Clostridia bacterium | reverse complement strand
GACCGCCCGCCGCGCAGGCGAACCGAACGGCAAACTTTAACGCACACGAGTATACGAGCATGAGGAGGGATTTTACATGGAACGGAAAACACCGCTTTACGAGACGCACCGCGCCGCCGGGGGACGGATTGTCCCCTTTGCGGGCTGGCTGCTGCCGGTGCAGTACGGCACGGGCGTGATTGCCGAGCATCTCGCTGTGCGCAGGCAGGCAGGGCTGTTCGACGTATCGCATATGGGAGAGTTTACGCTTGCGGGCGCGGACGCGCTGGCGAACCTCAACCGGCTGCTGACCAACGATTTCTCGAACCTTTCCATCGGCCAGGTGCGCTACACCGCCATGTGCACCGAAACCGGCGGCGTTGTCGATGACCTGGTTGTGTGCAGGCTCGGGGAAGCCGTTTATTTGCTGGTCGTCAACGCCTCCAACCGGGACAAGGACGCGGCGCACATTCAGGCGCACCTGTCCGGGGACTGCCGCTTCACCGACCGTTCGGACGAAATCGCGCTGCTGGCGCTTCAGGGGCCTGCCGCCCCCGCCATCCTCCAAAAACTGGCGCGGGAAGCGGATATCCCCAAAAAGTATTATTGGCTGAGTTCCCGCGTCAAGGCTGCCGGGGTGGAAACCATCGTTTCCCGTACCGGCTATACCGGCGAGCTTGGTTACGAGCTTTACTGCGCGCCGCCGGACGCGCCCGCCCTGTGGGACGCGCTGCTCGAAGCCGGGGCGGCGGAGGGGCTGGTTCCCTGCGGGCTTGGCGCGCGCGATACGCTGCGGCTGGAAGCCGCCATGCCGCTCTATGGGCACGAGATGGACGAAACCGTCAGCCCGCTGGAAGCCGGCCTGGGCTTTGCTGTCAAGCTCGAAAAAGAGGACTTTATCGGAAAGGCTGCCCTGCTTGCGGACAAGCCGCCAAAACGTACCCGCGTAGGGCTTGCGGTGACTGGGCGCGGCATTGTGCGTGAGCACTGCCCGCTTTACCGGGACGGCGTGCAAATCGGGGAGACGACCTCGGGCACGCACAGCCCGCTGCTTGGCAAGGGCATTGCAATGGCGCTCGTCACCGCCGGGAGCTGCGCGCCCGGTGACGCCGTCGAAGCCGAGGTGCGCGGACGGCGGGTTGCCATGGAGGTCGTGCCGCTGCCGTTTTACAAGCGTTCATAAAAATAGGGGAACTGCGGTTCCCGCTCAAAAACCTTCCATTGCCGGATTTGTGAAAGGAGCGTTACTTATGAATACCCCCGCTGGACTCAAATATTCCAAAAGCCATGAATGGGTGCAATTCCTGGACGACAGCACCGCGTTCGTTGGTATTACCGACTATGCGCAGGACGCGCTGGGCGACCTGGTGTTCATCAACCTGCCCGAGGTCGGCGACACGGTTGTCTCGGGCGAGGTCTTTACCGACGTGGAGTCGGTGAAGGCGGTTTCCGATGTGTACTGCCCGGTGACCGGCGAGGTCGCCGAAATCAACGAGGAGCTGCTCGACAACCCCGCGCTCATCAACGAGGACCCCTACGGCGCGTGGTTTGTGAAGGTCACCGGGATCTCGGATACGGAGGAGCTGCTGGACGCGGACGCCTATGAAGCCGTCTGCGCCGAAGAGGAGGGGTGAGCGTGGGGAATTATCTCCCGAACAGCCCCGGTGAGCGCCGCGAAATGCTGGAACACATCGGCCTTTCGTCCATGGACGGCCTGTTTTTCCATATCCCGGAAGCCGTCCGGGTTTCGGCGCTGGATTTGCCCGAGGGGCTTTCTGAGCTGGCGGTGCGCCAGCGGATGGAGGCGCTTGCCGCGAAAAACCAGGTGTTCCGCAGTATTTTCCGCGGCGCGGGCGCGTACCATCATTACATCCCCGCAATTGTCAAAAGCGTGACGGCAAAAGAGGCGTTTTTGACCGCCTACACGCCCTATCAGGCCGAAATCAGCCAGGGTATTTTGCAGTCGATTTTCGAGTACCAGACCATGATCTGTGAGCTGACCGGCATGGATGTTTCCAACGCGTCCGTGTATGACGGCGCGTCCGCCGCCGCCGAGGCCGTCGCGATGTGCCGCGACAGGAAACGGCAAAAGGTCGTGATTTCGGGTGCGGTGCACCCGCAGGTCATCGAGACTGTACAAACCTACGCCTTCGGCGCGGGCGTGCCCGTGGAGGTCGTGCCGCCCAAGGATGGGCGCACCGACCTGGACGCGCTGCGCGGGGCGCTCGTCCCGGACGTCTGCTGCGTGCTGCTCCAACAGCCGAATTTCTTCGGGCTGTTGGAGGAAATCCCGGCGGAAGCCGTGCACGCGGCGGGCGCAAAGCTGATTTTAAGCGTCAACCCGATTTCCCTGGGGCTGCTGGCGACGCCTGCCGGGCAGGGCGCGGATATCGCGGTCGGCGAGGGGCAGCCACTCGGGCTGCCGCTGGCGTTCGGCGGACCGTATCTGGGGTTTATGGCGTGTACAAAGGCGCTGATGCGCAAGCTTCCCGGACGGATTGTCGGCGAAACCACCGATGCTGACGGAAAACGCGCCTTTGTGTTAACATTACAGGCGCGGGAACAGCATATCCGGCGTGAAAAAGCGTCCTCCAACATCTGCTCGAATCAGGCGCTGTGCGCGCTGACGGCGGCGGTTTACCTTTCCGCGATGGGTCCCGGCGGGCTGCGCGAGGCCGCGGAGCAGTGCGCGGCTAAGGCGCAGTACGCGGCGGCGCGGCTGTGCGAAATCAGGGGCGTTTCCCTGGCATACGCGCCGCCCTTCTTCCATGAGTTTGTGACCCGCCTGCCCGCGCCCCCGGACGCTGTGCTCGCGGCGCTTGAGGATTCCGGCATTCTGGGTGGCCTGCCCGTGCGGGACGGCATCCTGTGGTGCGTCACCGAGATGTGCACGAAGGAACAAATTGATGAAATGGTTGGCATTGTGCGGGAGGTGTGCGAGGTATGAAGCTGATTTTTGAGCGGAGCCGCCCCGGCCTGTCCTGCGATTTGCTGCCGCCGTGCGACGTGCCAAAAGCGGGGCTTTTCGCACCCCTGCGGAGCGCCCCGCCCCGCCTGCCCGAGCTGGCTGAGGTTGATATCAGCCGCCACTATACCGCGCTTGCGGGGCAGGCGCACGGCGTGAACGACGGGTTTTACCCGCTCGGCTCGTGCACGATGAAATATAACCCGCGCGTCAACGAAGAAGCGGCGGCGCTGCCGGGGTTTGCCGGCCTCCACCCGCTTCAGCCCGTGGAGACCGTGCAGGGCGCGCTCGAGGTGCTGTGCACCGCCGAGCGGCTGCTGTGTGAAATCACCGGTATGGACGCGATGAGCTTCCAGCCCGCCGCCGGGGCGCACGGGGAGTTTACCGGGCTGCTGCTGATTAAGGCGTACCACACGTCACGGCAGGATACGGTGCGGCGTAAAATCCTGGTGCCGGACGCGGCGCATGGGACGAACCCGGCTTCCGCTACGATGGCGGGTTATGACGTGGTGTCCGTCCCGTCGGATGAAAAAGGCTGCGTGGACTTGGATGCGCTGCGGCAGGCGGTTGGCGCGGACACCGCCGGGCTGATGCTGACCAATCCGAATACGGTCGGCCTGTTCGACGAAAATATTCTGGAAATCACGCGGATTATCCATGAAGCGGGCGGTTTGTGCTACTACGACGGCGCGAACCTGAACGCCGTGATGGGGATAGTACGCCCCGGCGATATGGGCTTTGACGTGGTGCACCTGAACTTACACAAAACCTTCTCGACCCCGCATGGCTGCGGCGGGCCTGGCTCCGGGCCGGTTGGGTGCAGGCAGTTCCTGGCGCCGTTCCTGCCGGGGGATCAGGCAGTCGAGCAATGCGGCAGCTACACGCTGGAGCAGAGCACCGCGTCCATTGGACGGGTGAAGGCATTTTATGGGAACTTTCTGGTGGTTGTCCGGGCGCTTGCCTATGTGCTGGCGCTGGGGCGCGAGGGTATCCCGGAAGCCGCGCAAAACGCGGTTCTAAACGCAAATTACCTGATGTCGCTGCTCCGGGAGCGCTATGACATGGCGTTCACCGAGGGCGTTATGCACGAGTTTGTAATGACCCTGGAACGGACCAAAAAGGAAACTGGCGTTTCGGCGATGGACGTTGCAAAGGCGATGCTTGATTACGGCATCCACCCGCCAACCATGTATTTCCCGTTGATTGTGCACGAGGCGCTGATGGTCGAGCCGACCGAGACCGAAAGCCGTGCCACGCTCGACGAAGCGGCGCGCATTTTGTTGGAGATTCTCGACAAGGCGGAACACGACCCGGAAGCGCTGCACCGCGCGCCGGAGCGCACCCCCGTCGGCAGGCCGGATGAAGTCGGCGCGGCGCGCAGCCCCAAGCTGCGTTATGCGTTCCCGGTTGTATAAAAACTGCTTTTACGAAAATCAGGTTTGCTATCAATAAAAGAATAAAGGATGACTGCAAAGGATGGATATCAGTATTTTTGATGTTGTGGGGCCGGTTATGATAGGCCCTTCCAGTTCGCATACGGCGGGCGCGGCCGCGCTCTCCCGTATTGGCCGCGAAATTATCGGCGAACCGTTTTCCCATGTTTCCTTCGGGCTGCACGGCTCGTTCGCCGATACCGGCGCGGGGCACGGCACCGACCGCGCGCTCGTTGCGGGTGCGCTTGGCATGCGCCCCGACGATGAGCGCCTGCGTGATTCCTTCCGGCTCGCCAAGGATATCGGGATGAGCTACGATTTCCATCGCGTGGAGCTGGACGACGTGCACGAAAATACCGTGCAAATGGTGTTTACCCTGCGCTCCGGCCGGAAACGCGAGATTATCGGTTCCTCCATCGGCGGCGGGCGTATCGTCATTACCCGCATTGACGGGTACGAAACCGCGCTCACCGCGCAGACCAATACCATCATGGTCGAGCACCAGGACGTGCCCGGCGTGGTCAGCGGCATTACCCGCGCGCTTGCGCTCAACCATATCAATATTGCCAATATGCAGCTTGCGAGAAAGTCGCGCGGCGATATGGCGTTTACCATCATCGAGGTAGATCAGAACATTGATGATATGACACTCCACGACATCGATTGGGTAAACGGCGTAAAACGTGTACAGGTGATTGGTACGGTGGAAAGCCTCGCGGACGCAATGGAGGGGATGCTTTATGTATAAGGATTTTGCAGGCCTCCTTGCTGAGGCGGCAGCGGCGAAAGCGCCGCTTTGGCGTATTATTGCCGAGGAGGAAATGCGGCTGTCCGAGCTGAGCGACCATGAGCTTTTCATGCGGCTCGATACCCGCCTTTCGGTCATGGAGCAGTCGGCGCTGCGCGCGCTGGACGGGCCGCTGGAAACGGTCGGCGGGCTGATTTCCGGCGTGGCGAGCCGTCATGCGCGCTACGCGGAACGCGGCGGGCTTTCCGGGAGGCTGACTAACCGGGTGATGGCATATGCGCTGTCCTGCTCCGAAGTCAACGCGTCCATGGGCTGCATCTGCGCAGCCCCGACCGCCGGGGCCTGCGGCATCCTCCCCGCCGTGCTGTTCGGCATGCGGGAGGAATATGACCTGTCGCGCGGGGAATTGCAGCTGGCGTTGCTGACTGCCTCGGGCGTCGGCGCGGTCATTACCAAAAACGCAACCGTATCCGGCGCGGAGGGCGGCTGTCAGGCCGAGTGCGGCGTTGCAGCCGCGATGGCGGCTTCGGCGGCGGTGTTCCTCGCGAACGGCACCAATGAAGCGTCTATTCACGCGGTTGCGTTCGCGCTGATGAACGCCATGGGGCTGGTCTGCGACCCGATTGCCGGGCTGGTCCAGGTGCCCTGCGCGCAGCGCAACGCTTCGCAGGCGGTCAACGCGCTTGTCGCCGCCGACCTCGCGCTCGCGGGTATGCGTTCGGTCATCCCGCCCGATGAGGTGGTGGAAGCCATGCTCAAGGTCGGGCACATGCTGCCTGACGCGCTCAAGGAAACCGCCCAAGGCGGTATTGCGGCAACGCCGACCGGCAAGCGCATCGCAAAAAGAATTTTCCCAGAGGAAACCAAATGATGAAACAGGCACTATGGGTGCGCACGGCGTGCACCGACCCTTACGAAAACCTTGCCCGGGAGGATGTGCTGATGCAGTCCGTCCGTCCCGGGGAATGTATCCTGTACCTGTGGCAGAACCGGCACACCGTGGTGATCGGCCGCAACCAGGAATGCTGGAAGGAATGCAATGTGGAAGCGCTGGAGGCCGATGGCGGGCGCCTTGCGCGCAGGCTGTCGGGCGGCGGCGCGGTCTACCACGACTTGGGCAACCTCAATTTTACCTTTATCCTTTGCAAGCGGGATTTTGATGTCACGCGGCAGCTTTCGGTTGTCGTGGAGGCCTGCCGCCTGCTGGGCATCCGCGCGGAGATTTCCGGGCGCAACGACCTGACGGTGGACGGCAAAAAGGTCTCCGGGAACGCGTTTTATATATCCGCGGGACGCTGCTGCCACCATGGTACGCTGCTGCTGCAAAGCGATTTGGAACAGATGGAGCGGTTTCTAAACGTCCCGCAGGACAAGCTGCAGCGCAAGGGCGTACTGTCGGTACACGCGCGGGTTGGCAACCTGGGCGAATCCTGCCCGGGGCTGACAGCCGATCAAATGTGTGAGATGCTGGTGCAGGCGTTCGGCACGGTTTACGGCCTTCCTGCCGAGCCGTTCCCGGAAAAGCGGCTGGACGCGCAGGCGGTGGCCGACCGCAGGGTCTTTTATGCCTCCGACCTGTGGCGGCTGAGCCAGAAGCGCCCCGCAAACCTGGTGCTTTCCCACCGCTTCGGCTGGGGGGATTTCCAGCTGTACGCCGCCGTGCGCAGCGGCGTGCTGAGCGGGGTGCGCGCGTATTCCGACGCATTGGACAGCGATTTCATCAACCGTCTGCCGCGTGCGCTGGAAGGCATCCGCTTTTCCGTGGATGCCATCGCCGAGGCGATGGGCACGGTGAAAGGCTGCCCGCAGATTTCGGCGGATATTTCCGCGTACCTGAAGGAAGCCGCCGCATCGAGGCGAAAGCCGATGTGACGTGGCAGGCTTGATACGGGGGAGGACTATGGATTTTGATTTGATTATCATCGGCGCAGGCCCGGGCGGTTATGTTGCGGCAGAACACGCGGCGGATCTCGGGCTGAAAACTGCTGTGGTGGAAAAAGCGCAGCTGGGCGGCACCTGCCTGAACCGGGGCTGTATGCCGACCAAGGCACTGCTGCATGCCGCCGGACAGCTGTCCCACATGGAAGCTGCGCGCGGGCTTGGCATTGCCGCCGAGGGCGTGCGGTTCGATTTCGCCGCAATGCAGCGTGCGAAAAATGACGCCGTGGAGCAGCTGCGCGCGGGCATTGCGCAGGCTTTCAAGGCGAAGAAAATTACGCATATCACCGGGACGGCGCAGGTGACAGCGCCGAATGCGGTGCGCGTGGGGGATGCGGCTTATACCGCGAAAAATATACTGATTGCAAGTGGTTCGGAACCGGCACGCCCCCCGATTCCGGGGCTTGACCTGCCGGGGGTCGTCACAAGCGACGACCTGCTGTCCCCGGAGGGGCGGGATTTCGCGCGGCTAGCTATCATCGGCGGCGGGGTGATCGGTGTAGAATTTGCGTCGGTTTACCGCGCGCTGGGGTGTGCGATTACTATTATTGAAGCCGCTCCCCGGCTGCTTCCGGCGATGGATAAGGAGCTGTCACAGTCGCTTTCCATGCTGCTGAAAAAACGTGGTATCGAGATCGCCGCCGGAGCAAAGGTCGAGCGGATTGTGCCTGCCGGGGATGGCTTAGCGGTTGTTTATACCAACAAGAAGGGGAGCGAATGCCGCACCGAGGCGGACGGCGTTTTGGCTGCGACCGGGCGGCGCGCCTGCATCGGCGGGCTGTTTGCCGAGGGACTGCACCCGGAAACCACGCGTGGCGCGCTGGTCTGCGATGCGAATTTTGAAACTTCGATTCCAGGCGTTTACGCGGTCGGTGACGTTGTCGCCGGGAATATCCAGCTGGCGCACGCGGCCAGCGCGCAGGGCGTGACGGTGGTACATCACTTGGCGGGGCAGCCTGCCCCGGCGAACCTGTGCTGTGTGCCAGGCTGCGTTTATACCGATCCGGAAATTGCGTCGGTTGGCTTGACCGAAGAGCAGTCCAAGGCGGCAGGTGCTGCCATCCTGGTCGGCAAGGTTCCGGCGCTGGCTAACGGCAAAGCATTGGTTGAGCACAGCGAACGCGGTTTTATAAAGCTGATTTTCCGCGCGGAGGATGAGGTTTTGATCGGCGCGCAGATGATGTGTCCGCGGGCAACCGACCTGATTGCGGTTCCCGCCTTCGCGGCGGCGAACGGGCTGACACGCGCGCAGTTGCTCCGCACCGTGTTCCCGCACCCCACCTTCAGTGAAAGCATTGCGCATGCTGCGGAGGCTGCGCGCCCGCGATAGGCGTTCCCTGCGGGCCATATTTGACGCAGCTGAAAAAGAATCCAAATGCCAAGAATATGTTAGGCTTGGGTTTGATAATAAGTGTGCCCGGTGGTGAAGGTTTCTTGCCAATCAAAGCAAGTTTTCACAGGAATTCTGACAGGCTTCAAGAAAATATAACGCAGAGAAGCGAAAAAAGACCCGTCAATAGGCGTGCGGACAATTTTCAAACAAGGCCTGGTGGTCCATCCGGTTAGAAATCAGAGTGGGACTTGGGGCGGGATTTTCGCAGGGCAAGGCAAAGGACGCAGGTGGGCTGGCGCCCGTCAAGGACGATAACGCAGCCATGCGGAAATCCAGCCCGAGGATGATTTTGATTTCTGGCAGGATGGAGCACTAGCAGTCGGAGGTTATTCTTTTTTGTAACATCGGACATATCCTCGGTAACGGGGAAGAACGCCTGCATAATTCCATGACCTTTTATCGGTCAATTTAATTCTGGACAGCGAATCAATTTCACACCCCAGACCACCCATATATGCCTCCGCAAGCATCAGAGTTTCGCGGGCTTCGTGAACACGGCTCATGACATTTTCGGTGTGCTTCGTTGTCCATGCACGCTTTGCCGTGTTCAATGCCAAATTTAACGTATTTTGGCAGACAACTCGGATAGGTGTCATAGCAGCTTTGATCCCGGAACTGCCGTCGTGGGAGTTCATTACGACCATATAAAGGCGCGACTTCATCCCCACCGATAATGTAGCGCTGAGGCATCCTTGCCAGCTTCCAAACTTTGCGGCCACCCTGCAAGGAACCCGCAGTTTCGTAGGTTACCCCTTCGCCCAACAAGTCATCTGTAAACCGGAATGCATCTTTGTTCTGGACAACCTTGTAACGGTCGGAAACGATGCCCAACATAGCATTATCCGTGCTGCGAAGATTGATCTTATAACCGGCAACGAAAGAGCCATCCTCGGTATAAACATCCTTCTGCAAAACCTCCCAATTCAAACCGGCGCAGACCAGTGCGTCGACCGAAGTTGGCGCTTCCTGTACCTCCACACCTAAGCCGTGCCACGGTTTCTCACGTACATAAAGCATGGTTTCTATTTGCGGACATTGTTCTTTTCCTCCTTATATTTTTCAAATTGCTTTTTGAGGATATGTCCGGAAACCTTTTATTTCCGGGCACATTTGTTAGAGCTGAATTGCCTTAATCGTTGATTTTCTCTTCAATGATGTCAATGATCGTACCAACAGCAATCAGGATTTCACCCAGTCCCATGGACTCACCCCCTCTCCATACCAGTCACAACGAATTTCGGATACAATATCGTGCAGCAGATAGGGTTCATAAAGAAGTTCTTCAACCTCATCTGCACTGCAGCCATAGCGGAGCAACAGGCGTACATCTTCCGAAGAACCCCCCCATTGCTTTTGCAATGTCAATCAAATAATTGCTGCTTGGTTCCTCGTTTTCCTCAAGTTCATCCCAATCAGAAAAGACACATCCCCGGCGTGTATGATGATTCGTTACGCGGAACCCGCTAAATAAGCATTTCCCATGCCGCTCAATCCGTAAAATATCCCCTTCCCGCGTTGTAATCTCTCCACCATGCCGAAGCCCAAGACGCTTTTCTGTCTGATCGAGAATCATTTTTGTCGAAGCATAAAGGTAGAAACCATCATAGCAAAAGATAGCCAGTGGATTGTCTCCGCGCACAAAGTATACGTTATCCTGCTTGTCCAGAATCGTAAAAACAAAAGACCCCTGAACCTTCTCTGCCATTTCTTGAATGGTTTGGAGGCTCAGGGGGTTCTGCTTTTCTAAAAGCTGGACAGCGATGTTGTTTAATAAATTTCTGCAATATTTCCATTTCCAAAGTTTAATTTCGTGCCCTTTGCCAATTTTGCAACCTGACCGTCCAAGCAGCCCTTTCTCGTTCCATCAGGGAAAATCAGTTCCCAATTCTTTCCGGAGTTGTTTTTCAGCCCCAGAACTCCAGGGTTATTTTTGCTGGAAACAATACTGCCTTTGATTCCCTTGAAATCATCACTGTCATGCTGCACATGGCATGACAGAAGCTTTTTCCCGGCAGCCAGCGCGACATGATATTTTTTCGCCATTAACATCATCGGGCGTTCAATCCGCTTTCCACAGTTTATGCAGCTGCAAACAGGGGCTGCGGGATTGATAAAAGTTTCACTGCCGCAGGAACAGCTCACTGTGGTATCGTGCAGATCGGTAAACAGCTTCTGCCAATCGGTTTCCAATACGCGATGCTCGATATTGCTGCCTACAAGCGCCTCATAACTGAACGCCTTTTGAAATGTCTTGCGGACAAAATCCGGGTAGGCAGGCCACAGGCAAAGCTCGTTGGCATGTACGCCGCGAACCGGGCGGTTGCTGTCATTCTCCGTATCCCAGACAA
Organism: uncultured Clostridia bacterium; assembly: GCA_910586575.1. GTDB lineage: Bacteria > Bacillota > Clostridia > Oscillospirales > Butyricicoccaceae > QXXE01. The sequence continues at coordinate 490 of CAJUJQ010000103.1, read as the reverse complement.
AGACCGGCTCGCTTCCATAAAACCGCTGTTCCAGCTCTTCGGTCAAACACGGTACCAAAGTCCTCTTCCCCTCCAGCGGATGGTTCCGGAACAGGAGCATGTAGAGCACTACCGCTAAAGAGAACCTGTCGGTATGAAGGTCAGGGCGTTTTTTCCCCAGCACGACCTCCGGCGCCATATAGCGGCATTTCCCGGCAATCCCCAGGTTGCTGCCGTAAGGGGCGACATTATCGTTATCACAGATCAGGACATCGCCGTTTTGAGGGTTGACAAAAAAATTGCCATCGTTCAAATCCTGGTAACTGTAACCGCTTCTATGCAGTTCACGAAATCCATTGGTGATGCACAGTGCCGCGCGAATCAAAGCCCGGATGCTCAAAAAATGCTCCTTTGCGAGCAGGAACCGTGAAAAATCCTTGTATACGCCGGGTCGCAGAGTCAAGTCCAAATTTGTGTGTAAAATGCATCAGGTAAATATTGGATAATCGAA
>CAJUJQ010000102.1 GCA_910586575.1 uncultured Clostridia bacterium | reverse complement strand
AGTTCAGACGTGTGCTCTTCCGATCTCCAACGACGCGCACTACCTGACCCGGGAGGACGCCGCGCTTCAGGATGTGCTGATGGCCATCCAGATGGGCAAGACCGTAGACGACCCCACCCGCATGAAATTCCAAACCGAGGAATTTTATATCAAGAGCGAGGGCGAGATGCGGCAGCTGTTTGCCGACGCCCCGGAGGCGCTTTCCAATACGCTCCAAATCGCCGCGCGCTGCCAGGTCGAATTCGAGTTCGGCAAGTACCACCTGCCCCAATTCGACGTGCCCGAAGGCTACACCGCCGAAACCTACCTGCGCAAGCGCTGCGACGAGGGCTTCGCGCAGCGCTATCCAGACGGCGGCGAGGAGGTGCGCCAGCGCCTGCAATATGAGCTTGATATGATCGCGAAAATGGGCTTTGTCGATTATTTCCTGATTGTCTCCGATTTCATCGGCTTTGCTAAGCGCAGCGGCATCCCGGTCGGGCCGGGGCGCGGCTCGGCGGCGGGTTCGATTGTCGCTTACTGTTTGGGTATTACAGACCTGGACCCCATCCATTATTCACTTTATTTCGAGCGCTTCCTTAACCCGGAGCGCGTCTCCATGCCCGATATCGATATTGATTTCTGTTATGTGCGCCGCCCCGAGGTCATCCAGTACGTCACCGAAAAATACGGCGCGGACCATGTGGCGCAGATTGTCACCTTCGGCACGATGGCTGCGCGCGGCGCCATCCGCGATGTAGGCCGCGCCCTGAACATCCCGTACAACGAGGTCGATGTGATTGCCAAGCAGGTGCCAATGGAACTGCATATCACCATTGACAAGGCGCTGAAATCCAATCCCGAGCTGAAAAAAATGTACGACGGCGACCCCAAGGTGAAAAACCTGATAGACACCGCGCGCGCTTTGGAAGGCATGCCGCGCCACGCCTCCACCCACGCGGCGGGCGTTGTCATTACGAAGGACCCGGTTGATACCTACGTCCCGCTTTCGGTGAATGACGGCCAGCCGGTCACACAGTATACCATGGTGACGCTGGAGGAGCTTGGGCTGCTGAAAATGGACTTCCTCGGCCTGCGCAACCTGACTGTCATCGCGGACGCGGAAAAAATGATTCATCGGCGGAGTCCTGATTTCCGGATGGACAACGTACCGCTTGATGACGAGGCGACCTACCAAATGCTTTGGAAGGGCAGCACCATGGGCGTGTTCCAGCTGGAATCGGGCGGCATGACGAACGTGGTGATGAACCTGCGCCCGCAGTCGATTGAGGATATTACGGCGGTGATCGCGCTGTACCGCCCCGGCCCGATGCAGTATATCCCGCGCTACACCGAATGCCGCCACAATCCGGAAAAGGTGACCTACAAGCACCCGCTTCTGGAACCCATCCTGTCCGTCACCTACGGCTGTATGGTCTATCAGGAGCAGGTCATGCAGGTTTTCCAGGCGCTGGCGGGATACTCGCTTGGCAAGGCGGATATGGTGCGGCGCGCGATGAGCAAGAAAAAGTTCAAGGAGCTGGAAAAGGAGCGCATCAACTTTATCCACGGCAACGAGGAGCTTGGCATTGACGGCGCGGTCAGGCGCGGCGTGCCCGCGGAAACCGCCGCCGCGATTTTTGATGAAATCCTCGACTTCGCAAACTACGGCTTTAACAAGTCGCACGCGGTGTGCTACGCGCTGGTCGCCTTCCGCACCGCTTATCTGAAATGCCATTACCCACGGGAATACATGGCGGCGCTGCTGACCTCGGTGCTCGACTGGGCGGGCAAGGTTTCGGAGTATATCGCCGCCGCACGGGATATGGGCATCCGCGTGCTGCCGCCCGACGTCAATGAATCCTACGACGAATTCTCGGTTTCGGACAATGCCATCCGGTTCGGGCTGTCCGCCATTAAGAACGTCGGGCGCGGCTTCATGAAACAGCTGGTGCAGGAGCGCGAACGCGGCGGCAAATACCGCTCGTTCCAGGATTTCTGCGACCGTCTGGGCAGCTATGACCTGAACCGCCGCGCGCTGGAAAGCTTAATCAAGGCAGGCGCGTTTGACTCGATGGGAGCGAACCGCCGCCAGCTGCTGATGGTCTACCCACGGGTACTGGACGCGGCCAACGCCAGCCGCCGCCGCAACCTGGAAGGGCAGCTCGACCTGTTCGGTATGGGCAACGAGGAAATCCGGGACGCGCATATCGCGCTGCCGAACGTGCAGGAATTCCCGCGCAGGGAACGTCTCGCGATGGAAAAGGAAGTCACGGGGCTGTACCTGTCCGGACATCCGATGGACGAATACCGGTCGCTTGCGGCGCAGTCGCAGGCGGCAAAAATCCGCGCGCTGATTGACGACCTGACGGGCGAAAACGTCGAAAACCCAGTTTACCGGGACGGGATGAAGGTACGGCTTGCGGCGGTTGTCACCACGGTGCGGCTCAGGACCACCCGAAACGGCGGCATGATGGCATATGTACAGGCGGAGGACGAATCGGGGGGGCTGGAGCTTGTCGTATTCCCGCGCACGCTCCAGGAATTCAGCGGGCTGCTCAAGGAGGACTCTGCCGTGCTGCTTGACGGGCGGATTGACGCGCGCGAGGAAGAAGCGCCCAAGGTCATCACCGACATGGTGCGCCCGCTGACCGAGGAGACGGTTGCGTCACTGACGCGCCAGCCGCAGCGGCGTGCGCCAGACAGCATCAAGCAGGCGGCGAAGGACGCGAACGGCCAACTGCATTTGAAACTGGCATCGATGGAGGGCGAAGAATTCGACCGCATCAAGGACGTGCTCTCCCAGAACCGGGGCGATATCCCGGTCAGGTTCTACCCGCAGGACAGCAAGAAGAAGTTCCTTGCCCCGCGCGGCCTCTGGGTTTCCCGGAACGCCGCCGCCCTGGAAGCGCTCCGCGCAATCCTAGGGGCGGAAAACGTCGTTCTCAGGTGATCTCCTACGCGGTAGAGCCGGGTCAAAATCTCCCACAGAAAAGTGAAAAACAGGGTGTATTTTGCGGTTGAAACATGATATAATGAAGTAAGCTCCGGAGCACTGTCCAAAGGCTCCGAATGACAGACACCATGCAAGATGGAGGGAATTATATAATGGACAAAAAACCCATTCGCAGGATCGGCATCCTCACCAGCGGCGGCGACGCGCCGGGCATGAACGCGGTCATCCGCGCGGTTGTACGTACTGCTTCGGCGCACGGCATTTCTGTGCTGGGAATCCGCCGCGGCTACAGCGGCCTCATCAACGGTGATATCGTCGAGCTGTCGGCGCGCAGTGTAGACGGTATTATCCGCAAGGGCGGCACCATGCTGTACACAGCCCGCTGCAAGGAAATGATGACGGAAGAGGGCATTCAAAAGGCAGTTGATTCCTGTAAATACCTGGGTATTGACGGCCTGATCTGCTGCGGCGGCGACGGCACCTTCCGCGGCGCGCAGGCACTTTCCCGGCTGGGCGTCCCCTGCATCGGCGTCCCCGGCACGATTGATAATGATATTGTCTGCACCGATTACACCATCGGCTTTGACACGGCGTGCAACACAGCGGTAGACTGTATCGACAAGCTGCGCGACACCATGCAGTCCCACGAGCGCTGCTCGGTGGTAGAGGTCATGGGCCGTCACGCGGGCCATCTGGCACTGAACGTCGGCTGTGCGGTTGGCGCAACCGCGACCCTGCTCCCGGAACAGGATATTGATTTCGACGTAGACGTCATTGACAAAATGCGTACCGGCCGGATCAAGGGGCGCAACCACCATATCATTATTGTAGCCGAGGGCTACGGCAGCGCGCAGTCCGTCGCCGACCGGATTCATGAAAACACCGGCATCGACACCCGCGTCACCATCCTGGGCCATATCCAGCGCGGCGGCACGCCGACCTCTCAGGACCGCATTATGGCGACCCGCATGGGCTACTGGGCGGTCAAGTGCATTGAGGACGGCAAATCCAAGCGGATTGTCGTATTCGACAAAAACAAGATTACCGATATTGATATTGAGGAGGGCCTGTCCAAGAGCAAGACCCTGAATGAGAACCTGCTGGAAGCGCAGCTGACCGTTGCGATTTAACCAACCAAATGGGGCGGCATTGTCCGCCCCGTTTTTGATACTGGAAAGGGGCATTTCATGAAATCCGTATGGATTACCGGAGGTTCCCGGGGCATCGGCGCGGCGGCGGTGCGGGAGTTTGCTCGCGCGGGCTGGCGCACCGCTTTCAGCTGGCACAGCAGCGAAGCCGCCGCACAGGCACTCGTGCGGAAACTGGCTGCGGAGGGCTGCGCCGTCCTTGCCGTGCGCGGCGACATGCGCAGGCGCAGTGAAGTCCACGAATGCGCCCGGCAAATCCGCGCCGCATTCGGGCGGATAGACGCGCTGGTCTGCAATGCGGGCGCGGCACAGCAAAAGCTGTTCCAGGACATCACCGACGAGGATTGGGACTTCCTGTTCGACAGCAACCTGAAAAGCACTTTTTATGCGGTCCAGGCGGTGCTGCCCGACTTTTTCGCGGTGCCGGGCGGCGCGATTGTGACCGTTTCATCGGTCTGGGGCGTGACCGGCGCGAGCTGCGAGAGCCACTATGCCGCCTCCAAGGCTGCGCTCATCGGGCTGTCCAAATCGCTGGCGCTCGAGCTTGGGCCGTCCGGCATCCGCGTGAATTGTGTCGCGCCCGGCGTGATCGATACCGACATGAACCGCGTCCACAGCGCCGAAACCCTACAGGCACTCGCGGAGGAAACCCCGCTCGGGCGGCTCGGCACGCCGGAGGAAGCCGCCAAAGCCATCCGCTTCCTAGCCTCCCCCGAAAGCGCCTTTATCACCGGGCAGGTGCTCGGCGTAACCGGCGGCTTCGGCTTCTGACTGTCAAAAGAGCAGCAAAAAAGGACCCGCTCGGCGGGTTCTTTTCTAGTGCTCCATCCAGCTAGAAAGCGGACTTGGGCTTGGAGCGGGATTTTCGCAGGTCAAGGCAGAGGACGCAGGCGGGCTGACGCCCGTCAAGGACGATAACGTAGCCATGCGGAAATCCAGCCCAAGAACGAGTTCGATTTTTGGCCGGATGGAGCACTAGTGGAAAACTGCTTATTGAGGATAGCGTGTGCGGACATCGAATTTCGTGTCGCCTTCCAGCTCCTGACGGGGAATTTCACGTCCCCAATGGATACTGCATGTATTTCTTTTGGAAAGGTCGATATAATTGCCCTCGGCAACCACAACGCTGCCCGCCTTTTTTTCCAGCGCAATCACGGTATGGGTATCACTGTCCGTGCGCAGCAGGTCACCGCCCCGCATTCTATCGAAATCGGAATGCTGTTCCGCCAGCCACAGATTTCCAAAGGCCGCGTCGCTGCAAACCAGCGCGAACGCCTCACATCCGCCGCCGTGTGTGTTCACCCCACTTGAATAATAGGTATTCTCGTTTGTCCATGACATCGGATTACAAATTCCAGGGCTTCCGCAATCCACCCAACCGGATATCCAATAATTTCATCATACGCCCATTGTTCTCAAAACAAAACGGATTTGACAAAAATGGGCATGAATTTTCCAGACTGTTCCAAAATCTGGTGAGACCGCCCAAGCCCCCGCCGCATATCCTGCGGTAAAGGGCTGGAAATAAAGGGCGCTTTTCACGCGGGCAGCGCCCATGCTCGGGAGGGATGGTTTTGGAAATTTTTATTTATTCGCTGGCTGCCGTAGGGTTTATTTGCATTTTGTGGGCAATCTATGGTATACTATTCTCAGGCTTTCCACGCGCGGAGGGGTGCGCCGAGCTGTACCTCTTCCTTGACAGCCGCGACCCCGGCGCGGAACAGCTTCTGCGCGCCGCGAACCGCGCCCGCCGTACCTTCCTGAAGGGGATGCCGGTGCTCTTTATCGATACCGGGGACGGGTGCGAAGCGCTTGAGCGCCTCGCGAGCGAGCTGGATATTGATTATTTCGTAATGTAATGGCGGGATGAACAGCATATGCAGGAATATCAGGATTTAGAAACCAACAACCAAGAGACGCTTATCTGCGGCTCCGTTTCTCAAATTGTCTTTTGTAATGCCGAAAACGGCTATACCGTTCTGCGGCTGACCGCGCCGGACGGCGAGGAAATCACCGCGACCGGCTGCCTGCCCGGCGTCGGCCTGGGCGAGGAGCTGACCCTCAGCGGCAAATGGGTCAGCCATCCGTCCTACGGCGACCAGTTTGCGGCGGACAGCTTCGAGCGCAGCCTGCCGACGGATGTCAAGGGGATTGCCGACTATCTGGGGTCCGGCCTGCTCAAGGGCATCGGCCCCCGGCTCGCCGCGCGCATCGCCAAAACCTTCGGGGAGGATACCTTCCGCGTGCTCGCCGATGAGCCGGAGCGCCTGACCGAAATCCGCGGCATTACCGCCAAAAAGGCGCGTGAAATCGGGCGGCAGTTCCAGGAACAGTCCGAGCTGCGCCAGCTGATGGATTTCTTGAGTGAGAACGAGCTGCCGCTTGAGCTGACCGCCCGCCTTTATAAACGCCTCGGCACGGCTGCGGTCGATGCCCTGACCGCCAACCCGTTCCTGCTCTGCGACGATTATTACCAGGTCGATTTCAAGGTTGCGGACGACCTCGCCGCCAGCCTTGGCCTGTCGATGCTCGCCCCGGAACGGGTTGACGCGGGCATCCTCTACACCATGTCGGTCAACCTCGACAACGGGCACACCTTTATCCCGACCGCAAAGGTCGTGGCGACTACCGCGCGGCTGCTCTCGGGCGATGATATCACCGTCAGCGAAGCGCATATCTCCGAAGGGATGCAGCGCCTTGCCGCGCAGGGACAGCTGATCCGAGAGCTGCTGGTCGGGCGCGACGTGGTTTATCTGCGCGCGATGCACGAGGCCGAGACCTTCCTTTCCGACTATCTCTCCCGCATGGCTGAAAATAACTATCAATATGATTTCGATGTAGACGAGCTGCTTCACGCACTGGAAATGGACAGCGATATGCAATACGCGCCGCTTCAGCGGGAAGCGATTATCGCCGCCGCCAAAAATGGCCTTGTCATCCTGACCGGCGGCCCCGGCACCGGCAAAACAACCACCGTGCGCGGGATGCTGCGCATCTTTGAAGCAATCGGCGTGAATGTGGTACTGGCTGCGCCGACCGGGCGCGCCGCCAAGCGGCTGTCCGAGCTGTGCGGCATGGAAGCCAAAACCATCCACCGGCTGCTTGAGGCTGGGTACCAGGGCGGCATGGGGCGGCTGGCGTTCCAGCGCTGCCGCACCAACCCGCTCGAATGTGACGCTGTGGTGCTCGACGAGGTTTCCATGGTCGATATCCAGCTGATGCAGGCGCTGGTGGAAGCGCTGCCGCACGGGGCGCGCCTGGTGCTGGTGGGCGATGCCGACCAGCTTCCGCCGGTCGGCCCCGGCAACTTCCTGCGGGACGCCATCGGCTCCGGGCGCGTGCCGACCATCCAGCTGACCGAGATTTTCCGGCAGGCGCGCGAAAGCGATATCGTCATGAACGCGCACGCCATCAACACCGGGCAGATGCCGGCTGCCTCCGGCCGGGACGGGGATTTCTTCATCATGCGCAAGTCCAACCCCGCGGATATCATCGAAACCGTAGCCGGGCTTTGCTCGACGCGGCTGCCCCGGCACTATGGCTTTTCCCCGTCCCAAATCCAGGTGCTGACCCCCTCCCGCAGGCAGGGCGCGGGCACGGTGCAGCTCAACCGCACCCTTCAGGAGGTGCTCAACCCCCCCGGCGAGGGCAAAGAGGAAAAGCGCTTCGGAGACACGGTATTCCGCAGCGGCGACCGGGTGATGCAGGTGCGCAACAACTATGATATTGTGTGGGAGCGCATGGACGGCAGCGAGGACGGCTGCGGCATGTTCAACGGCGACGTCGGCGAAATCGTACAGATTTTCCCGTCACAGGAATGCCTGACCGTCCGCTTTGACGACAAGCTTGCAACCTATACCTTCGATATGCTGGGTGAGCTGGAGCTTGCCTATGCCATGACCGTACATAAGGCGCAGGGCAGCGAGTTTGACGCGGTTGTCGTCGCGCTGTCCCCGGGCACAAACCCCCGCCTGCTGACGCGGAACATCCTCTATACCGCCATCACCCGCGCCAAAAAGCTGCTGGTGATTGTCGGTTCCTCGGAAATTTTACATTCCATGGTGGTCAACAACACACGGGGCCGCCGCTATTCCGCGCTCAAGCTCCGCTTGAAGGGCGTCACGGCGGAGCCGCTGCTGTAAGCTTCGCCTGCGCGGCGGGCGTCCTGCGCGGCGGGCGTCCTGCGCGGACAGCGCCAAAGGGCTTTGCCCTCTGGACTCCCACGCCTGCGCGGCGGGCGCCAAAGGGACTCGTCCCTTTGGAATCCCTTTTTCCGCTGCGGCGGGGAATGGGTGCGGTCATTACCGTTTTTGCGTACTGCTTCGTCCCACCAAAAGGATGGCAGGACGAAGGAGCGGCTGCGATGGTTTTTCGCGGAGCATGTTTTCGGGTATATTTTATAAAAATTGCATTTTTCGTCCGATTTCCCATTGATATCCACGGTAATTCTGTATATAATAAAGGAGAGATTCCCTAAAAAGGGCTTTTTGCGCGCAGCCCTGATTTTTGAATTCTGAAAGATTGGTGGGCATTCTATGTTATTCTCGAGTGATATCGGCATTGACCTGGGCACAGCGTCGGTGCTCGTATATGTGAAAGGCAAGGGCATTATGCTCAATGAGCCGTCCGTCGTCGCGGTAGACAAGCAGTCCGGAAAAATGCTTGCCGTCGGCGAGGAAGCACAGCAGATGCTGGGCCGCACGCCGGGCAACATCGTTGCCATCCGACCGCTCCGTGAGGGCGTCATTTCCGACTATGAAATGACCGAGCGCATGATTAAGGAATTTATCCGCAAGGTGCTCGGTTTCCGGCTGTTCAAGCCGAACCTGGTCATCTGCGTCCCGTCGATTATTACCGAGGTGGAGGAACGCGCCGTGATTGACGCGGGCACCCAGGCAGGCGCAAAGCGGGTATTCCTGGTAGAGGAACCGGTCGCGGCGGCAATGGGCGCGGGGCTGGACATCGCCAAGGCTGACGGCAACATGGTGGTCGATATCGGCGGCGGCACGACCGATATCGCGGTCATTTCACTGGGCGGCATTGTAGAATCGACCTCCATCAAGATTGCCGGGGACAAATTTGACGACGCGATTGTCAAGTATATCCGCCGCAAGCACAATGTCCTGATTGGCGACCGCACCTCGGAGGAAATCAAGCGGCAGATTGGCTGTGTATACGCCCGCCCGGAGGAGCTGACCATGGAAATCAAGGGGCGCTGCCTGATGACCGGCCTGCCCCGCACCTTTACGGTCAAATCGACGGAAATCATGGAGGCCTTTGAGGAAGTCACTGCCGCGATTGTTGAGGCGATCCACTCGGTGCTGGAACGCACCCCGCCCGAACTGACCAGCGATATTTCGACCAACGGTATTGTCATGACCGGCGGCGGCTCGCTGATTTGGGGCTTTGCAAACCTGATTGCAACCAAGACCGGCATCCCGACACGGGTGGCTGAGGACGCGGTCTCGTGCGTGGCATACGGCACGGGCAACTGCCTGGAGCGTTTACAGGACATGCAGGACGGCACCATTAACCTTTCCCGCCGCCGCCAGATGATGGTATAACACCGGGAGCGCTAAAATGGGTATTTTTGACCGCTTTCAAGCCGCGCCCGAGCCGGTACCGGAGTCCCGTGCCCGCACCGAGTTCCGCGCTGCGTGCGAAGCCTTTCGTCAGGCCGGGGACATCCTTTGGGCGTCCTGTGAGCCAAACCGCGCCTTCGCATTCCCCAGGTGGAAATTACGCATTACGGGCGACCGGCTGTGTTTCCTGCCCGACCTCATTGCCGAGCAGGAAAGCGACGAGACGCTGTCCCGCGCGCTGCCGCTGGAATTCCGGCGTGCACAGACCGAAGCCGTGCTGCTGCCCGTCCCGCAGGCCGGGACGCCGGATGTGGGAATCCTGTCCGCGTATGACGTCCCCGATTTGCTGCTGCGGGTTTCAGGCGGGCGCGCCGCGGAAACCGTGTTCCGCATTGGCAACACCTCCGGCAGCCTCAAAACCCTGACGGATTGGGGCTTTTCGGTTAAGCCGCTCTATGGCATGTTTGACCGTCCCGAAAAAATCCAGTCCATCCGCTTGCTGGAGGACAGCCCGCTTCTGCCGAAAACTTCGCTGGGCTACCATATCTGGCGGCAGGATGCGCAGCTGTTTTTCCAGCAGCGCGAGAACGCGCTGTACTGCCGCGCCCGCTCGGTGAAGCTGGGCTGTCTGCCGGTTTCCGAAATCGAATCCTTTCAGCTTGCCGGTGAAATCCGCACCGAGCAGCGCATAACCGGCGGGAAACCCCATTTGAAAGCCCGCGAGCTGTCTTTTGGGGAGCGGCTGCTGTTCGGTAATGAAATCCACGCCTGTGACCTGGATGACCGGGTAGAGGTTCATCAGGAACCGCTCCGATTGGAAACGTTCGAACATGACGAGCGCGTGCTGGAACTCCGGGTGAACCACGACCATACCTTGTACATCCTGCGGTTTGCCGCCGACGCGATAACGGTTTTTGAATCGCTGCTTCCAGAAAAACGCGCCGCAGCGGAGGACAACCCGCGCCCGGAGCGGGAAACTTCTCCAGCCGAACAGCTGGAAATCCTCGCGAACCTGGTAGACCGCGGCTACTTAACCCGTGCGGAATTCGACGAAGCGAAGCCGCGCCTGCTTGCGAAGCTGTGAGCTTTTCGTTTTTATCTTTGACAGCCGGGAGGTTCCCCTTTGACCGAATCCGAAAAATACATGAAAGCCGCGCTCCGTCTGGCGAAAAAATCCGCCGATGAGGGAGAAGTACCGGTCGGCTGCGTTGTGGTCTGCGACGGTGTGATTGTCGGCAGGGGCCGCAACCGCCGTGAAACCAAAAAGGACGCGCTCTGCCACGCCGAGCTTGAAGCCATCCACAAAGCCTGCCGCAGGCTGGGCGGCTGGCGGCTGCACCGCTGTGACCTTTACGTGACGCTTGAGCCTTGCCCCATGTGCACGGGCGCTATCATCAATTCCCGCATCCAGACGGTTTACTACGGCGCGCCCGACCCGAAGGCGGGTTCGTGCGGCACGCTGGTGAACCTGTTTGAGCTGCCTTATAACCACCGCCCGGAGGTCGTGCCCGGCGTGCTGGAAGCGGAATGCGCCGAAGCACTGCGCGTATTCTTCCGCGACCTCCGCGCGCGCAAAAAAGCCGCGCCGGTGAAATGGAAACCGTTTCCCCAACGGAAAGACGGTGAACCGCAGTGATATCAAAATACCGAAAGCCTATGCTTGGGGAACGCTCCCCTGGCACAGGCTTTTTGTTGATGCGGAACCGTAAATATTTGATATTTCTCCCGCGCCGGTTTTCTACTGTCCTCCGTCCGCGCAAAGCGGTTGACACAGCGGCAGTCCGGCTGATAAATTAAGCTAAACCGCATTCACGCGGCGACAAATAAGCCGATTATACTCGCGAATGAAAAGATTTGCCGTATTCACCCACCCTGCCCGCCATCCG